>WFYS01000077.1 GCA_015490005.1 Desulfurellaceae bacterium | reverse complement strand
ATAGTGGGATATCCGCTCGCCGAGCCTGCAGAAGGCATAGCTTACACCCATATCTTTTTTTAGGATACTGCTAATATCTTTGGATATGGTGCTGATTTCAACAATATTTAGGGAACTTTTTATTTTTCCTTCAAGTTCTTTCAGCTTACTCAGCTGTTCCCTTATTATTTCTGTTTCATAGACACCCTTTACGAGAAAAAACTGCTCTGCTGTTTCTATTAGCCTGCTGAGACTCGCGTTGAAGGTTTTTTCTACTTCTGGTGGAAGGCTTTTGTTGTTATTAAATATCCTACTTTTTCCTGTTTGCCTTTTTTTGAGTTTGCCGTAATTATCTAAAAGGTTCTCTTCGGTTAGGTCAGCAAGTACTTTAGCAAAGGTTTTATTTAAAACTCTATTTTTATCGTTTTTGTTCAGTTCCTCTGTTGCTATCTCTCTAATAATTTCAACATACTGCTTGGCTCTATTCTTTAATATTTTTTCAACACCTTCTAAGTTTTTTGCTTCAATATTGAACTCTGACGCTAGATCTAAAGATCCAACTACATCTTCTCCAACATCAACCTCGTCAAATCTCTTTAGCCCTTTTTTAATCATAGACTTTGGATTTATTCCTTCGTATTGGTCAAGCAGTAATAGTCTTTTTAAGAAATCCAGCAACTCCTCTGTATTTGACCTATCAGATACAAGCGTTTCAAACGCATCATCAAAGATAGCCTCTCTATCAAATGTTATTTCATAATCCGGGTGTATGTTTAAATTAACGGCAAAGGCTTTGAGTATTCTGTTCATAAACGAGTCAATGGTTGTTATGTGGAAGTCTGAGAAATTCTCTATGATATCGATAAGTAGCTTGAGTGACGATTCTTTATTAAGCCCTACATCAGGCGCTTCATCTGATTCTATATCGGTAAGTGATTTTAAGAACGATATAACCCTCTCTTTCATCTCGGCAGCGGCTTTATTTGTGAAGGTTATGGCTATGATGGAGTCTATGGAGTTTGGAATCCGGCATGCATTTTGATTAATAGAACAGAGATTTGGGTTAGTGGCTTTTGATTTAGTCTTTAGGTATAAGCTAAGCAGTTCTAAAAACCTCTCTGCTAACCTGTATGTCTTACCGCTTCCCGCAGAGGCTTCTATGGAGAGGTTATTTGGTAGATTCTTAGATTCCATAAATTCTTATGGTAGTTAAATTTTACAATAAGTCAATGAGAACTATGCTTTGATAAAGGCTGTTATATATTTTAAAATTCAAAAGCCAATGTGATAATGAAAAAAGATTTAGATTTAAAAACAAAGTAAGTTTCAGTAGATAGAAGGAGGAATCATGGTATCCAAGCTTTTTCTGTTCACAGGAATAACGTTTTTGCTGTTCTTTTTAGGAGGAATTGCGTGGCATCTATACGTAGGTAGCCTTTTTAGTTTCTTTGTGGTGGCATCAATTCTTTTTGCAGGAGGCAACTTTGCTTATTATTATATCGTATTGATTAAAGGAGTTAGAAAAATTAACAAGGAACTTAAAGATATGATTTCTGCAGAGAGAATTGACCTAACTAAAGAGATTAAAGCTCCAATTATGCCATCTTTAGAAACGTTTATGGGTAAATTTCAAGGAATACTTAATGAGATATTCGGCAGGCTTATAATGGCGGCTGGAAATGCGAGCGTGTTAAATGCAAGGTTCAACTTTGAACTAAAAAAGGCAATAAAAGGAATAAACGAAAACATGGAAAGCTTTGAGGCTGTAAATGAGACTATAGGCGATTCCACAAGAGCTATAAATGATATATCAAATAGCGTTGAAGAATTTAGTGACTTTATGAGTAATGTGGATAAAGCAAGTAACAACGCCCTTAATATAATAACTGAGGTTGGTAGAAACATAGAAGAAAACGTTCACATAGTTAAAAAAGGTAAAAATCTCATAGACGAACTCAATTCCAACCTTAACAGTATAACTGGCGTTGTAGACGTAATAAACGACATAGCGGACCAAACAAACCTATTAGCATTGAACGCCGCAATTGAAGCTGCACGTGCAGGAGAGGCTGGACGTGGCTTTGCCGTTGTTGCGGATGAGGTAAGAAAGTTAGCAGAAAAAACGCAATCTCATGCATCTGAAATCAATAAAATGACAGATACAATCAGTGATAACGTCTCTAAACTCATAACACAAAACTTGGAAATAGCAGAAAAGATAGAAAAAAGTGGGGAAGGTGCGGTAACAATAAGAGAAACATTTGCAAATGTAAAAGATGAGATAGATAAAGCCTCTCAAATGCTAAGTAATATAACTGCCGCTGTTGAACAACAATCTGCTTCTATTGAAGAAATTAGCCAAACAGTTGAAAATGTAACGCAAGCTACAAAAGATGTAATCAAAAGATTAAACGATGTTGTATCTCAATCGGTTGATTTGAAGGAAATAACAGATATAGCGTTTGCCGTTACTAAAGAGATAAAAGCCAATACTCCAATTGAAGATGTTTACAAAATCCTTAGAGATGCAAAAAAAGAGATAGAAACAACAATAGAGGATGCCATAAAAAGAGGAGAGATAACAAGTGCCGATATATGGGATAGAAACTATGTGCCAGTTCCAAACACCAATCCTCAAAAATACAAAGCAAGGTTTACGAATTTTATGAAGAAGTATATACAACCTATAGAGGATAAGGTGTTATCAATGAATCCGAAATTTAAGGTTGTTGTTTTAGTGGATGATAATGATTATTTACCGGTTAATAATACTATTTATGATAAGCCGTTAACCGGAGATTATGAAAAAGACCTTGTAGGAAATCGCTCTATGAGGATATTTGATGACCCAATTGGTCTTGCGGATGCAAAGAATACCGAGCCAGTGCTGATACAAACTTATAAGAGAGACACAGGAGAAGCTATGTATGATATATCAGCTCCGATTTACATAGAAGGTAAGCACTGGGGAGCATTGAGATTAGGAATGGTTCCTTAACAGTTGACGATATTTGAAGTGAAACAAGTAACTTATTTGTTGTAATTTTGAATGAAGCGCAGCAGGGTTGTTATGAGTGATGTACTTAAAATCGGAAGAGAGATTTTGGATTCTCAGCCGTTTAGTAAATTATTGGGTGCAGAATTAATATATTTTGAAGTTGGTTCTGCTGAGATTTCTTTGTTAATTAGAGATGAACTAAAACAGCAACATGGGTTTGTTCACGGCGGAGTTATTAGCTATCTCGCTGATAACTGTATGACATTTGCTGGCGGTTCTATATTTGGGGATGGTGTCACTGCGGAATATAAAATAAATTATGTTCGTCCAGCTATTGGTGATAAGTTGATTGCCCGTTCCACTGTTTTATCGTCTGGAAGAAGGCAGGCTGTGTGCGAATGCAAAGTGTTTGTTGTTAGGGGTGAAAAAGAAGTTTTGGTTGCTGTGGCTCAAGGTACTATTAGTAAAGTAGAAAAAACATAAAGTTTTGTCTTATTGTAGGTATATCTTTATAAAGCAATGTTTTTATATAAACCACCTATAGGTAGTATTTCTTTATTTAAAAACTTGAACTAAATATTTTTAAATATTATAATCTATTTTAGTTTAATCATCTACTGAGGGGGCTTTTTGGTGTTAGCAAAAAGGATTATACCTTGTTTGGATGTGGATAAAGGCAGGGTGGTCAAAGGTGTTAATTTTGTTAGGTTGATAGATGCTGGAGACCCTGTTGAGCAGGCCGTTGTTTACGATGGCCAAGGTGCAGATGAGTTGGTGTTTTTAGATATAACAGCGAGCTATGAGCAGAGGAAAACTATTTTGGATGTAGTTAGAAAAACCGCCGAGAGGGTGTTTATGCCTTTGACGGTTGGTGGAGGTGTAAGAAGCGTAGATGATATTAGGAATTTGCTTAAAGCAGGAGCAGATAAAGTGTCAATAAATTCAGCCGTTGTAGAGAATCCTGATTTAATAAACGAAGCAAGCAAGATATTTGGCAATCAATGCATAATTGTTGCTATAGATGCGAAAAAGACCGAAAGAGGTTTTGAGGTGTTTGTGAAAGGCGGAAGAGAGCCTACCGGCATTGATGCTATTAAATGGGCAGTTGAAGTACAACAACGTGGGGCAGGGGAGATACTGTTAACAAGCATGGATGCCGATGGAACTAAAGATGGTTACGATATAGAACTTACTGCCCTTGTGAGTGAATCTGTTGATATACCGGTGATAGCCAGCGGCGGTGCGGGAAAATTGGAGCACTTTCAAGAGGTGTTTGAAAAGACTCAGGCTGAAGCTGCATTGGCTGCGAGCGTGTTTCATTTTGGAATTTATAGTGCTTATGATGTTAAAAAATCATTGAAGGAGAAAGGGGTAAGTGTCAGGTTATAACTTTGCCCTCATTGTTATGAGCGATTCAAGGTCTAAGAATCCCGAACGAGATAAGGTTAAACCGGTGGTCGATGAGATTTTAAGAGGAATTAATAGTAATCTTATATTGTATGACGTGATACCTGACGAGAAAGATTTGATAAAAGAAAGACTTGTGGAATATGTAAAAAGTGATGCTGACGTAATTTTAACGAGCGGTGGAACAGGACTTCACCCAAGAGATGTTACGCCCGATGCTACGAAAGAGATTTTAGACTATGAGGTGCCATTTATACCTCAAGCTATTCTGTATTTTTCTTTGACAAAAACAAAGAGGGCAATGTTGTCAAGAATGGTAGCAGGGGTTAAGGACGGAAAACTTATTATTAACCTACCAGGCTCACCGAAGGCTGTGGATGAGTGTTTGGGTTATATTGTTGATATTTTGCCACATGCTATAGATAAATTAAAAGGAGATAGTTCGCCCTGCGGCGAATAAAGGAGGTTTATATTATGGAGCTAAAGAGGGATAATTATTTTAAGATTATCGGTAAGTTGAAGAAAGAACTCTCTCGGTTAGGTTTGAATGAAAATTTTGTTGATGTTTTTATATCAGCTTCTTTGAAGTATTCGAAAGTGGAAAGTTTTTCAGAGAAATTTTCTGTAGACAAGATTAAGGATTTAATCAAGGAGAGCTTAGATTTTATCGACAGTAGAAAAGAAGATGTAAAAATGGAAGTAGAAGATATCGAGATTAATGATAAACAGTATACAAAAATCAAACTTTTGACTAATAATAATCCGTTCATTGTTGATAGTATTACATCTGCAATTAATAGTTTAAATGAGTTCTATATAGAGTTCAGCATCCAGCCTATCTTTGTTGTTGAGAGGGATGATAAAGGAAAACTTAAGAAGATTGAGTCTCCCCATGAGATGGGAAGCAAGGAGTTATATCTCTATTTCTTGCTTGACGCCATAAGTGGCAAACAAAAGGATAAACTCAAAGACGATATACTCAACTCAATTAAAGAGAGTAGGCTTGCAGTAGAAGATTTTGATATGATGCAAAAAAGAATAAAAGATATATCAAGAAAATTGAACGATCCTATATATCTTAAAAGAATAAGCGAGAAAGAGACGGAGGATATAAAAGAATTTTTAATGTGGCTTTTGGATGAGAACTTTATCTTTTTGGGCATGAGGACATACACATTAGAGCATACGAATGATGATGTTCTTATTCAATTGGATAAAAATAGTTGTTTAGGTATTTTGAAAAATACTGAAAAGTCTATGTTTAATAATAAAGTTTCTATTAGAGAACTACCAGAAAGCGCTCTTGAAACGATTAAAACAGGCGATGTTATGGTTATAGATAAAACCAATGCAAAAAGCAATGTCTATGATGCAAGAAGAATGGATTATATATCAATTTCTGAATTTGATGAAGAATTAAAAATGGTAAAACGTCACATAATTTTAGGTCTATTTACATCTAAAGCATTGAAGGAACAGGCGTTTAATATTCCGTTCTTGAAATCTAAGTTAGAAAGAATTCTATTTGAAGAAAACGTTGTAGAGGACTCTTTTGAATATAAACACCTTATAGACATATTCAATACCATACCTAAAGACGACCTGTTTATAACGAATACTGAGAATTTGAAGATTTTACTTGAGGAGCTTTTAACCTGCGAAACAGAAGAAAGGATTAAAATTTTGTCAAGACAGACAAACCTAGTCCACGGAATTTACCTTGTAGCTGTCTTGCCGGTTAAGTACTACTCTCAAAGAAACGTAGATGAGTACATGAAATATTTAAGGAAAGAGCTGAAAACCGAGGATGTTGAATATAAAGTTATAACACAAAGCCCTAGGATTATAAGGATTCATTACTATCTAATTTTTGGTGGT
Organism: Desulfurellaceae bacterium; assembly: GCA_015490005.1. Classification (GTDB taxonomy): domain Bacteria; phylum Campylobacterota_A; class Desulfurellia; order Desulfurellales; family Hippeaceae; genus Hippea. Next base: position 21,096 of record WFYS01000077.1, on the reverse strand, counting down.
AAGGTTAAAAGACCAAAGATAGATATAGATAAGTTTGAAAAGGCATTAAGAGAAATTGTTTCTAGCTGGAGAGACAATTTTAGGAGGGCGTTAATTGATAAATACGGCACGGGTAAGGCATCTCACTATATGAATAAATATGCATCTGCTTTTTCTGATGAGTATATTTCAAAAACTACACCTGAGGAGGCAATATTTGATATAGAAAACTTTGAGCAAGTTTTTGATAAAAAGGAGCTGCAAGCTGACATCTATGAGAGAGGAGAAAACGTATTTTTCAGCATTTACTCTCTTAATAAATTGGCTCTCTATGAAATTTTACCAAAATTGAACAATATGGGGTTGAATGTTCTTTATGAGGATTTTGCCCAAATAAAAACAGGCTCAGATAAACTTTATATACAGAGGTTTTCAATAGATACATCCCATATTGATTTAAAAGATAAAGACCTGCTTTTTAGCACCATAAAAGAAAACTTTTACGCAATTTGGAATGGAATCATGGAGGATGACGGGCTCAATAAGTTAACCACCAAGTGTGTAATGAACTGGAAATATATAGATGTTGTCAGAATGATTGGCAATTATTTGATGCAGGTCAACTTCCAGATAAAAAAAGCGTCCATAATATCTGTTTTAGATAAATATCCTCACCTCGCCTCTAAATTAATTGAATATTTTGAAAATAAGTTTTCGCCTGCTTTGCAGGGAAGTGATAATTTAGAAAAGATTTATAATTCTGTTAAAAATGAACTTGAGAAGATAAACGATATACACGAATACAGAATAATGCACTCACTTTTCAATATCATAGAGAGCTCAATTAGAACAAACTTTTATAAGAAGAATAAGAAATACCATTATATTTCTATAAAAATAGATTCTCATAAGATACACACAATGCCATCTCCAAGGCCAATGTATGAGATTTATGTTCATTCAGCATTTATGGAAGGTTGTCACCTAAGAGGTGGAAAGGTTGCGCGTGGAGGCATTAGATGGAGCGATAGAAAAGACGACTTTAGGTTAGAAATCTTAGGGTTGATGAAAACACAAATGGTTAAAAACGCAGTTATTGTGCCTGTTGGTTCTAAGGGTGGTTTCATTGTGAAGGTTGCAGCAAAAGACAGAAACGAAATGCTCGAGTTAGGTAAAAAAGCTTACAGAACCTTAATGAGAGGCATGTTGGATGTAACTGATAATATAGACGAGAACAATAATGAAGTTATGCCCGAGGATGTTGTTTGTTATGATGAGTTTGACCCATACCTTGTTGTTGCTGCAGACAAGGGAACCGCTACGTTCTCTGATATGGCTAATGAGATTAGTGAGAAGGAGTACGGTTTTTGGTTAAAAGATGCGTTTGCAAGCGGTGGTAAACATGGGTATGACCACAAAGAGATAGGTATAACAGCCCGCGGAGCTTGGGAGTGTGTAAAGAGGCATTTTAGGGAAATGAGTAAAGATGTTTATAGAGACCTCTTTACCGTTGCCGGAATTGGAGATATGAGTGGCGATGTTTTTGGAAATGGTATGTTATATACAGACAAGATTCTTCTAAAGGCTGCATTTAACCATATAGAAATTTTTATAGACCCTAATCCAGATCCAGAAGCGTCTTATAAAGAAAGGGAGAGGCTTTTTAAAGAAGGTTTGACATGGAAGCACTATAATAAAAAACTAATCTCTAAAGGTGGTTTTGTAGCTGATAGGTATGCAAAATCTATAAAATTAACCAAAGAGACGAAGGAGTTTTTACAGACAGATGAAGATGAACTAAGTGGAGAGGAAATTATTAAGCTCATCCTGCAATCAGAAGTAGATTTACTTTGGAATGGCGGCATAGGAACTTATGTTAAAGCATCAGATGAAACAAACGAAGGCGTTGGTGATAGGCTGAATGATTCAGTTAGGATTAATGCAAGTCAGCTTAGGGCTAAAATTGTTGGAGAGGGAGGAAATTTAGGTCTTACTCAGAAGGCAAGAATTGAGTATGCTTTGCGTGGTGGTAGGCTTAATACGGACGCTTTGGATAATTCAGCCGGCGTAGATATGTCTGACCATGAGGTTAACTTGAAGATATTGCTTGGACAGTTGATGAAAGAGGGTGTTCTAAAGAACTTAGAAGAGCGTAACAAGATGCTTGAGAGTCTAACTGATGAAGTTACCGATAGAGTTTTAACTCACAACTATATGCAGAGTTTTGCTGTCAGCTTAGATGAGCTAAGGTCAAAATCAGAGCCTGATATCTTTTTTGAACTCAACAGCTTTTTAGTGCAAAAGGGGATTTTACACAAGAAAGATTACCCATTCCCAGACAGAAAGGAACTGTCTGTTAGAATGTCAAAAGGAATAGGTTATACGAGGCCAGAGCTCTCGGTTATGCTGGCTTTAAATAAGATGTTTATATATGATGAACTTCTGAAGAGTAACGTGTTTAGTGATGACACAATAGACCAGTATACTACTATGTATTTTCCACCAACAATAAGAAAACAGTATAGAGATTATATTGTGAATCATAGGTTGAGGAGAGAGATAGCTTATACATTCATTGTAAATTTGATAATAAATAATAATGGAGCTACGAGTTTGCTTAAGATTTACATGATGACGTCCCAAGATTTTCCAAAGATTATGGAGTCTATGATATTCTCATACGATGTTTTGGATATATTGAACTTGAGAAACAGTTTGTTTGAGTATGAGAATAAGATACATCAAGAAGATATCTATAAAATTTCCCTCGACATGTTTGATGCTATAAACAATTTCACTATCAATGAGCTATATATGTTTAGGGATAGGGTATCCCTTGATACAAAAAAGGAAGAGGAAGTAAGAAAATGGCTCAACGATTACTATAAGTGTTGCATAGAAGAAGGTCTTTATGCTGATGCATATAGTAAAAGAGTTAAAGAACTGTCTAAACTTATTGACCAAGAGCTTGCAAAAAAAATTGCTAGATTAGATTTTATTGACACTTTCATTCCTGCGTATCATATAGCAAAACTTTTAGGCAAGGATATAAAAACAGCTACGGAAGCTATAGATACGGTTAGGAAGTATTTTGGGCTTGGAGATTTAATGAGCTATATAAAATCCATACATATTTCCAACGAGTGGGATAGGATGGCTCAATTCTCTATGATTAGAAATTACACGCTAGCCGGCATTACAGTTGTTATAAGATTGTTGAAAGAGTTCAATGGAGATATCAAGAAATTTATAGAATCGAGAAAAGATGATTACGAAACCTACATAATGGATTTGAATACCATTATGGGCATAAAATCAATTAACTTACACCCTGCTATGTTGCTTTATGATAAGCTTCAGAAGATATTTAAGTAGGTAGCGGAAGGCAAAGAAAAACCCCCGTCGGAAAGTACCAGCGGGGGGTTAAATTTTTTAACTGAATTTTAGTTGTTATCCAACAACCACAAGCTGATATCCGTCGTTTAAGTATTTAACTGTTGATACGTGGTTATCAAGATCTCCAATTATGGGCAGACCCTCCTTTTCTGCTACATCCAATGAATTTGTCGCTATTGCGCACCCTTTGCAAACAGCCGTTATAGATGGTTTAACATCCTTGTAAAGTCCGTTTAAAGAGTGGCTGCTATCTGACATCTTTGCTGGGATTTTTGTTGCGTCTCCTTCTAGAATAACCTTTACATCATAACCATTATTTCTTAAATCCTTGATGTTTAAAAATAGATGGTAGATTTTCATTGTGTCATCTGGGTTTTCTACTACATAAAATAGGATTTTTTTCATTTTATTCCTCCTAACACTAATTTTTTATTCTGTAAAGTTAATTTCATTAAAGCTTTTGCCTGGAAAATCTTTGGCAAGTCTCATTTTACCGCCAGCTAGTAATATCTTTCTTTCCCTTTCTGTTAGTTTGTACTCAAGAGGTATGGATATGCCTTTTGTTTCGTTGTATAAAGTTACCTCTCCGGTTCCGTCTATAAGGGCTTTTCTTACGTTAAGTATTTTTATTCTATCATGTTGGTCTATTTTGTCATAGTCATCTGGGTTTTTGAATGTCAATGGTATTATGCCGAAGTTTATTAAGTTAGCCCTATGAATCCTCTCTACGGCCTTTGCAACTACTGCTTTTACGCCCAGATACATAGGACATAAGGCTGCGTGCTCCCTTGATGAACCTTGACCGTAGTTATCGCCGCCAACTATTATGTTCCATATACCCATCTTTTTGTTCTCAAGACATCTTGAAGCAAATGTGGGGTCTCTCTTTACAAATACGTACTGAGAGTATTTTGGAACATTAGATCTATATTTTAATAAATCTCCGGCTGGCATTATGTCGTCTGTTGTAATTTTATCGCCAAATTTTCCAGTTACTTCACCGATTAAATCTTTGGGCATTGGGTCTCCAGATGGAGGATCAACGATATTTGGTCCTTTGTAAATTTGTATAGAGCTTGCTTTCTCAGGTGCTGCAGGGGGTAAAAGCATGCTGTCGTCTATTCTGAATTTCTCCGGTATGTCTATACTTGGATATTTAACGCCCATTTTAGTCTCTAGGTCTCTTGGATCGGTGATGACGCCAGTTAGTGCACATGCTACAGCGGTTTCAGGGCTTACGAGGTGTATTTTAGCGGTGACAGTTCCACTTCTACCATAAAAATTCCTGTTGTTTGTTCTAATGGATATGGCGTTGTTCCTTGGAGCTTGGCCAGCTCCAATACAAAATCCGCAAGCACTCTCTAATATCCTAAAACCTGCGGCTATGATATGACTTAGCTCACCTTCGTCAGCAAGCATTCTTAATACCTGCTTTGAACCCGGTGCATATCCACAACTTACGTTTGGATTAACTGCCTTTCCTTTAGCAATTTCTGCGACTGTTTTGCCATCTTTGTAAGATGAGTTTGTACAACTACCAATCATTACCTGATCGACAGGCGTGCCCTCAACTTCTCTAACTGTAACAACGTTGTCTGGGTTGTGTGGTAGAGCTATCATTGGTTCTAACTCGCTTAGGTTAATTTCTATAACCTCATCATAGTTTGCATCTGAATCAGCTTCAAGTGGTATCCATTGATCTCCCCTACCTTGTGCCTCCAAGAATCTCTTTGTTTGTTCATCTGATGGGAATAAACTTGTTGTAACACCCAACTCTGCACCCATGTTGGTTATTGTTCCTCTTTCTGGAACCGTCAATGTTTTTACGCCGTCTCCAAAGTATTCCACAATCCATCCTACATTTCCCTTGGTGGATTTAATCTGTAATACTTTTAGTATTACGTCTTTTGCAGATACCCAGGGTCTTAGCTTACCTGTGAGCTTGACTCCCAATATTTTAGGTCTTGGCAAATAAAATGGCATGCCTGCCATTGCGCTGGCAACGTCCAATCCACCAGCACCTATGGCTATCATTCCTATGCCGCCGCCTGTAGGAGTATGAGAGTCCGAACCTAAAAGTGTTTTTCCAGGTTTTCCAACTCTTTCGATATGAACTTGGTGACAAATACCGTTTCCTGCCTTTGATAGGTATAAACCGTATTTTGAGGCAAAAGTCTGCAAGTAGGTGTGATCGTCTGCGTCCTCAAAACCCATTTGTATGGTTTTGTGGTCGATGTAGCTTACAGATACCTCTGTCTTTACTCTACTAATGCCCATCTGTTCAAATTGAAGATCTGCCATTGTTCCTGTAGCATCTTGTGTTAGGGTTTGGTCTATTTTTATACCAATTTCATCACCGGAAAATAGATCGCCATCCACAAGATGCTCTTTCAGTATCTTTTGTGCGACAGTTAAACCCATACGAACCTCCCTCGACAAAAATTATTTGCTTTTTTGCAAGGGAACTTATATCATTTTTAGCAGTAAAAAGCAAAGGTTTTGGGAGGTTTTATGGAGGATAAAATTAAAGTTTTGGTTGTGGATGATTCTATAATATCTAGGAAATACTTGAGTAGAATTTTAGAGGAATCTGGCAAGGTAAAAGTCATTGACACAGCTAAGGATGGAGAAGAGGCAATAGAGAAGATTAAAAAACTCAATCCGGATGTTGTCACGCTTGATGTTGAGATGCCACGGTTAAACGGTCTTGAAGCCTTGAAAATAATAATGAAAGATTGTCCTGTCCCTGTTGTTATGGTTAGTAGTTTAACAAAGGATGGTGCAAAAGAGACGCTTGAGTCTCTTAGGCTTGGGGCTGTTGATTATATCTCCAAAACGGATGTTTTGTCATTTAAAGAGGCTGCAAAAGAAGCTAGGGAGCTTTTGATTGAAAAAATAATAGCTGCTAAAGGTGCTCATATTATAGGTAGAAGAATAAAGCCAACAATTTCTACCACAACTGTCTCAAAGCACGAAGAAGAGCCTAAAGCTACCTACAAACACAAAAAAAGATTAGAAAGAATGGATATAAAAATAGTTGCTATAGCAGCCAGTACAGGAGGACCAGTTGCATTAGAAAAGGTTTTTTCTATGCTGCCTTTACTTAGAGTGCCTGTAATAATTGTTCAACATATGCCTAAAACGTTTACAGGTGTTTTTGCTAATTCTTTGAGTAAGGTGTCGAAAATTAAGGTTAAAGAGGCTGAGGATGGAGAAGAGCTTAAATCTAATCAGGGTTACCTTGCACCTGGTGGCATGCAGATGACGACGAGTAAGTCGGGAGCGAGATATCTGGTAAGGGTTAGCGATAAACCAAAAACTATTTACACACCAAACGCAGATGTTATGTTTACCTCTGTGGCGGAAACATTTGGAGATAAGGCCTTGTGCGTTATAATGACAGGAATGGGTGATGATGGATTTAAGGGGCTTCAAAAAGTTAAGGAGTCTGGAGGAACAATAATTGCTCAGGACAAGGACTCCTGTGTAGTGTGGGGTATGCCTAGAAAGCCTACTCAAACAGGTATTGCGGATTTTGTTGTGCCTTTAGACGAAATAGCCCCCACGATATCAAAAATTGTGCTTGGTAGGTGATAAGGTATGCCTGAGATTCTCTCTCAGGAAGAGATTGATGCTTTATTAAATAATATAGATAAAGAGGAAGTTTTAGAAGAGGAACAGGAGGAATCATCAGAAGGATTAGTTGAGCCCAAAAAGGTTTCTCTTTACGATTTTAAGCGCCCGGATAAGGTTTCCAAGGAACAAATAAGGGCTATAAAGAATCTTCATGACAAATTTTCACGTAACTACTCGAGCCGACTCTCTGCTTTTTTAAGGTCTATAGTGGAAATAGATGTTGTTAGCGTTGATCAGATGACTTATGCTGAATTTGTTTTGTCCTTATCTAATAATGTTAGTTTCAATGTTGTCAGTCTTGCTCCGTTGGACGGCAATGGTGTTTTCTCTCTGGAGCCGGAGATAGGATTCGCTCTTGTTGACAGATTGCTTGGCGGTATGGGTGAACCTGTCAATTTGTCTAGGCCGTTTACCGATATAGAACAAAGCATACTTTTGGATGTTGTTAAGCAGGCTATGGAAGAAATGAAGGTGGCTTGGGAACCTATTATGAACATAAGTTTTGATGTCATAGGTCAGGAATCGAGCCCCAATGTTGTTCAAATAGTTGCACCATCTGAAATTGTTGTATTGGTTGTGTTTGAGGTAAAACTTGGCGAATCAAGTGGAATTATTAATTGGTGTTTGCCAGTTATTGTTTTAGAACCTGTATTGAATAAAATTGGAACTCATGATATACTTGCCCGCTCTAAGAAGGTCACAGAAAATAGAACTGAGGATATAGCAAGAACCATAAAAAACGTTAAAGTTCATGTGGATTTTAGGCTTGGCTCTAAGCTTGTAAAGGTTAAAGACTTTCTCAATTTAAAAGAAAATGATGTTATTATTTTGGAAACCAGAATAGATGATAAATTGCCTGCTTATGTGAATGGTGTTAAAAAATATATGGTTGAACTTGGTAAAAGGGATATTAATAAAGCTGTTAAAATAGCGCAGATTATAACATAGGGTGGTGATATGGTTGCTGAAGAGCTGTCACAGGATGAAATCGATAGCCTATTTGGTGATTCGAGTAGTGATGAGAAACCTAAGGAAGAGGTAAAGGAAGAAGTTAGAAAGTTTTTTTCCCTTTTGAATGATTCTTTAGAAGAAGTTTTAAAAACAGCGTTCTCTTTGGAAGTGGTATCTAAGTTTACAGATTTATCCTATGTAAAAAATGAAGGTCTTTCGTTTGATGATAAGATAATTGCCGTTATCGGTTTATCTTCTGATAATGTTTCTACAGATTTTTACGTTACATCAGACAAAGAATTTGCCTCTATTTTATCAGATTTGATGCTGATGGGCCCAGGGGAGCCAAAGGATAGTCTTGAACCAGATGACATTGATGCTTTGAAAGAACTGTTTTCCCAGGTTCTTGGCAATTTGTCCACAGCTGTTAAAGATTCTATATCCATTCCGTTGTCTATTGAGGTAAAAGATGTTAAACAGGAAGGCGTTGAGCTTCCCGAGTCCCTTTATAAAGCAATTTATGATATAGCATTACCAAACATTAGAGATGGAATATTGGAAGTTTATTCAGATAAAGACAAAATGGATGAACTGTTTAAAAGCGAAGCTGAAGAGGCCGATGAAGTTGTTGAAGAAAATGAAAGTTTAAGTGAGGATGTTCCTTTTAAAGAAGTTGAAGAGTCTGATAACGCTATTTCTGAGCAGTCCGTTTCTGGTGGTTTAGAAACGCCAAAAAATCTAGACTTGATAATGGATATAGACCTAGAGGTGAAGATAAGGGTTGGTGAGAAATATATGCTTATAAAGGATATATTGGATTTGAAAGATGGTTCAATAGTTGAGCTGGATAAGAGTATAGAAGAACCAATGGATATACTTGTAAATGGTAAGGTGGTTGCCAGGGGGGTTGTTGTTGTGGTTGGTGGTAAATTTGGTATAAAAATCACGCACATTGAAACAAGGGAAGAAAGAATTAAATCTTTAGGTGGATGATATGGAATTGCCAAGTGCAACAATTTGTAGGGTAGACTTAGGTCGTGTAAGTGGTGAAGAAAAAAAGAAAATATTGGCTATTTTAAGGATGAGAGATATAGCTATAGTCGGTATAAGCCCAAAAGAAGACAGACCAAGTTATGATGTGGCTAAATACCTAAAAGAAAATGGTTACAACATAATTCCTGTAAGGCCAGCGACAAAAGAGATTTTGGGTAAAAAGTGCTACAAAAGTTTGGAAGAGGCAAGAGAGCCGATAGAGGTAGTTGATGTTTTTAGGCGTTCAGAGTACTGCGTTGAAATTGCTAGGCATGCAGTAAAAATTGGGGCAAAGGCTTTGTGGCTTCAAGAGGGTGTTTATAGCGAAGAAGCTAAAATAATAGCTGAAAACGCTGGACTTGTTGTAATTATGGATAGGTGTTTGAAAAAAGCACACAGAGAATTTAAGGATGAACTGTAGTGGATAAATTTATAGTAGAAGGTCCAACAAAACTTGAGGGTAGCGTTATAGTTAGTGGTTCTAAGAATGCTTCTTTGCCTATGATTTCAGCAGCTATCCTGACAAATGAAAATCTTATTTTACATAACGTTCCGGATTTAATGGACGTAGACACGATGTGTAAGTTGATGGTTCAGCTTGGATGTTATTGCTCAAGGGAAAAGTCCACATTGAGAATTAATTGCTCAGGACTAAATTCCGATTTCGCACCCTACGATTTAGTGAGAAAAATGCGTGCCTCTATTTTGGTTTTTGGTCCCTTAATGGCACGTTTGCGCTCAGCTCATATATCTCTTCCGGGTGGGTGTGCTATAGGTGTTAGACCTGTAAATTTACATATTAATGCCATTAAATCTATGGGCGGTAGAGTTGAGATAGAAAATGGATATATTATTTCAAAAGCTGATAGACTTAAGGGGAGTACAGTATATTTTGATATTCCAACTGTCACGGGAACTGAAAACATTATTATGGCAGCTGTTTTGGCTGAAGGTAGAACGGTTATCAAGAATGCGGCAAGAGAGCCAGAAGTCGTTGATTTGATTAAGCTTTTAAAAGAAATGGGAGCTAAGATTGAAGGAGAAGGTGAAAGCGTTATTGAAATTGAGGGTGTTAAATCTTTAAAAGGCACCGAATATACTGTTATGGCAGATAGAATAGAAACAGGCACACTGATGTGTGCAGCATTGATTACTCATTCCGAGATTGAGATAAAAAATGTGCCGCTTTATGCTGTAGATGCTATATTGGATAAGTTCGTAGAAGTTGGTGGAAAGTATGTTCTAACAGATGAAGGTATAATTGTTAAGGGAGAGCGCATAAAGCCCACTATGATAAAAACGGCTGTTTACCCGGGCTTTCCAACAGATATGCAGGCTCAGTTTATGGCTGTTTTGAGTTTAGCAGACGGAACTAGCATAGTTGAGGAGACGATTTTTGAAAATAGGTTTATGCATGTGGCTGAACTTAATAGGCTTGGAGCCAACATAATAGTTTCAGGAAATAAAGCCGTAGTTGAAGGTGTTGAAGAGCTTATCGGGGCAAGTGTTATGGCTACAGATTTAAGGGCAAGCGCTAGCCTTGTTTTGGCAGCGTTGGCTGCACATGGTAAAACTGAAATTTTAAGAATATATCATTTGGATAGGGGATATGAAAGATTGGAAGAAAAATTGACTCGATTAGGAGCCAAGATTTGGAGGGTAAAACAGTGATTACTATAGCTCTCCCAAAGGGAAGACTTATGGATGAATCTTTAAGTATGTTGCTTTCTTGTGGAATAGAGGTTGAGGCTCCATCATCTAGAAAGCTGTTTTTTTTTGATAAAAATGGCAAATATAAGTTTCTCATTGTTAGAGCTCAAGATGTTGCAACCTATGTCGAATATGCGGCAGCCGATTTGGGTGTCGTTGGCAGAGACGTTTTGGTAGAGTCAAATAGCGATGTTTTTGAGCTTTTAGATTTGGGAATTGGCTATTGTAAAATGGTTGTTGCTGGTAAAGATAGGAATTGTTTAAATGAAAAGACGTCCACTGTTAGAGTGGCTACTAAGTTTGTTAATACGGCGAAGGATTATTTTTTGAAAAAGGGAGTAAATGCCGAAGTCATAAAACTTTATGGTTCTATAGAGCTTGCTCCTATTTTAGGTCTTTCTGACTGCATAGTTGACATTGTATCTACAGGTAGGACTCTAAAAGAGAATGGTCTTCATGTTATTGAAGAGATTTTTGAGTCTACTGCAATCTTAATATCCAATAAAATTTCGTATTACACCAAGTACGTTTTAATTAAAGAATTCCTGGGTGCAATAAATGAATCAAATAGCACAACTGCTTAAATTCTACAGGGAAATAGGCGTTGAGTACGTAAGGCCTGTGAACATAAGGACAAAAATTGATATTTTTAAAGAGATAGAAAAAGAGGTTATAAATTGTAGAAAGTGCGAACTTTATAAAAGCAGAACTAATACGGTATTTGGTGAAGGTAGTGTTGATGCCGACCTTATGTTTGTCGGTGAAGCCCCAGGAAGAGATGAAGATATACAGGGTAAGCCGTTTGTTGGCAGAGCAGGAAGGCTTCTTAGGGATTTATTAAAAGAGATTGGCATAGATATCGGAAATGTTTATATAGCTAACTGCTTAAAATGCAGACCTCCAAACAATAGAGACCCTTTACCGGAAGAACTTGTTAGTTGTTTTGGATATTTGAAAAAGCAAATAGAAATGGTAAATCCAAGGGTTATAGCGACTCTTGGAAGGTATTCTACATATGAACTAACCAATCAAAAGGGAACTTTGGGCACATTGAGGGGAAGGGTTTTTTATTATCAAGGAATAAGAGTTGTTCCACTTTACCATCCAGCTTACCTTTTGAGAAACCCTAAGGCTGTTGAGATATTTTTAGATGACCTAAAGAAGGTTAAAGAGCTTTTCGAAAAATGAAGAAAATAATCGTAATCATACTGGTTCTTTTCTTTTCATTAAAAGCTAATAGTTCTACTGTTTTATTCATAGCACCGCTTGAAGGTTCTCTATCTAATTACACTGAAGATGTTTATAATGGTATAAATTTATTCCTTAAAGGTAGTGTTCATTTAGTTGAAGTTGGCTCAAACATAAATATAGATGTAGCTTTAAAAAAATACAAGCCTGAAATCATCGTTGGACCATTTTTAAATAAGAATGTTAGTAAAGTTGTTAAAAGGGTATGCAATAAACCACTTTATGTGTTTTTGCCTTTTTCTAAAGATACTGATAATTGTAGCAATGTGTTTTTTTTTGGTTACGATCCCCTTCAAGCAGCTAAGGAAATTGCGAATAATATATGTGAGACAGACATGAGTAATATTGCAGTGTTTTACTCGTACAATAAGTTAAATATGGTAGAAAAGGATAGGTTTTTAAAGGATTTGGCGAGATGCGGTAAATACGCCAGCGTTATCAGTGGTGTGCCCACCTTTTTTAATTTAATGAACCAATTTGTTAAGAACACCTTTGATGTTGAGAAAACTAAAGGGTTCTCCGGGCTTACAGAAGGTAAAATTTTTAATTATAGTCTACATTTAGATGCTTTAGTTGTTTTTACCTCTTCAGGTGTGTTTTCCCATTTGCTAGATGTTATAGACTATTACGACATAAACCCTGGTACAGTTTACAGTTCCGATTCTATAGTTAATCAAAGCATTATTGGCTTAAACAGAAGAATTCTTAGACATATTAAAATGGTTGTTCCCTACTATATGTGTTCGGATTTAAAAATCTCTAAAGATTTTCTCAAAAGTTACAGGCTAAACTACTACAAAGACCCCACTCAGTTCTCTGCTTTAGGATATGACATTGGTAGTCTCATTTCTTGGATATTAAGCAAAGGTAGTATAAAAGACTTTGATGATAAATATTTGACCGAAGGTCATTTTCTATTTTTTGATGACAAAAGAAGGTCTGTTTTTAATTACAATATTATTGGTTATAAGGAGATTGAGAAATGCAGGAATCAGATACTAAACAGGTAGTTAAAAAGATAGATGTTAGGGTTTCGAAGCCTTATACAATTTTTGTAGGTGAGAGCTTGAAAGACTTTATAGCCGAACAGTTGAATGGAAAACGTATCTATGTAGTTACGGATAGTAATGTTTATAAATTCTATAGGAAATTTCTAGAAAATTTGAGCGATAACATTTATGTATTTGGTTCAGGTGAGGAAAGTAAGAGTTATAGTACTTTACTTAAAATATACGATTTTTTGATAGAAAAGGGAGCTGATAGGTATTCTTGCGTAGTTGGTGTTGGAGGGGGGGTTGTAGGTGATATTGCTGGTTATGCGGCAAGTAGTTATATGAGGGGCATGGGGCTCTATCATGTTCCTACCAGTTTGCTTGCTATGGTAGATAGCTCTATAGGAGGTAAAACAGGTATTAACTATCATGGTTTAAAGAATATTGTTGGGAGTTTTTATCAGCCTAACGATGTGTTTATCGATGTTAATTTTCTTAAAACACTCCCAAATAGAGAATATATATCTGCTTTTGCCGAAGTTATCAAGTATGGAATTATTATGGATATGGAGCTGTTTGAGTTTTTGGAAAGAAACATAGATGCTTTAAAAAAAAGAGATTTAAAGGTTTTAAAAATTGTTGTTGAAAAAAGCGTTAAAGATAAGGTAAAAGTTGTTGAGGGAGATGAAAAAGAAAGAGGGCAAAGAGCAATTCTGAATTTCGGCCATACCTTTGCTCATGCCCTAGAAAGCATAACAAATTACGAAAAATATTTGCACGGAGAAGCTGTCTCAGTTGGAATGGTTAAAGCAATGAAGATTTCGGAAAAGATAGGGCTAATAAGTGGGGATGATATTGAGAGAGCTAAAACTCTTTTAGAAAGGTTTGGTCTTCCTGTAGATGTCGGTATAGAAATTGACGTTTCTAAATTTCTAGAAATTATGCTTAGGGATAAGAAAAATAAGAATTCCTCTCTGCGTTTTATCTTGACAAAGGGTATAGGTATCTCTATAATCGCTGGCGGCGTAAAGGAGAATTTAATATTGGAAGTGATAGGTGAAGATAACTAAGAAGGCAGGCAGGAGGTTAGAGAAATACTACAAAGATAATGCAGATAAAAGCGTGTATTTTTACCCTTTAGCTGTATATTATTTAAACAATAAGCAGTACGAAAGGGCTTATGAGATTTTACTTGAGGGAATCCAGAAATTTCCAAGATATGCGCTTGCCTTGATTAAGATAGGTGAGGTTTTATTTGAGCAGGGTAGTTATGAATCTGCCTTGGCTTATTTAGAAACGGCAATCAATATACAGAAGGACAATATTCCTGCTTTAAAGCTTATAGCTTTATGCTATGAAAATATGGAGAAGTTTGATAAAGCCTTGGAGGTTTACGAAAGACTTGTTGAGTTAGGAGATGAAGCGTCTAAAGATAAAATGATAGAGCTTGTATCTAGGGTAAAAGTGGGAAGTGATGAAATAGAGGATTTGGTGGAAGACCTTGAATCTGAAGATGAAGAGATTCCGACTATAGATCTAAATGATTCAGAGGAATCCGACGAGGAAGCTGCTGTAGAAGTTGACGGTGGAGATGATGCTTCAGAAGAAGAGGCTACTATAACATTGGCTAAACTTTATGAGAAGCAGGGATATATAAACGATGCGATCGATACATATAAGAAGATTATTGATAAGGAACCGGATAATATTGAGGCAAAAGAGGCTTTGGAGAGGCTGTTAAACGATGTTGGTTTAGGTGATGAAGGAGCTAATGATGAAGAAAGTTAGATTTTACTATTTATTTGCTGTTTTTCTGATTTTATTGGTTGGTTTAAGTTCTTGTTCATCGCTAAAAGAGTCTTTGTATAGGCTTGGTTTTAGGAGTTACAAGAATGTTTATATGGATGATTTAAAAAAGAATACCAAAAGTTACACATTGTATAGAGATTTTTCTACTGTTGCCAAGGTAAAGGTTACTCATTTTAATAAGGAACTCTTTAAAGAGTATATTAAAGGCATTTTAAGGGGCAATCCAAACACAGTAAAATACAAGCCGTTTTTAGAAGAGTTTAAGAAAAACGATGTATATTATGTCGCCTTTTATACGCCCGATTTTACGCTTAATAATCTTGAACTACCCAGGTCGTTTTGGAATGTGTACTTGTCAGGGTGTGGAAAAATTATAAGGCCTAGTTCTATTAAATTTATAGATAAAGATGATTGGAGATCTGGCTGGCTTTACAGTGTAGGTGGCGATAGATGGTTTAGAGAATATATTGTTGAATTTTCGAAAAGCTCATGTACTAATAGTATATTTGTAATTTCATCTTTTTTGGGAACAATTGCGCTACGTTTCAAGTAGCGAACAAAATAAGGAGTTGGGAGGTTTTTAATGGCAAAGATACTTAAAAAAGAGCAGTGGAGCGATACTATATTCTCCATGCTTGTTGAGGCTAAGGATGTTGCGAAGGCTGCAAAGCCAGGGCAGTTTATTATCCTTATCCCAAAAGAGCATGGCGAGCGTGTTCCGTTGACTATTGCAGATTCCTCAGTAAACGAGGGATGGGTTCAAATAGTTTTTCAGGTGGTTGGCAAGAGTACTTTGGAACTTTCAAGGATGAACGAAGGCGAAGAACTTTTCTCTTTTGTTGGACCTTTGGGTATGCCTTCAGAAGTTGAAAAGTTTCAAGGTAAAGTTGTTATGATTGGTGGCGGAATAGGTATAGCCCCAATTCATCCAATAGCAAAAAAACTTAAAGAGATGGGTAATCATGTTGTATCAATTATAGGGGCTAAAACTGCTGACCTTTTAATAATGGAGGATAAGATTAGAGAGGCATCTACGGAGGTTATAGTGGCAACGGACGATGGCAGTAAAGGCAAAAAAGGGTTTGTTAATGCAGTTTTAGAAGAACTTTTAGCCACAGAAGCTGATAATGTTAGTAAGATTTGGGCTATTGGACCCCCAATAATGATGAAAGTATGCGCAATCTCTGCTGGCAAATTTAATAAACCTATTATCGTTTCTTTAAATCCGATAATGGTTGATGGCACAGGTATGTGCGGTGCTTGTAGGGTTACAGTAGGTGGTCAAACAAAGTTTGCTTGCGTAGATGGCCCTGAATTTGACGGTGCTTTAGTTGACTTTGATGAGTTGATGGCAAGACAGAGACAATATAAGGAATTAGAGCAGAAAGCTTTGGAGCTTTATAAATCAAAGGAGGGCGTGGCATAATGGCTGAGAGAATAAAAGCGTCGGAGAAATTTAAAAGAGATAGGGTTCCTATGAAGGAACAGGACCCTAAAGAGAGAATAAATAACTTTAATGAAGTTCCTTATGGATATTCATTTGAAGAGGCTATAAAAGAAGCTCAAAGATGCTTGCAGTGTAAACCAGCTGCATGTGTTGAAGGTTGCCCAGCTGATGTTCATGTACCAGAGTTTATAGACAAAATTTTAGATGAGGATATTGAGGGGGCATTCAAAGAGATAAAATTAACAAATGCTTTGCCTGCTATATGTGGTAGAGTCTGCCCTCAAGAGGAGCAGTGTGAAGGTGCTTGCGTAATGAACAAGAAAGGCAAGCCTATAGCAATTGGTAGGTTGGAAAGGTTTGTTGCTGATTTGGCGAGAGATAAAGGTATACTTGACGAGCCTCCAGCTGAAAGTTCTAAAGCAAGTAAACGTATAGCTATAGTTGGCTCTGGTCCTGCTGGACTTGCTTGTGCTGCTGACTTGGCCAAATTAGGTTATGATGTTACTATTTTTGAGGCTCTCCATAAGCCGGGTGGAGTTTTGGTTTACGGAATCCCTGAGTTTAGGCTGCCAAAGGCAATTGTTCAATATGAGGTAGACCAAATCAAGAAAATGGGAGTTAAAATATACACAGACTATGTTATAGGCTACATAAAAACTGTTGATGAACTAATTGAAAGTTATGATGCAGTATTTTTGGCAAATGGAGCAGGCGCTCCGTCATTTTTGCGTATACCTGGTGAAAATTTGAATGGCGTTTATTCTGCGAGTGAGTTCTTAACAAGATCTAACCTTATGAGGGCTTTTGATTTTCCTAACTACGATACGCCTTTGGATGTTGGCAAAAGAGTTGTAGTTATTGGCGGTGGAAATGTTGCTATGGATGCTGTGAGAACAGCAAAGAGGTTGGGAGCAGAGGAAGCAATAATCGTTTACAGAAGAAGCAGGACAGAGATGCCTGCAAGGGCTGAGGAAATTGAGCATGCAGAAGCTGAAGGTATACAATTTGAGCTTTTAACGAACCCGATCAAGATATTGGGCGATGAAAATGGTAAGGTTAAGGGTCTTGAGTGTGTGAGAATGGAGCTTGGGGAGCCTGATGAGTCTGGAAGAAGAAGGCCTGTCCCAATAGAAGGGTCAAATTTTGTAATGGATGTTGATAACGTTATAGTGGCAATTGGTCAAAATGCAAACCCAATAGTTGCAAGAAGTGCTACAGGTGTTGAAACTAACAAATGGGGTTATTTTGTAGCTGATGAAGAAACAGGGAAAACTACACATCCCAAAGTTTGGGCAGGTGGAGATATAGTTACGGGTGCTGCTACCGTTATTTTGGCTGTAGGTGCTGGTAAGAAAGCAGCTAAGTCTATACACGAGACCTTGTCTCAGAAATAATAATGGACTTATGGGGTACTGAATAGTTATTGAGTTCAGTATCCCTTAATTTTTAGAAAAAAATTTAAGTGATTGTTAAAAGATGATTTAAGTTTTTTGTATTTTGTTGTTGACAGCAATGTGTATTGATATAAAATTTGATTGGTTTTTGAAACTAATGTAAGGGGGTCGGAGTATGTTGGGTTGGTTTATAGCGTTTATTTCTATAATTATACTCTTTATTATTTTCTTTGGCCTCCTTGTAGTATTTAAATTACTTGGTCCTAAAGAGTACTACAAGGAGAAGTACGATTTGTACGAATGCGGTTATCCGCGTTTGAGCGAACTTGCCCATTTTAACATTCGCTTCTATATCATAGCCATTATGTTCACTCTGTTTGATATTGAAGCGGTGTTTATGTATCCGTGGGCGGTAGATTTTAAGGGTTTAGGTATTTTGGGCGTTATTGAAATGGGATTGTTTGTAGTTATGGTTTTTATCGGTTGGATTTACGCTTACAAGAAAGGAGCATTGGAATGGGAGTAGAAAATCCTTGGATAACCACGAAATTGGACAGGCTTATTAGCTGGGCTAGATACTCTTCTCTTTGGCCGATGACATTTGGTTTAGCCTGCTGTGCAATTGAAATGATGGCCACAGGTGCCTCTCGCTTTGACTTGGATAGATTTGGCGTTGTTTTTAGGGCGTCACCAAGACATGCAGACATAATGATTATAGCAGGGACATTGACTAAAAAGATGGCCATTGCAGCAAGAAAGGTTTACGACCAAATGCCGCACCCGAAGTGGGTTATTTCTATGGGCTCTTGTGCAAACACAGGAGGGCCTTTCGATACCTATAGCGTTGTTCAGGGTGTTGATACTATTATGCCTGTGGATGTTTATGTCCCTGGTTGTCCTCCAAGACCTGAGGCTTTAATGTATGGAATAATGAAACTGCAGGAAAAAATTAGAAGAGAAGGGTCAATGAAAGCTTGAGAAAAGGAGAGTCTCTATGACAAATGCTGAGTTATTAGATAAAATCAGGTCCAAGTTTGGGGATTACATCATAGAGCACGATGAGTTTAGAGGGGAACTTTCGGTAACGATAGAGAAAGAGAAACTTGTCGAGCTCATGAATTTTTTAAAAAATGAACCAGATTTGCAATTTGATTATTTAGTTCTTATGACAGCTGTTGATTTTCCAGAAAGGGAAGAGCGCTTTGATTTGGTTTATGAACTTAGGTCTTTAACCTACAAGATGGTTATGAGGGTTAAAACAAGAACTAAGGACGGTGAAGCTGTAGATAGCATTAGCGGTATTTGGCATTCAGCAGATTGGGATGAGAGAGAAACATATGACATGTTTGGCATTAAGTTCAACAATCATCCAGACTTACGGAGAATCTTAATGCCAGATGATTGGGAAGGGCATCCTTTGAGAAAGGACTATCCTCTCAAAGGAAAACCAGGAGATGATTCATGGCTTGATAGACACCTGCCAGAGGGTCTGTTGAAAAAGCCAAAACACACAAGGATGCCTTAAAAGGAGTTTGGGTATGAATGAAAGTTATGTTGTTAATAACGAGCAAGAGGTTATTTTAAACGTAGGCCCTCAGCATCCGGCAACGCACGGAGTTCTAAGGTATGTCGTGAAATTGGATGGTGAGAAGATTGTTGATTCCGACCCCCAAGTAGGCTTTTTGCATAGAGGTATAGAAAAGTTAGCAGAATATATGACCTACCACCAATTCAACCCTTATACTGATAGACTTGATTACCTTGCATCCATGAATAACAACCTTGCATATGTAATGGCTGTAGAGAAGCTCCTTGGGATAGAAAATCAGATTCCTGAGAGAGCCCAGTATATAAGGGTGATTATGTCCGAGCTTGGAAGGATTGCTTCCCATCTCGTTTGGCTTGCAACGCATGCTCTTGATATTGGTGCAATGACCGTGTTTTTGTACTGCTTCCGTGAAAGGGAATACATAATTGATATGTTCGAAATGGCATGCGGTAACAGGCTTACTTACAACTACATAAGAGTTGGTGGTGTTGCAAGAGATTTACCCGATGGCTTTATGGATAGACTGAAGGAGTTCGTAAATCTTTTCTATGATAAGGTGAAAGAATATCATCAGCTTTTGACTAAGAATAGGATTTGGCTGAAGAGGACCAAGGATATAGGCTATATTTCCAAAGAAGACGCTGTTAACTATGGAATTGCAGGCCCTTGCACAAGGGGTAGCGGCGTAGATTGGGATTTGCGACGTGATATGCCATATTTAGTGTATCCTGATTTAAATTTTGAAATCCCGGTTTATGAAGAAGGCGATGTATATGCTCGCTACCTTGTAAGAATGGATGAAATGGTGCAGTCCAACAGGATTTTAGAGCAGTGCATCGAAAGAATTCCAGATGGTCCTGTTATGATTGATGAGCCTAAATATGTTTGGGAGCCCAAAGAGAGGGTTATGATGAATAACTACGCCTTAATGAAACACTTCGTGAAGGTAGTAAAAGGATTTAAGGCGCCCCCAGGTGAAGTTTATTTTGGTGCTGAGAATCCAAAAGGAGAACTGGGTTTCTACATTTATTCTACAGGAGAAGGTAAGCCTTATAGGTTAAAAATTAGAGCACCATCGTTCATAAACATTAGCGCTATGCCGAAGATGGTTAAGGGTGGGCTAATAGCGGATATTATCTCTGTAATCGGTAGTTTGGACTTCGTGTTCGGCGAATGCGATAGATAAGGGGTGTAGGATATGGCTGATACTGTAAAAATAAAGATAAATGGCAAAGATTACGAGGCAGAAAAGAACGAGACAATTTTGCAAGTTGCAAGGCGCAATGGCATATACATACCAGCTATCTGTTACTCCGATAGATTCGGTGCCATCGGTGCTTGTAGAATCTGTGCTGTTGAGATTGTGGGTATGAAAAAACCCATGCTGTCATGCGCCATGAAGGTGAAAGACGGTATGGAGATTCTTACAGACTCTGAAAAAGCTTTAGAATTTAGAAAAAATATTGTTTATGAATGGGACAAATTCCACCCTCTGCAATGCGGTGTTTGTGACAAGAGTGGCGAGTGTGACCTCCAGGATATTAATTATGAACTTAACATAACTGAAAATCCAGTTGAGGAAGAAGTTGACCCATTGAGCGTTCCTGACAGAACCATACATTATGAGTGGAAGATTATTCATCACGACGCGAATTTGTGTATCCAGTGTAGAAGATGTGTCACTATATGCGATAAGGTTGTTAATTTTGGTATATTGGCTCTCGTTAAAAAAGAGTGGGGTGGCAAAGAGATTGATACTAAGGATGGAAAGCCTCTTGATTGTGAATTCTGTGGCCAGTGTGTAAGCATCTGCCCTACGGGTGCAATGAGCAGCAAGTTGTTTAAATACAAAGCACGTCCTTGGGAGATGGATAAAGTCAGAACCACCTGTCAGTTCTGTGCTTCTGGCTGCCAAATGGATTTGAATGTTAAGGACAACAAGATTTTGAGGGT
>WFYS01000076.1 GCA_015490005.1 Desulfurellaceae bacterium | reverse complement strand
CTTTTTTAAACTCTTTGTGTGGAAGTGCTGGCGATTTTTGCTTTGCTTTACTCTGTTTGTTCTTTTTGTAACTATTTATAACGGTCTTTCTAAAGTCTCTATCCAATATAAACAACCTTACATTGTTAAAATTGGACTCATATCCAGCGGAGTCTAAGATTTTGTATATCTGTATGAGCTTGTTGTACGTTAGTCCTTTTAGCGACGATATGAGAGCTTCAAAGTTTCTAATATTGAGGTTAGAGTTTGTAGCTTTGTTTATCGCACATGTCTTTAAAACGGCTAATTTGTATTCCTTGTCTGTTAGGAATCTTTTAACTGAATTGACAGTTACCGGTTCGTGTGCGCATTTAAGCTTTTCTTGAGATTTTTTAGCTAAGTATTTTGCTTTCCACTTGAGGTATTTTATCTCCTCTTCCTTTTGTCTTGCAGCCGTCTGCAACCGTTTTAAAGCCAAAAAGTACTTCCTGTATTTTGTGTTAACCTCCAATGTTTTTGACCACATTTCGAATTTTAACTGTTCAATCCATTTTTTCCTGTCTTTAAAAAACTCCGTTCTGCCAAGTCTCATTTCGTTTTCGTCAAACCACTGATCGAACATTGACCTTAGAGTTCTTATGTCTGTAACCTTTTTGGATGCTTTCCATCTTTGAATTTCTGGATATAAAAATTTTTTGATGAATAGACGTCTTTCTACATTTTTGCCCCAACTTTGCACGGATTGCAGTGAGTATTTGGCAAAGTCCCACGCATATCCAACCAAACTCCCGCCTGTTGAGCCAAGCAGAATGCCTGCTATCTGCTTTGCCGCCTCTTCACTTAGTGTATTTTTTGCTTTATCGAATTCGCCATGTGCAAATTGGTCTATTGCCTGTGTAATGGTCTCGATAGGGATGTCTGAACCTGCTGTTTCTTCTAACAAGCCATGTATCTCTTGATTAAAATAATAGTGCTCAATTTTGTTAAGATCATTTAGTGTTATTTGAGAGTATGCCAGGCAAGAAAAAAGTGTAATAAAAAGGGGTACTGTCAAGATTCTAAACAGCCTCATTTTTTCCTCCACAAAATTTACTATTATGTAAAATTCTAATACGAATGCGTAAAAGTTTCAAGAACTTTTAACCCAGAGTATGTATATCTTGCACTTGCGGGTGTGAAATGAAGTATTGGTATTGACTTTTTAATTGCAGTTATGCTAAGTTTTGAAGGCTTTTGAAGGAGAGAGTGTAGTGATTTTTGATGTTAAGGTAAAGCCTAACTCTAAAAAAGAATCAATAGGTTTTGAAGATGGCATAATTGTTGTGAAAATTAGGGAAAGGCCCATTGAGGGTAAAGCTAATAAGGCTTTAATTGAAAAACTTGCTAAAGCTTTAAGAGTGGCAAAAAGTTGCATACAGATTGTTGGCGGTGAAAAATCTAAAAACAAACGAGTTTCGATTGATTGTATTGACGATGAAAGAAAGATTCATGAGTTACTTGAGGAGGTATGAGGATGCCGATATATGAGTATAAATGCGAATTTTGTAACCATAAATTTCAACTGTTGCAGAAGGTTGATGAAAGGCCACCAAATAAATGTCCTAATTGCGGAAAGGAAGGTGGTGTGAAAAAACTCATCTCCCAAACGATGTTTGAGCTTAAGGGTAGTGGATGGTATGCTACAGACTACAAAAATGCAACTTCCCAGGGTACAGAGTCTAAAAGTGTTTCTGTGGATAAGAGTTCTGAAAAATCACAAACCAAGGAGGAGAAAAGTGCTTGAGAGAACATTGGGCATAATAAAACCGGATGCTGTAGCCTCTAAAAATGCAGGCAAAATTATTGATATGCTTGAGACGAACGGTTTTTCCATTATTGGAATGAAAAAAGTACATTTAAGAAAGGAACAGGCAAAGAAGTTTTATATTGTTCACAAAGAAAGACCTTTTTACGATTCATTGACGACGTTTATGTCTGAAGGGCCAATTATTGTTATGGTTTTAGAAAAAGAAAACGCAATAGAGGACTACAGGAAGCTCATGGGCGCAACTAATCCTGAAGAAGCAGAAGATGGTACAATAAGAAAGTTTTTTGGAACCAACATTGAAAGGAATGCGGTTCACGGTTCGGATTCAAAAGAATCAGCAAACTATGAGATACCGTTTTTCTTTAATGAGTTAGAATTGGTGTAGGAAAGGAGAGGTAAAATGGCACAGCCAAAGAGAAAATCTTGTCATTCTAGAGCGGCAAAAAGGTCTACTCATAAGAAATTAAAGAATGTACCTTTAACAAAATGCCCTAATTGTGGTGAGTACAAACTTCCGCATAGGGTTTGCCCATCTTGCGGATATTATGGTGATAGAGAGGTTATATCCCCTGAGGAATAGATGCAATACGTAGCTGTTGACGGGTATGGTGGCGATAAGGCTCCTTATGAGATTGTCAAAGGTGTTGAGCAGGCTTTAGAAAGTATTAGTGACCTTTTTATTTACTTAACAGGCTATAAAAAGGAATTGGAAAAGTTAGTTAAAGATTTTCCTAAGAATCTGAGAGAGAGGCTTGAGATAGTTAATGCTACAGAGGTTATACGTATGTCTGAGAAACCATCTCAAGCCTTGAGGCTTAAAAATTCATCTATGGCTTTAGGTATAGTTCTCGTAAAACAAGGAAAGGCAGATGCCTTTGTAACAGCTGGAAATTCGGGTGCTGCAATGGCTTTGGCTATGTTTACTTTGGGTAGGACTAAGGGTATTTCAAGGCCTGCTATTGCTACGCTTTTGCCTACTTTAGATGGGCAGATGCTTATGCTCGATGTAGGTGCCAACGTTGATTGTAAACCACAACATATGCTTGAATTTTCCATTATGGGTGCTGTTTATATAAAATATGTTGTTGGTGTTAAGAATCCAAAGATAGCAATATTAAATAATGGTTCTGAGCCAGGAAAAGGTAATCAATTGGCAATTGCAAGTTACGACTTACTCCATAAAAGCAAGTTAAATTTTATTGGCAATATAGAGGGTGATGAGATTTACAGGGGCAAGGCGGATGTTGTAGTGTGTGATGGTTTTGTTGGTAATGTGGTTTTAAAAGTTAGCGAGTCAATACCAGATGTTATTGCTGAATTTTTAAGAGAAGAGATCAAGAAAAGCTTTTGGTATAAAATTGGTTTTCTTTTAGCTAAGCCTGCTTTTGGGGTTTTGAAAACCAAAACAGATTACTCAGAATTTGGAGGGGCACCTTTGCTTGGCATCAGAGGGGCGTGTATTATAAGCCACGGAAGAAGCAATGCGAATGCTATAAAGAATGCAATATTTAAAGCTTTAAAGTTTTCTAAAGAGAAAGTTAATGATAAAATCGAAAAAACAGTTAAGAATTGCGCAGTATTAAATCAGCTAAAGGGGGCAGTGAGGCCATGAGGGCAAAGATAACGGCTACTGGGTCATATTTACCAAGAAAAGTTTTGAGCAATGTTGATTTGGAAAAAATTGTAGATACAAACGATGAATGGATTAAGCAGAGAACAGGTATTGAGATGAGACACATCGCGGAGAATGAGTCAACATCTGAACTTGCCGCCAAAGCAGCGGAGGATGTTTTAAATAAAAGTGCTTTAAGCTCTTCTAATATAGAACTTATTATTGTAGCGACAGTTACTCCAGACCAACCGTTGCCAGCTACTGCTTTGTTTGTTCAAAACAAAATAGGGGCATACAATGCTTTTGCTTTTGATATAAATGCCGCATGTAGTGGATTTGTTTATGCACTTTCTATTGCAAATGCTTATATAGTTTCTGGTATGGTTAAGAATGCCATTGTTATTGGAGCTGAAACACTTAGCAAGATTACAGATTGGACAGATAGGTCAACTTGTGTTATCTTTGGAGATGGAGCAGGAGCGGTTTTGCTTGAGAGGACAGAAGAGGATAAAGGAATATTGAGTGTGGTGTTGCATGCTGATGGTAGATATACAGATTTAATGATGGTTCCTGCCCCTGGGAGTAAAATGCCATGCTCGAAAAAGGCTATAGAAAACGGCGATATTTACATAAAGATGAAGGGCAATGAAACATTTAAAATGGCAATAAGGAGTATAGCATCTGTTAGTAAAGAAGCTTTAGATATAGCGGGTATGGATTTTAAAGATGTAGATTGGATGATTTCCCATCAAGCCAATAAAAGAATAATAGATGGAGTGGCAAGGAGAGTGGGTTTGGAAGGAGAAAGGTCTATTATTACAATTGATAAGCATGCAAACACTGCTGCTGCAACAATTCCACTTGCAATGGATTGGGCTGTTGAGATGGGTAAAATAAAGGAAGGTGATATTGTGCTTTTAAACAGTTTTGGGGCTAGCTTGACATGGTCAGCTGCTGTTGTGAGGTGGTAGGATATGCTAAAAACTGAAATTTGTGATGTTTTAGGTATAAGATATCCAATAATTCAAGGTGGGATGGCGTGGGTATCTGATGCAAATCTTGCTGCGGCAGTCTCGGAAGCTGGTGGTCTGGGCATAATTGCTGCTGGTAATGCGCCTGCTGATTGGGTGGAGCAAGAAATTGTAAAGGTCAAAAAGCTCACGGATAGGCCTTTTGGCGTTAATATAATGCTACTTTCACCTTATGTTGATGATGTTGTTGATACTGTTGTTAAACATGGCGTAAAGGTGATAACAACTGGTGCTGGAAGCCCAGGAAAATACATGGATAAATTTAAAAGCATAGATGCAAAGGTTGTTCCAGTGGTGGCTTCAGTTGCTTTGGCAAAGAGAATGGAAAGTGCTGGAGTGGATGCTGTTATTGCAGAAGGCACTGAATCTGGTGGGCATATTGGTGAGTTGACTACTATGGCTTTGGTGCCTCAGGTTGCTGATGCAGTTAAAATTCCGGTGATAGCGGCTGGTGGTATAGCAGATGGAAGGGGATTGATAGCAGCTTTCGCGCTTGGAGCCAAGGGGGTTCAGATGGGTACAAGATTTGTGGCTTCAAATGAGTGTACAATATCCCAATTATACAAAGAAGCCGTAGTAAAAGCCAAAGATAGAGATACTGTAGTTACAGGAAGAATTACGGGACATCCAGTTAGAATTTTGAAGAATAAATTGGCAAGGGAGTTTCTAAAATTAGAAAATAGTGGAGCCGCTATTGAAGAGCTTGAAAAATTTGGAGAGGGTAGGCTTAGGCTTGCAGCACGTGAAGGTGATGTAATTAACGGTAGCATTATGGCAGGACAAATCTCTGGCTTGATTAAGGATATAAAGCCCGTTAAGGATATAATTGAGGGCATTGTTAAAGAGGCTAATGAGGTTTTGAAAAATATCAGTGGTTTTTTTGAGGGTTGAAAATGAGATTTTTGATGTTTACAGGCCAAGGATCGCAGTTTGTTAGAATGGGCAAGGACCTTTACGATGAATTTGATATTGTTAAAGAAACGTTTGAAAGGGCAAATAATGCTTTGGGATATGATTTAATGCAGTTGATGTTTGAAGGACCTTTAGAAAAGCTCACTTTAACGGAGAATGCTCAACCGGCAATACTAACTGTTTCCGTTGCTACATATAACCTAATCAAGTCTGAAACCGATTTTGATTTTGACATTACAGCGGGACATTCTTTGGGTGAGTATTCATCCTTTGTGGCTGTTGATTCTTTGGATTTTGATGACGCCGTTTATGCTGTTCATATGAGGGGAAAATTTATGCAGGAGGCTGTGCCTGAAGGCGTAGGTGCAATGGCGGCCATAATTACGGATAAGCACGACAGGGTTGAGGAATTGTGTAAAAGGGCATCGCAAGAACCTAAAGGTTATTGTCAAATAGCAAATTACAACGCTAAGAATCAGGTAATTGTCTCTGGATATAAAGAGGGTGTTGATTTGGTATCTAAGTGGGCCAAAGAGGAATCGATTGGAAAGGTTATTCCTTTAAATGTTTCTGCTCCCTTCCACTGTGCATTGATGGAGCCGGTTAAGGATCAGATGGAGAAGGTTTTGGATAAAATCGAATTTAGGGATCCAGAAAAGCCAGTAATTGAGAATACAAGCTCCGATGTTGTTAACAGTAAGGACAAGATAAAGGGCTATTTGATAGAGCAGATAACCGATCCTGTTCGATGGATTGACAATGTGAATAAGGCTACGGAACTTGGTTGCGATAGTTTTGTTGAGTTTGGACCAAAGAACGTGCTTGCCTCTATGCTAAAAAGGGACTTTAGAAAGGCTGATATCGATTATGTAGTTGACTTAAAAACATATAATGGTTATAAGGGTAAGGTATGAAGTTTAAAGGTAATGTTGCTTTAATTACCGGTGCAAGTCGGGGTATAGGTGCCGAGATTGCCTATAGCTTATCTCTAAAGGGTATAACCATTTTGATAAACTATTCTAAAAGCGAAGAATCTGCGGTTGAGATTGCACAGAGAATAAGGAGAGAGGGTGGTAATTGCGATATCGTTAAGTTTGATGTTTCAAATTATGATGAGGTTGAGTCTGCTGTAAAAGATATCGCGAATAAATACAAAAAAATCGATTATTTGGTCAATAATGCTGGTGTTACTAAGGATAATTTGATTTTAAGAATGACAAAAGATGAAATTAGTGAGGTTTTGGATATTAATTTAAAGGGTGCAATTAATTGCTGTAAGCATGTTAGCAGGTATATGGTAAAAAATAAGTTTGGTGTTATCGTAAATATTTCAAGTGTCGTTGGTCTAATGGGTAATGCTGGCCAGGTTAACTATGCTGCGAGTAAAGCTGGTTTGATTGGACTAACTAAATCACTAGCAAGGGAACTGGGTTCAAGGAATATTAGGGTCAATGCTGTTGCCCCGGGTTATATTGAAACTGAGATGACGGAAAAGTTGAATGTTTTACAGAGAAAGGCTTTGATGTCCAATTTGGTTATAAAGAGACTCGGTAAGCCAGAAGATGTGGCAAATGTTGTGGAATTTTTGTTGAGTGAAGAGGCATCCTACATCACAGGTGAAGTCATTAATATTAGCGGCGGTTTATATATTTAAGAAAAATAAAAGAAGGGGGTTTTGAAAGATGAATGTAGTTGAAGAGGTAAAAAAAATTATTGTGGAGCAGTTGGGCGTTGACGAGGAAGAGGTTAAACCAGAAGCAAAATTCATTGAAGATTTAGGTGCAGATTCTCTAGATACAGTTGAGCTTGTTATGGCAATGGAAGAAAAGTTTGGTATAGACATACCTGATTCAGACGCTCAAAAAATTATAACGGTTCAGGATGCAATTGATTATGTTGAATCTCATTTAAATAAATAAGAGAGAGCTATGCGAAGAGTAGTAGTTACAGGTGTTGGAGCAGTAACGCCTGTTGGTCTAACATCTAAAGAGAGCTTTGATAATGCATGTAAAGGCATAAGTGGAATTGATAAGATTACAAGGTTTGATGCATCTGATTATACCGTTCAAATTGCAGGGGAAGTAAAAGGCTTAAATCCTCTAGAATATGTTGAAAAAAAAGAATTGAAAAAAGTAGACCTGTTTACACTGTATGCCATCGCTGCAACAAAGGAAGCTTTAGATAATTCCGGCTTGGATTTGAGTAGAGAAAACCCATTTATGGTTGGGGTAAGTATTGGCAGTGGAATAGGAGGATTAGCCACCATAGAGAAATATAACGAATCTCTACTTAAAAGAGGTCAAAAAGGTGTTTCTCCTTTTTTTATACCGGTTGCCGTAATTAACATGGCTGCTGGTAATGTTGCTATAAAATTCAAGGTTAAAGGTCCAAACTTCAGTGATGTAACAGCATGCGCTACAGGAACTCACTCAATAGGTTTGGCTGCTCGCTGTATTGCATACGGTGACGCCGATGTTATGATTTGTGGTGGCACAGAGTCAACCATAACACCCCTTGCAGTTAGTGGTTTTGCTAACATGAAAGCGCTCTCGACACGTAACGATGAGCCCCAAAAAGCTTCTAGGCCGTTTGATAAGGATAGAGATGGATTTATTATAGGAGAAGGGGCAGGTATCTTAATCTTAGAGGAGTATGAGCACGCAAAGAAAAGGGGTGCTGATATTTTGGCTGAGTTCGCTGGTTTTGGTATGAGTGATGATGCTTACCATTTCACTGCACCAGACCCGGAAGGTGAAGGTGCAACCCGAGCTATGCAGATGGCTTTGGATGATGCTAAGCTTAATCCAGATAGTATTGACTACCTAAATGCGCATGGCACATCTACTCATTTTAATGACATAATCGAGACAAAAGCCATAAAGAAGGTTTTTGGTGATTATGCTTACAAGCTAACAATAAGCTCAACTAAGTCTGTCACAGGTCATCTGCTCGGTGCCGCAGGTGGCGTTGAGGCTGTATTTAGTGTTCTAGCGATAAAAGAGGGTGTAGTCCCACCAACCATGAACCTTGATAATCCGGACGAGGAGTGCGACTTGTTCTACACACCAAATGAGGCTTTAAGAAAAGAAATAAATGTCGTTATGTCTAATTCATTTGGATTTGGCGGAACAAACGCAGTTTTAATCTTCAAAAAAATTTAAAGGGGCCTAATGCCCCCTTTTCTTATGAAAAACATAATCTTCGATTTAGACGGAACGTTAGTAGATTCAAAGCTTGATTTGGCCAATGCTTTAAATCGGTCACTTAAATATTTCAATCTTCAACCTTTGCCCCACGATAAGATTTATAGCCTTGTTGGTAGTGGCGTTAGGAAACTTATCGGAGATGCATTAAAGTTAAAGGGTAAGTTCGAACTGTTTAATGATGTGTTTGACTTTTTCTTAAACTACTATTATAACCATCTCTTGGATAACACAAGGCTTTATGACGGCGTAAAAGAGGTGCTTGATACTTTAAAAGAGTATGGCAGATGTTTGTTTGTCGTTAGTAATAAGAGCGAAATTTTTTCTAAGAAAATACTTAAAGAGTTGGGTGTTGAGCACTATTTCGAAGAGATAGTTGGCGGCGATACGTTTCCCAACAAAAAACCGCACCCACAGCAGATTTTAGAAATTTTGAAAAAATATGGTACAAAAAAAAATGAATCTGCTATTATAGGAGATTCTGAAAATGACATAGAGGCTGGAGGGGCTGCTGGTATAGCTGTATGCTGGGTTTCCTATGGTTTTAGGGATAAGTCTATTTTAGATAGATACTATGTTGATTTTGTTGCTGAAAAACCTCAAGATGTACTTAATTTTGTGTTATGAGTGTGCCTTTCTCTGACAACCTAGATAAACATCTACCTATTTTTGTCTTAAATTTGCCCTCTTTTAGGTCTGGGTGAAATATATCGAAGATATCACACTTGGCATTAGCAAATATTTCTACATCTCCATAGTAAAGTGTGTCGATTAGGTGTGTAAACCTCAGTGCATCCATCAACTCTTCTGAGGAAAAAGGTCTTAGATTTTCTATGAATAGGGCGTCTATGTTGTATGAAAGTTGTGTGTATCTGAAAGGATGAATCTCTCTCAATTTTTCAATCAACTTTTCGAAATCAACAATTAGTTTTTTCTTACCCCCGGCTTTATAAGATTTGAATATTGATTCAATGCTTTTGTTTGTTGAGTTAAACTTTATCTTTTTTAGATTAATTCTATAGTCTTTACCGTCGATTATTATAGTATCAAAAGAGTTTGCGAGTTTTCCTATTCTCTCTTTGAAAGTGAAAATATCCAACTTTCTTTCACCAAGTTGCGATGGTAGAGTATTTGATGTTGCAATAACGACACAATCTGTATAGTTTATTTCTCTAATGAAATTTATACCCATCATTGCATCGCCTGGGTCGTCAAGCTCAAATTCGTCAATTAAAACGATGTCGAATTTGTTGGATAGTTCCATAACGACGTCTCTTAATCTATAAAATGCAATCAAATATACAAGCTCTGAGAAGGATAAGAAGGCTGATTTGTGTTTATATTCGTTTCCAATAGCTGAGAGCAAGTGCGTTTTCCCAACACCAAAGACACCATCCAGATAAATATTTTTAGGTTTCTTGGTTTTGAATACTTTACTAAGTATCTTGGGTTTTCTTTTGATTTTCTTAAAATCTTCCATCTGTTTCAAAAATATTTTAAGTTTTCTTTTTGCTTCTTCTTGTGATGGATAGTCTCTGTCAGGATAGTAATTATCGAGTGTACACATTTTAAATTTCGGAGGTATAGCATTTGAGTCGATTAAACTGTCAATGGATGTAGAAAAATCTATATCGTCTATGCTTAGAATTCCAAGGTTCGTATTACTGTTCATATTTTAATGATTTTGTATGGAATAGGGCTTTATTTGTGTAGAATATATTGGTAAGTTCAAGCATTAGTATCTAATCCTCGGGTCCATTAGTGCGTAAGATATGTCTGCAATGAGATTGCCGATTAATGTCAGCAGGCTACTTATTGCCAAGATACCCATTACTGTGGGATAGTCTCGTGCCATGGCGGAATAATAAAACAACTGACCCATGCCTGGTATTGCAAATATGGATTCTATGATTACGCTTCCTCCTATAAGTGACGGGATGGATAGACCCATTATTGTCACAAGCGGAAGAAGAGCGTTTTTTAGAGCATGTTTGTATAGTATTGTTTTTTTGTCTATTTTCCTTAGAAACATGAGTTTTATGAAGTCTTTATCTAGTATGTCTATCATTCCACTTCTCACATACCTTGCAAAACCGGCCAATGAACCAAAGACGCCTATAAATATGGGTAAGGTCAAATGTTTTGCCATATCCCAATAATAGGCAAATGTCCCTGACTTTACGTTAAAAGAATGCAGTCCAGATATGGGTAAAATGTGTAGCTTTACACTAAATAAGAGTATTGAAAGAAGCGCAAGCCAAAATGATGGCATAGCATATCCGCTAAAAACAAAGAATGTAAAGAACTTGTCTATAAATGAATCTTTCTTTGTGGCAGAGATTACACCTATGGGTATTGATATTGCGAGTGAGAGAATCAAGGTTATTACATTGATTAAAAGTGTTATTGGTATCCGCTCTCCTATTTTTTTTATGACACTGGTTCCATCAACTAGGCTATATCCAAAGTTTAATCTAAATAGGTTTCTTAACCAATCTATGTATTGAATGTAGAGTGGTTCATTTAGATGATAAATTTTTTCCATATTCTTTATCGATTTATAGGATACGTTCGGATTAAACCCACCTGTTGCATTTATAGGGTTACCAGGTGCTAGGTGTATGATAATAAAAATGATAAACGTTATTCCGATGAACGTTGGTATAATTTCAAGCGTTTTTTTTACAAGGTATACCAACATGATATTTAAATGATTCCATTTTTTTCTTTTGTGAGCATATATAGATGAGTTCTTCTGGTGTTTTGCCCTCTTTTGGGTAGAGGGAAAATGTTACATAGCACCCCATCATGTTTTCTGCCTCTTTCGGATTGATTACGCAATTTTTGTCCTTTATTTTTTCTAAAATTCCTTTTTTTAACTTTGTTTGCAATATGTTTTTGAATACTTCGGCATCTTCTGAAAGATATAAAAACATGAAAGAATCTGCCCCCACTCTTGATAAGGCATCCATTTTCAAAATCTTTTTGAGTTCTTCTGATACAAATAAAATAATTCTATCACCAATTTCTCTTCCGTATTTAAAATTTATATATGATGTGTTTTTTATGTCTATTAAAAACAGTGTAAAAGGATTTTTGCGCAATATATATTTATCCATTGTTCTAATTAAAAATCTTCTTCTTTTTAATCCTGTCATAAAATCTAAATCCATGATTTCTTTTCTTAGAGATTCTATCTGTTTTGGTATGAACTTTGATTTAGGTATATCTCTAACGTAGCTTTTAATTAAATCCTCTTTTACTTTTTTTAAGATATTTTGATCAACTTTGTCATTTTCTAAGATTTCAATAGCCTTTTTTGGACTCAAGGCATCTCTATAAGGTCTATCTGTGGTTAAAGCATCAAATATATCTGCTATAGCTAAAATCCTTGCCCCTAACTCTAATTCTTTACCCGTCAACCCATCTGGATAGCCGCTTCCATCCATTTTTTCGTGATGGTGCCTTATACACATAGCTATGTCCTTGAATTTTGGTATTTTCTTAACGATTTCGTATGATATTAAGGAATGGTGTTTCATAATCTCGTATTCGAATGGCGTGAGTTTCCCTGGTTTTAATAATATCATGTCTGGTATGCCTATTTTTCCTATATCGTGTAGAAGGCCGGCGTTATAAATCATCTCTTGTTGCTCTTTGTCTAAACCTAACTTTTGTGCTATCAATTTTGAATAAAAAGCAACGTGTTCTGAATGTCCACGAGTGTATGTATCTTTCGCCTCCGTTACGGAAATAAACGCTTGAATTAGTCCTCTTTCTATATCAGAAAGTTTGCTTACAACTGTATTTATGTTTTTGTAAGTATGTAGAATTGAAACATAGTGAGTTAAGGCTATTCGTATAGTGTCAAGTTCGTTCATAAAGTTTTCGGAGGGTTTTTCTTGATATTCAAAGGAAAAAGCTGCTACTGTTTTATTGAGTGAGATAATTGGTATAAAGATAGCATAAGCAAAATTTTTTCTAGTTTGTGGTTTTTGTACGATAGTTGTAGTGTTTGTTTTCCAGAAATTATATATAGGGTGATTTTTGCTTGTTTTTATGCTCCCTACGGTTGAATTTCCATTGATTTCAAAATACAGATTTTCAGATGGAAAAAGAAAGTTTAATTTGTCAGCGTTAAGGAGGTTTTTTATCTTTTTTAGAGATTCTACTATTAAGTTTAATGAGACTGATTGTTTAAGCTTGTCATCTAGTATTTTTAAAAGTTCCAACTGTCTTCTGCTTTTTTCACTTTCAAAATTAATTTTGCGTATATATTCTTCTTTATCCAATTCGCTGCCTATAGTGTCTGCAATCACTTTTAGAGATTCTATTTCATCTTTGGTGAAAGTTCTATGTTTATCCAAGCTTATTAAGTGCAGTGAACCATATGTGTGTCTTTGAGATTTTATCACAACAGCCAAAAGTGATTTTAGACCTACGTCCAACCATGGCTTTATGGCTTCTTCATATTTTGGATAATCTTCTATCACTATGTGTCCATTACTTATCAATTTGCCGTATAGTTGGTGTCTGCTTTTTAATGGAGCCTCATAAAGTTCTTTAAATGTATTTTTTGGAAAATTTTTGTTTAAAAGGTATGATGAATGCTTAAAATTTATTATATCGTCTTCCCAAAAGCCAATAAATGAACCACCAACATTGTATATTTCTGCTATAGAATCTAAAATAGAGCGCCAATCGTCCTTTTCGTATTCACCTTCTATAATCTTTCTTGCGATGGTTAGGGCTTTAATTACAGATTTCATGGCAGGTAGTTTTTATCATAAGAGTTAGCTGTTAGTCAATCGTTACATTGGAATTATTTTTGCTAAACATTTTAATGGAGGTGGTTTAGATGGCTTTTTTAAATGACCCTGTTTTTGGTTATCTTAAAAAATCTTTAGATATATCTGTTTTAAGACAAGAGGTTGTTGCAAGCAATATAGCAAATGCAGACACTCCTGGTTATAAAGCAAAACACATACCATTCAAGGATGTTTTAAATTTGGCAAATAGAGATTTGAAACTAAAAATCACAAACCCTCATCATATTCAACCGAGTGAAGATTTGAAATATTTGGTCAGAGAAGATAAAACAGACTATCTTAAAAAAAACGATAAAAACAACGTAAAGTTAGATAAAGAAATGGCAACACTCGCCAAGAATACACTTTTAATCAATGCTTTAACGGCTTTTGAGAGGTATAAGTTTAATCAATATAGCGATATAATATCTTCAACGAAGAACACTTAGGAATTGGGAGGTATACAATGAGCATTTTTGATAGCATGAATATTGCAGCCTCTGGTATGAGTGCCCAGCGTTTAAGAATGAATATAATCTCATCAAACATTGCAAATGCTGACAGTGTAAAAACACCCGAAGGGGGTCCTTATAGAAGAAGGGATGTTGTATTTGAAGCAAAAGGTTATGGTAAATTTTCCAATGTATTAAAAGAGGTTGAGGTTGCCGATGTTGTAAGGGATGATACTCCACCTAAATTGGTTTATGATCCAAATAATCCTTTAGCAAATAAGAAAGGTTATGTTGCTTATCCGAATATAAATCCAGTTGTTGAAATGACCGATCTTATAGATGCTATGAGAACTTATCAGGCTAATGCCTCTGTAATAGGTTCGGCTAAACAGACTGTCCAAGCGGCTTTAGGTGTATTGAGGGCTTGAAAAAAACATAATTTTGGATTATCATGGTTGTAAGATGGATATTAAAGATGTAGTACTAAAACCCATAGATGATAGAATAGATAGTCAAGGTGGTCAAAAGAAAGTTAAGGGTGATTCCTTCGACGAGATACTCAAAAAGTCATTGGATGAGGTTAATAAACTCCAAAATAAGGCTGATAAATCTATAGAAGCTATTGCTTCTGGAAAAATGGAAAATATTCAAGATGCCGTGATGGCAATAGAAAAAGCAGACGTATCGCTAAAGCTTCTCACAGAAATTCGCAACAAGGCTATTGATGCCTACAAAGAAGTGATGCGCATGCAAGTGTAATAGTTAAATATCTCTTGCCAAATTAACCAAATTTATTATATTGTTTGTGTATGGATTTTAAACTTTTTTTTGAACAGATTAAGAAATTCTATATTAATTTATCAAAACAGCAAAAGATAATCCTATTTAGTTCAATAGGTGTATTGTTTGCAGGTGTATTATTTATATTGATTGAATCAAATAAAGTCACATACGCTCCACTTTTTACTAATTTAAATGCGAAAGATGCATCTGACATTGTTACATACCTAAACCAGCACGGCATAAAGTACAAACTGGAACAGAGTGGCTCAGTAATAGAAGTTCCTAAAGATGAGGTTTATAGCCTAAGGCTTGACCTTGTGGCATCTGGATTGCCAAAGCACGGTGTTGTCGGTTTTGAGATTTTTAATAAACAGAGTTTTGGCACAAC
The DNA here is from genome assembly GCA_015490005.1 of Desulfurellaceae bacterium. GTDB lineage: Bacteria > Campylobacterota_A > Desulfurellia > Desulfurellales > Hippeaceae > Hippea. Next base: position 16,538 of record WFYS01000076.1, on the reverse strand, counting down.
GCCGTTTGTTGAGAATGTAAATTATATTAGGGCTTTAGAGGGTGAACTGACAAGAACGATTGAAAATATAAATGAAGTTAAGTCTGCCAAGGTTAATATAGCTATTCCTAAACCTACAATATTTACGGAACAACAGCAATCCCCAACGGCAAGCATTGTTTTGAATTTATACAGACCTATAACTAGAAGCCAAGTTCTGTCTATTCAGAAGCTTGTAGCCGCAGCAGTTCCAGGATTGTCCTATAAAGATGTGACCATTGTTGATAGCGAAGGAAACTTGCTGTCGGTTAATGAGTCTAATGAACAGTTGCTTACAGCCAATGAGGTAAAATATAAACAGCTGATAGAACAGCAATATAAGCAAAGAATCCAGAGTATGCTTCTACCTATTTTGGGTAAAGATAAATTTGTTGTAAGTGTTGATGTAAATCTTGATTTAAGTAAGGTTAAAAAGAAATCTGTTACTTATGACCCCAATAGTGTAGTTGTTAGCGAAGAAGATGAAGAGTCTACCTCTGCGACGCCAACCACAAAAGGTGTTCCCGGGGTTGTCTCAAATATTGGGAATAATAGCAGACAAAATACTCCAGTATCCAAATCTTCTAAGTCTAAAACAGTGACTAATTATGATGTTGGTAGTACAGAGACTGTAACAGAGGAGCCACTTATAAAAATTAAGAATGTGTCAGTAGCTGTTGTTGTGGACGGTATTTATAAACCTACAAAAAACAAGAAAGGTAAGGTTATAGGATACAAATTTGAGCCTTTACCTAAAACTACGCTAAACAATATACAGCAGGCTGTTATGGGCGCCGTTGGATATTCTAAAGATAGAGGAGATAGGGTTACAGTTACGTGTATGAAGTTTGCTTCGTTGGCCACGAACGAGGGCGGTGGAGGTGGTGTGTTGAACGGTGGTAGTATGGTAATAAATTTTGCAAGCTATTACAAATACGCTTTGATTGCGTTATTGTTAGCAATTTTCTATTTCCTATTCTTAAGGAAGTTTATTAAAAATGTAGTAACAATAACAACTGGAAAAGCTGGAGAAGAAGAGTCAGGAAAGAAAACAGAAGGCGAAGGAGGGAGCAAAGCATTAGAAGAGGAATCTGTCAAAGGCAAGACGGTTAGAGAAATAGAGGAAGAGATAGCGTCGAAATTGGATGAAGAAGAAGTCGTTGATGAAGAAAAAATCAGAAGCTCTATGATGGAAGATAAAATCAGAGAAGCTGCATCAAGTAATCCTGAAGAGGTTGCAAATCTTATAAAAACTATTTTATTATCAAAGCCAAAGGGGTGATGTATGCCTACACCCAGTAGTCCTGCCGATATAAAAACTTCTCAAGATTTAAGTCCACATCAAAAAGCAGCTATTCTAACGATTATTTTGGGAGATGAATTATCACCTAAAATACTTTCATATTTGCCAAAACAAGACATAGAGGCAATATCTAGGGAAATAGCATTTATGAAAACTGTTGACCCGAAAATAATTAGAGATGTTGTAGACGAGTTTTATAAAATGCTCAAAGCTAAAGAGTTTATGAGCGTTGGAGGGCTTGAATATGCAAAAGAAATTCTAGTTAAAACATTGGGGCCAGAGGAAGCTCAAAGGATAATAGACAAACTAATTAAGATGATGGAATCGAGTTACGGTTTTGACTACCTAGAGAATATTGACCCTAAGCAACTTGTTAAATTTATACAGAGTGAACATCCACAAACGATAGCAATAATTCTGGCTCATTTAGACCAATCCACTGCTGCAGAAGTTTTGAGTTTGCTCCCGAAAGAATTGCAGGCAGATGTGACATTGAGAATGGCGTCTTTAGAAAACGTTTCTCCTGCAGTAATTAAACATGTTTCGGAAGTTCTTGAGTCTAAATTGGAGAGCGTAAGTGGAAGTAATATTGAATTGGGTGGGGTTAGAAAGGTGTCAGAGATTGTCAATAGAATGGGTAGGGTAGAGTCAAAAGCTTTAATTGATGCTATAGCTGAGCACAATCCAGACCTCGCAAGCCAGATACGCGATATGATGTTCGTATTCGAAGATATTATGAAACTTAACGATCAGGATATCCAAGAGCTTCTCAAGCATGTGGATAAAAAAGACCTTATTATGGCATTAAAGGGTGCATCTGATGAGTTGAAGGATAAATTCTTTAAAAATATGTCGTCCCGTGCGGCCGAGACTCTTAAAGAAGAGCTTGAATTTTTGGGAGCTGTTAAGGTTAAAGATGTTGAGAGAGCTCAAAAGGTTATTGTTGATGTTGTTAGGAAACTTGATGAGGAAGGCGTCATATCAATCGGTGGTGGCGGTGAAGAGGTTGTTGTATAATGCCATTTAAAGTGGAAGAATATGTGTTTAGGGAGTTGGCGGATAAAGAAAATACCGTAAATGGTGGTGTTGCTAGAGGTGTTATTTCCAATAACGGTGCAAATAATTCTAATGTAGATAGTGATATTTCAGATAAGAAGGAAAAATCAAATGAGCAGTCTTCTTCTTTAACTATAGATAAAGAAACCATAGAGAGAGAGTTAAAAACTATTATCGAAACGACTAAACAACAAGCATTGGAAGAATCCCGTATAATTAAGGAGCAAGCAAAAAAAGAGGGATTTGAGTTAGGCTACCGTGAGGGTTATGAGAAAGGATTAAATGATGCTAAAGGCATTTTTGAAAAAACAATAGAAAAATATACGCAAAAAATGCAGCAGGCTATAGAGAAACTTATTTTGACGGCGAGTGAGATATCAAAAAAGTATGAAGAACTTGAAAATGTTGTTACAGATATGATTTTGGATATTTCCAAAAAAGTTATAGCAAATGAGCTTAAGACGAATAAAGATGCCGTTAATAGCATGGTTAAAGATGCTATTGGTCTTACAGAATCTAATAAGTTGAAGATAAAACTTAATCCAGAGGATGCATCAAAGCTTAACAAAGAATTTGTCGCTGATTCTAAAGAGATTGAAATTGTTGAAGACGGAAGCCTTAATGAGGGCTCCGTGATAATAGAAGAAGAAAATGGAAATGTTATAGATGCCAGTGTTGACACAAAATTAGAGCAAATAAAAGGCACACTCGTTAATGAGTAAGATTCTAAAACTTAAAGATGCTTTAAATAAGAATCTTGTTGTTGCTTACGGAAGAATAAAGAAAGTGGCCGGAATTACTATAAAATCAACAGGCCCTAAAAATGTCAAAATAGGAGACGTATGTAGAATTCAAACTGATTTAGGGTGGATGGATTCTGAGGTTGTAGGGTTTGATGAAGATGGTATTGTTTTAATGCCCTTGGGAGTCTTGGATGGGGTAAAGTCGCAAAGTTTAGTAAAATCCGAAGGCAGAGGCTTAGAAGTTCCGGTTGGTAAAAAATTGCTTGGTAGGGTTATAAATGCTTTGGGTAAACCTATTGATGATAAAGGACCGATACCTATAGATGATTTTTATCCAGTATATCCAAAACCTGTTTCACCGTTGAAGAGGGAAATTATTAAAGAGAAATTGTCTGTAGGCGTTAAAGCTATAGATGGATTGTTGTCATTGGGCAAAGGTCAAAGGGTTGGTATTTTTGCTGGAAGTGGTGTAGGTAAAAGTACTTTGATGGGTATGATAGCGAGAAACAGTTCTGCAGATGTCAATGTAATTGCACTAATTGGTGAGCGTGGTAGAGAGGTTAGAGAGTTTATTGAGAATGACTTAAAAGAAGAAGGTTTAAAAAGAAGTGTTGTTGTTGTTGCTACAAGCGATGAAGCACCTTTGCTGAGGCGTGAAGGTGCTTTTGTGGCAGCGTCTATTGCCGATTTTTTTAAGGATCAGGGTATGGATGTCATGTTTATGATGGATTCGGTTACTCGTTTTGCAATGGCGCAGAGAGAAATTGGCTTGGCGGTTGGCGAACCTCCAACAAGCAAAGGATACACTCCGAGTGTTTTTACTCTTTTACCTAGGCTTATGGAAAGAGCAGGGAACTTCAAAAATGGTTCTATTACAGCAATATACACAGTTTTGGTTGATGGAGATGATTTAATGGAGCCGATAGCAGATGCCTCTAGATCTATATTGGATGGTCACATTGTTTTATCAAGAAAGATAGCTGAACGTGGCAGATATCCTGCTATTGATGTTTTAAAAAGTGTGTCTAGATTGATGAACGCAATAGCGGACAATAAACATAAGGAGTTGGCTTTAAGGGTAAGAAAAGTTTTGTCTGTGTATGCTGATGCTGAGGATTTGGTAAATATTGGCGCTTATGTCAAAGGCTCAAACAAAGACATAGACGAAGCATTAAATTACATTGATAGAGTTGAGCAATTCTTAGCCCAAAAAATAGAAGAGTCTTTTAGTTTTGAAGAAACAGTAAAAATTATGGAGTCGATATTTAGTTGATGTTTGTTTTTAGGTTTGAAAAGCTGCTGAATATAAAATCAAAATTATTGGATGACAAGAGAATGAAAATAGCAGCTTTAGAGAAAAAGATAGTAGATTTAAAAAGAGATAGAAGTAATCTTGAGAGTGAAAACAAAAAGAGAAGGGCGAAAATTTTTAAATTGTTGAACTCTGATAAACCAGATAGAAACATGATAATCTTTTTCGGAGAACTAGTAGAAAAGTGTGAGGCTGAAATATACTCTATTGACAATAAAATTTTAATGTTATCTGAAGAAAAAAATAAACTCATGAGTGAGGCTAGAGAATTGCTAAAAGAAAAGAAAAAACTTGAAAAACTAAAGGAAAAACAACTTGAGGAATATAAAGTTAATTTATCAAGAACAGAAATGAGGTTTTTAGATGACATTGCAAGTATTAAGGCTGCTAATCGTATTGTTAATAACGGTTAGTTTTGCTTTGCCCACTTTTTCGGCTCAAAAAGATGAACAGAATTTAAGCACGATTGTTGAAAAAATAAATGAGCTTAGAAGTCTAGAGAGCTTGCTGAACAAAAAAATAACTCAGCTAAATAATGAAAAGAAACAAATAGATCAGGAGAAAAAACAACTTAAACAGGAAAAAAAACAGGTTGATGAATATGTGAAAAAAAAGAAGAAAGAGGCAGATGATTACTATACTTCCGTGAAGAAGCAGGCTGACCAATATGTGTTGGATAAACAGAAAGAACTAAAGAATTTAGAGAAACAGATTGCTTCGGTTAAGATACAGAAGTTGTCCAAGATTTACGCTGCTGCAAAAGCACAGGCTGCCGCAGATGCCTTAAGTCAAATGAATGAAGACGTGGCAGCCCAGATTTTAGTTTTTATGCAGGCAAGGAAAGCTGGAGCAATAATATCAAAAATGCAACCTAAGAAGGCTGCAGAGATATTTCAAAAATACCTTTTAAAGAAAAGCCAGATGAAGATTAATACGCAATAAGCTTCCAGTTACCGTTTTTAATCTCTACCAAACAAAAGTCACTTGGATTGAGCCCTGCATGGTCTTTTTTTGAATATGTGAAAACACCAGTAATTCCAACGAAGTCCTTCACTTTCTCAAGGCCGTTTCTTATCTGAGCCTTTGTTCTAGCTCCTTTTTCTAAAACCTGTTTAAGCATTGTGAAGGCATCGTAGGCATGTCCTCCAAATGTAGATACAGGACCATATCTTTTTTCGTACTCTTTTTTATATTTAAGCAATACGGCTTTTTGTGGGTCTATTTTTGGAAGTTGTTTAGCTATCAGTAACTTTCCTGCAGGAAGTATTATACCGTTTGAGGCTTTACCTGCGAGCTGGATAAACCTTTTTGATGCTACACCATGACTCATGAAAAGAGGTATTTTTATACCTAGCTCTTTAACTTCTTTTGCCACGGATGCTGGACCAGGATTTGTTCCCCAGCAGACTATGGCTTGTACGCCTTTGGTGTTTTTTATCTTAATCAACTGCGGTGTCATATTTGTATCTGTCGCTCCAAACGTTTCCTTATCAAGTATTTTTATTCCATACTTATCTGCCAATTTTTCAAGTTCTTCTTTTCCGCTTTCACCAAAACCTGTTTCAGCTGTTAGAATAGCGATATTTTTTATTTTATGTTCTTTCATATAACTATAAAGTCTTTCAGCAGCTAAACCATCAGATGGAGCAGTTTTGAATACCCATTTCTTTACAGGTTTAGTGATTTTATGGCTTGATGCCATAGATATTAGGGGAATCCTTGCCCTCTGAACTAAAGGTATAATTGCGAGTGTTGACCCACTTCTCGTTGGCCCAATGATAGCCAAAACTCTGTCAGAATATATAAGTTTTCTTGCAAGTATGACAGTTGCCCCAGGTTGTCCTTTTGTGTCGTAAATTATAAGTTTTACTTTGTTTCCGTTTATACCACCGTTTTTATTAACTTGCTTAACTAGCATCTCAAGCGTATTTTTCTCTGGTTGTCCCAAAAAAGATGTTGGACCAGTAATTGATACTAAAGCCCCAATCTTAATAACGCCTGCTAGTGTAGTTCCTGACAAAAGTAATAACCCGAGAATTGCCCCTAAAATCGCTCTTTTCATAACTCCCCCCTTGTAAATTTAAATTTCCCTAATCTCTTCCTGTGTTAACATTTTTATATCATACTTATTTAGTATCTCTTGCGCCTTCTCTGTTTCTGAGAATTTGAATACCATTACGGCTTTTCTTTCAATTGGTGATGCAAACCCATACATATATTCAATATTCACGTTATTCTCTGAAAGTGCTCTAAGTATTTTTGCCAAAGACCCGGGCTTGTCGTTTATCATACAGGCTATTATAGGAGTTTCGCTTACTGTGAATCCACTACTTTTTAATACTTTCATGGCATCGTCTACGCCTTTTACAACCAGCCTTACGATACCGAAATCGCTGGAGTCAGCCAATGATAATGCTTTAATGTTAATACCGTTTTTTCCTAATAAATCAACCACTTCCAAAAGCCTTCCTGGTCTATTTTCAACAAAAACCGATATCTGTCTAATCCTTTTCATAGTTTTCTCCTAAATGTTTCTTTTATCTACAACTCTTTTTGCTTTTCCTTCGAACCTTTGGAGTGTTTTTGGTTCAGCCAGTGTTACTTTAACCGTTATACCGTATAGATCCTTAATGTCTTTTTCTATTCTCTCTTTGAGTTTCTGTAGGTGTTTAATCTCATCTGAGAACATTTTTTCGCTTACTTCAACTTTAACTTCCATGGTGTCGAGGTTATTTACCCTGTCAACGATGATTTGATAGTGTGGCTCAACGCCCTCTGTTTCCATAAGCAAAGATTCGATCTGGCTTGGGAATATGTTAACTCCCCTAATTATGAGCATATCATCTGATCTACCCTTGATTCTTTTGATTCTTCTGTGTGTCCTGCCACACTTGCATGGTTCTTTAATAATTCTTGTTATATCGCGTGTTCTATATCTAATAAGCGGTATGGCCTCTTTTAAAATAGTGGTTATTACCAATTCTCCCTCTTCTCCATCCGGCAAAACATCACCTGTTTCTGGGTCTATAATTTCAGGGATAAAAGCATCTTCCCAAATATGTAAACCTTCTTTTGCATCTATGCATTCTATGGCAACACCAGGGCCCATAATTTCACTTAATCCATAGATATCTATTGCGTCGATATTCAGTTTCTCTTCTATGGATTTCCTCATCTCATCGCTCCATGGCTCTGCTCCCAGAATGCCTATTTTAAGTTTAAGTTCCTCTCTTTTTATGCCTATTTCAGCCATGGTTTCAGCTAGATACAGCGTATAAGACGGTGTAGCTGTTAAAATTGTAGAGTCAAAATCCTTCATAATCATAATTTGTTTTTTAGTATTTCCACCGGAAATCGGTATTACGGTAGCGCCCAATCGCTCTCCACCGTAGTGTGCACCTAATCCGCCTGTAAATAGGCCATAACCATAAGCGTTTTGAATTACATCTCCCTTGCTGACTCCGGCCGCAGCGAGTGAGCGAGCCATAAGGTCAGACCATATCTCAACATCACGCTTTGAATAACCCACGACAGTTGGCTTTCCCGTTGTTCCGCTTGATGCATGAACCCTAACGACTTGCTCTAAGGGAATAGTGAATAGACCAAAAGGATAATTATCTCTTAAGTCTTGTTTTGTAGTAAAAGGTAGCCTTTTCAGGTCATCCAAACTTTTTACATCCTCAGGTTTAATTTTAGCCTCTTCGAATTTTCTTTTGTAAAAAGGGACTAAGTTGTAGACCCTTTCAATAGTATTTTTAAGCCTCTTTAATTGAAGAGCTTCCAATGCCTCGCGTGGCAAGGTTTCCAATTCATCATCATAAATCATGAATCACCTCACAGACCAAGGTATTTATCTATTCTAACTTTATCAAAGCCTACTATGGCTTTAGAGCCGATTAGAACTACGGGAACTCCCGTTTGTCCAGTTCTTCTGACCATATCTTCTGCAGCTTTTCTGTCTCTTGAAACATCTACATCTTTGAATTTAATTCCTTGCTGTTTTAAATACTGTTTTACTCTACTGCACCATGGGCAGCTTGGCGTAGAAAACACAATTACTCTTGGTTGTTTCTTTTCTTTTTTTACAGCCATCCATTTACCTCCTCTTTCGTTTTTCCCTGGAAATAAATTTATTCTTTTCATCCTCTTCGTCAACTAAAGGAACAATCTGCAGGCTATATTTGTTGTCTCTTCTTGATAATTATAATTAATCTTGTTTAGAAATTCTTCAAAATCCCTTTTTTCATTTTTGGGTATTTCAAATCCTATAAGCACTCTTCCGAATTCTCCTCCGTGGCGTCTATAGTGGAATGCAGTAATATTCCATTGTTCTTTCATGTGATTTAAAAATTTCATTAATGCACCGGCCTTTTCTGGAAACCTAAAATCATAAAACATTTCGTTTTCCACAAGAGGGGCCTTTCCTCCAATCATATATCTTATGTGGTCTTTTATTAGCTCGTTGTGGGTAACATCCATTGCGTAATAGCCTTGTTCTTTCATAAGTTTTAGAATGTCTTGATTTTCTTTTTCATAATCCATTGTTAATCCAACGAGGATATATGCTTCTTTTCTATTTGTTAACCTGTAATGAAATTCTGATACATTCTTATCTTGCACAACTTTTTGGCAGAACTTTTTAAACTCACCGGGTTTTTCTGGAATCCTGACAGCGTAAAGCCCTTCCTGCATTTCACCAATAATAGCCCTTTCTGCCACATAGCTAAGCCTATCAAAGTTCATGTTTGCGCCCGAATTTATGGCTACAAGTGTTTTTCCTTTTAAGTTAAACTGTTTTATGTACTTTTTTATGCCAGCAACAGCCAAAGCACCTGCCGGTTCTACAATATTTCTTGTGTCGTAGTATATGTCTTTGATGCTAGAGGCTATTTGGTCTGTGTTAACCAAAATTATGTCATCTACATACTGCTTTGTTTTCTCAAACGTTATATCGCCGACCTCTTTTACAGCAACACCATCTGCAAATATTCCCACTTTGTCTAATTTAACTTTTTTTCTAGCTTTAATTGATAGGAACATTGCATTGCTGTCAATTGGTTCAACGCCGATGACCTTTATCTGCGGATACACATTTTTTATAAATGTTGCAATGCCTGCAATCAATCCGCCTCCACCTATGGGGACAAAAATCGCATCTGGAAATTGCCTAGATGTTTGTCTTATTATTTCGTGTCCTATTGTTCCTTGTCCTGCTATAACAAGTTCGTCGTCAAATGGAGGAATGTAAACTTTTCCTGTTTCTTTTATTAACAATTTGCAGTGTTCGTAAGCTTCTGAATAGTTATCTCCATTTAACACCACCTCTGCACCGTGCCTTTTTACTGCATTGATTTTTATTGTTGGTGTTGTTTCTGGCATCACAATCGTAGCTTTTATACCTAGCACTTTAGATGATAGAGCAACACCTTGAGCATGATTTCCAGCGCTTGCCGCAATAACTCCTTTTTTCTTTTCTTCGTCTGATAGGTTTACTATTTTATTGTAAGCGCCCCTGATTTTAAATGAGAACACGTCTTGAAGATCTTCCCTTTTAATGAGAATCGTGTTGCCAAGTTTTTTTGAAAGATTCGGCGCAAAATCTAATGGTGTTTCTTTTACAACATCATATACACGTGCTGTTAGTGTGAGTTTGAATATAGTATCCATAGTTTCCCCCTGTTTGGTGGACGGTAGGGGAGTTGAACCCCCGACCTCTACCGTGCGAAGGTAGCGCTCTCCCAACTGAGCTAACCGCCCGTGTAGGTTGAAATATAAGAAAAGGAATGGTTCTTGTCAATAAATACATATCTGTTATTCAATGTAATAGCCTAAGTAATTTATTGACATAAAAAAACTTGGAAGTATAATTAGCAAAAATTATGGTTAAGGGAGGTTTTGGTATGAGGAAGTTGTTGTTAGCTATAGCTGTGTTTTTCTTTATGGTAGGGACGTCTCTTGCTGATTTGAGGACATTTGAGCTTGTAGGAACAGTATCTAACCCTAATCATGCTGCAGTTGTTAAGTCGGTAGAGTCTGCTTTATCTGGTGGTTTCAAGGTTTTAGGTTCCTACAATCCTGGTAAAATATCTGACCTAACTGTTGTAATCGTTGAGTACAAGCAATATTTTAACGCTGTTGATAATGTAGGTAGGTATGCATTTTATGCGGTTCCTTTAAGGGTTGGTATTCAGAAGAAAGGCAACGTTAATAATGTAATGTTCGTAAACCCTGTATATTTGGTTGATGCTTTTGCAAAAGGTAAAACAAAGTTAGAGAAAGTAGCAAAAAAGACAAAAAAGGCATTAGAAAAAGCTTTATCTAAGGTAAGAGGGATAAAAGTTGAGAATAAACCTTTCGGATATTCAACTACTCCAGATGAAATCGGCAATTGGCAAATGATGGGTCAGAGTATCTATACAATATATGAGGTTGGACATAAATACGGTTCAGTAGACGTTGCCTTAAAGGCTTTGAATGCTTCATTATTAAAGGGTACAAATGGCTGGAAAAAGGTGTATGAGATTAAATTTAAAGATGCTGCTGTTGTTGGTTTGTCTAATGCAAAGTATGAAAATGAGGCATTTCAAATAGGAGGAGACAATCATCTATGTGCTTTTCCTATAGAGCTTGTTGTATATGATAATGGCAAGATAAAAGCTTTGCCTGAGATGTATAGAATGTCTATCTACTTTATGGATGCCGGTATGTCGGCTTTTGCTGCACATATGTCTATGCCGAGCGAAATTGATAGTTCTCTAAAAGGTCTTTTAAAATAATTTAAGTATTGCGGGCATTGCCCGCTTAATTTTTTTCATTTTGTCCGATTAATAGTGTGGAATGCAAATTGCTAGATGATAATATATGTTGACACGTGGGGTTATTTGTGGTTTACTTGGGGAAAGTGTTCAATTTAAGAGTAGAGGTAACAGATTGTGTTTAGTAAAAAAGGCTTAGTTGGTGTTGATATAGGGCATTATTACACAAAGGTTGTTTATTTTGAGAACGATAAGGGTGTTCTGAAACTAAAAAATGTGTTTAAAGAAAGGACACCGGACGATGTATTGACTTCCGAAGGATGCGACGAAGTTGTTTTGGGAGATTTTTTGAAGTCTATCTTCTCTGAAAATAGGGTAAAAAACAAGAGGGTGGCTTTTGGATTGAATAGTTCGTTTGTTATAACAAAAACTTTAAGTATGCCTTTAGTTGTTGATGAGGAGATAGAACAAGCTGTTATGTGGGAGGCTGAGCAGTATGCTCCTGTTGAAATGGAGCAAGTAAATGTCAGCTATCAAGTTATGGAGAAAAATAAAGAAAAAAACGAGATGACAATTCTCATAGCCATAACAAAGAAAGAAATTGTTGAATCTTTTAAATCTGCCTTTAAAAGGGCAAAGTTGAAGCTAGATGTAGTGGATGTTGATATTTTTTCAGCAGCTAATTCGTTTATGTTTGCAAATAAAGAGAAAGAAAAAAAACATAACCTTATTGTAGATTTGGGGTATAGTTCATCTAAGCTTATATTCTTGAGAAACGAACACCCTATGTTCACTCGGTATATGGATTTTAACTTCTCGAGTGTATTAACAGAAGCAAAAGATGTGTTTGGTGTTAGAGAAGATGAAATTGAGTCTATACTTATTAAAGAAGATGATGAAAAAAAAGATAATTTATTAGCGTTTTTCAATGATAAATTGTTTAATTTATATTCACAGATACAGAATTCTATCACTTTTTACAATTCAAGTATATTGGACGTTCCAGAACAAATTGATAACATTGTGTTCACTGGTGTTCTAGGTATTTTATACGATAATTTAAATATAGAAAATATAAGGGAATATTTGAAGGCAGAAGTTGTCCAATTCAACCCATTTGATTTTTCTTCTAAAGAAGGTGTAAACAATTTAGAAGAAATTGCTTTGGGGATTAGTTCCATTTATTGTGTAGCGTGCGGACTATCTTTAAGAGGACTGTAATATGATAGAAATTAATTTGCTTGGCGAAAGTTCTAAGAAAGATAAAGGTATATCTAAAGGGAAATTTATTTTTGAATTACCTAATTATGTTTCTTTTGTCATAGCTATAATAGTAGTAGAAGTTGTGGCTTTGATATATATTACCTATTCTATGAATGGTGTGGTTGATAAACTTCAAAGCGAAAAAAATAATCTCAATACAATAGAAAGACAGGTGAAAGAAATTAGGGTTAAGGTTAGAGAAGTGGATAATATGATTAAAGCTGTTAAATCCCTTGAAAAAGGTAGGAGTAGGGCGGCTAAGATTCTAGAAGAAGTTGCAGATGCAATACCGCACGCTTTCTTGAATCCAAATGGCAACACCTCTCCTTTGAATGGTGGTTTATGGCTTGTTAGGCTATCAAAAAAAGGGCGTATTGTTAGTGTTGAGGGTAAGAGTTTTACTGCTGAGGCAGTGGCAGATTACATGATGAGGCTTGAGGCTTTGAAAGATGTTAAAAAAGTTAGGTTTTCTAGTGGTGGATTAAGAAAAATTTCCTCCAGCAATGGTTTAGATGTTTATGCTTTTTCAATAATTGTAACGTTGAAGGGATAATAGCATGGAAGAGCTTGAACCAAAAAAGGTTTTGATTGGGGCGGCTATTATTTTTGTTTTGATAGCTTTTATTTGGTATTATTTTTACTATGAGAGTACGTCAATCCAAATTTCGAATTTAAAAAGAGAAATTTCTAGACTGTACAGATATAAAAGTGAACTTCCTGTTTTGATGGCTAAATATAGAAAAGCTCAAAAGGAATTTGGGCAATATTCAAAAAAATTACCATTAAAGGAAGAAATACCTACTTTATTGGTAAAGTTGAACAGTATAATTAAGAATCAAGATGTTGAGCTACTCTCATTTAGACCTGGTAAGGCACATTTATCTAAAAATAAGTTGTACTATATAAAACCTATAAATATATCAATGAAAGCTACGTATGTTAATTGTGGTAGCGTTTTTGAGAACGTTGCAAGGATGAGTAGGCTATTTAAAGTTAAAGATTTTAGACTCAGCGAGCCAAAAATTGTTAACTCTAAAAAAGTGCTTATAAATGTTAATTTTTCAGCAGAAACATACTATTTTAGAAGGTAAGTGCAATGAAAAAGGCGGTATATTTAGCTTTGGGTATGGTTTTTGCTATATCTAACATGGCAATTGCCTTTCACATTACGTTGGGGAGAGACCCTTTTATGGATTTGATGAGATTGCAGGAATTAAAAAGGAAAGAATTTGTTGTAAACCACACAAAGGTAAAAGAGATTCAACAGGAGATTAACGCACTTATATCTTCTTTAAGAGTTAAGATGGTTGTTTCAAGCAAAACTAACCCTTCTCTCAAAGCTGCATTAATAGTTGGCCCTTCTGGAATTCCAATGGTTGTAGTCAGCGGCCAGAAATTAAAGAAAGGTGTGTATGTGAAAAATATAACTGATAACGGTTTGGAGCTGTCTGTGGATGTTGGGAATAATAAAGAAACCGTTTTGTTGAAAATAGCAAAATAAGGTGGTGAAAGGATGAAGCTAAAAAAAATACTTATGTTAACGCTCTTTTCTTTAGCACTTACAGCTAACGCAGCTATGATAACAAAATTTAAAAATGGTAAGGGTGAGTATAAGGTCTATTATAAAGGTAATCTAAAATGTAAGGATTTTAAATTGAATAATCCAGAAAGATTTGTTGTCGACCTTATAGGTGTTAGCAAGTGTAGTGTATGTGATGGAAAACTATATACGTCTAAGTTTCAAAATATAGAAATAGGGCGTTGTTGGCATAAATATGGTTCTGATAAGATTGGTAGAATTTACAACAAGGATGTGCTGAGAATTTCCTTTATTGGTTCAAATGTAGATAAATTCGTTTGTTTAAAAGATAAAAAAGATAAAATTATAACAGTGAAGTACAGTGCAGGAAAGACAGAAAACAAAGCCCAAAGTGCTAAATTAAATGAGATTGAAAGAATATCTTTGAGAAAATTCAATACTTACGAGATGATAGTTGTTTTGCTTAAAAAGAGACCTGATTTTCAATTCAAAAAAATAAATAATGCTATTTACCTTACGATAAATAAAGTAAAGGCTTCAAAATCCGCATTGTTAGGTCAGGATTTACAGAAAGAGTCTGAGAATATTAAATCAATTTTGGCTGTACAGACGAGTCAAGATTCCATTAGATATATGATAAATTTAAAGAAAGGGTCTAAGGTTAGTAGATATTATGCAGACAGTAGGCACATTTATGTTATTTTTCCAGCGAGGATTAATGGAAGACAACTTGTCAGAAGTAATGCTAAAAACAAGGGTGTAAGTGCAAAGAATGATTTGGTCAACAAAAAGAACGAGAATGTTCTTGGTGTAGATAGACTTATTTCATTTAATGTCAGGGATGCACAGCTTAAGGATATTTTTAGGGTGTTTGCACAAATTAGTGGTTTGAATTTTATAATTGGTGATGATGTTAAGGGTACACTGACAATGAAATTGAAGGATGTGCCGTTAGATCAAGCTATGAATTTAATTTTACAACAGGAAGGCTTGGTTGCTGAAAGGAAAGGTAATGTTGTCATTATAATGACAGCTGCAAAATACGAAAAGGAAAAGAAAAAGGAATTTGAAGCTCTAATGCAAAAAAGGTTAACAGAGACTTTAAATAGCTCTCATTTTAAGGTGTTTCATCTAAATTACATTACTTCGGATTATGCTCTGACAATAATAAATGATATTTTATATAGCAAAAAGAGACTTGGAGGATTGGGTGAAGAGAGTATGCCGGTTAAAACTCCTACAGAAAACGGTAGTAATGAGTATGATAATGAAACTAAGAGGTATGTTTCTGGGTTTATTGTTTCAGATACAAAGAACAATAGTCTGATTTGCTATGATACAGATGAAAATCTTAATAAAATTAAGAAAATTTTAAATATGATAGACTTGAAAAGGAAAACAATAGAAATTGATGCAAGGATTGTAGAGATTAGTAAAACATTCGAAAGACAATTGGGTATACAGTGGGGCGGGTCTTTTGAAAATTATTATAACGCTCCTTATACAAATAAAACGTTTATTGGTGTAGGTACGGGAGGATTTCCTGATACAGGAAGTAATGTAGGTAGTGTTACTTCAAGTACTGTTAGTGGGGGAACTACAAGTGGAACTATTCAAAATGCCGTTCCGTCTAACCCCTTTAATCAGAATTTACCAAAACCCGGTCAGGATTTTATTGTAAATTTACCAACAACGCTCCAGCAGGCACCTGTTGCGGCAAGTGTTGGTTTGCTTTTAGGAAGAGTAAACTATAATATTGATTTACAGTTAACAGCAGGAGAAATAGAGGGATATACAAAAATAATTTCTTCTCCAAAAGTTTTAACTTTAGCTAATGAAAAAGCCGTAATAGAAAGTGGTCAAGAAATACCATATCAAGAAAGTGCAGGTGCGAGCGGTGCTACAAGCGTAGACTTTAAAAAAGCTACTTTATCGTTAGAAGTTACCCCATATATAACTAAAGATAATCAAATTTTAATGAAAATCAAAGTTTCAAAAAGCTCGGCAGATTATAATCATATTTTGAGTGGTGTACCTCCAATAAACACTAATACTGTGGAAACTTCTGCCATAGTGCCAAATGGCGATACTATAGTTCTAGGAGGTCTCGTCCAAAAAACTAATTTAAGGACTGAGTCTGGTGTTCCTGGTTTGATGAGGATACCTCTTTTAGGTTGGTTATTTAAAACGAAGAGATATTACAATCCAGAAAGCGAATTGTTTATATTTGTTACTCCAAAAATAATAAATATAAAGTAGGAGGATGTATATGAGTAACATGAGACTCACTTTCATAAAATTTGGTTTTGTTTTATTGGTTTTGATAGGTTTATATGGCTGTGGAGCAGGAGGTGGAAGCTTATCTGGCGGTACTAATAGCAATGATAATGGCAGCAATACTACCAATACACCTACTAATAATACTAATAAAAATAGTTAAGTCTGTGACTATTGATAATGGCTCTACGTATTATCCTGTTGTAGGTGATAATTCCACTTGCCTAACAATTAAAGCTATAGATAAAGATGATAATGTTGTTTCAAATAT
>WFYS01000075.1 GCA_015490005.1 Desulfurellaceae bacterium | reverse complement strand
CCATCTTTGTCTTTAAGTATTTTAAGGTTCGGTGTTTTCTTGTCTTCGTGCTTTGGGCAGAAACCAACAAGCCCCTGACCGGATTTTTTCCAGGCAAAGTTATGGTTTGGGTATATAGACTCAAGGTGCTTTGCGACTTCCTGGGGAGAAGAGAACCTTTTGGACATTTTAGACCTCCTTAAGGTCAAGGATTCTAAATAAAAAGTCGAATACCTTATACGTGTTAGGAAACAAAAAACCATGAACCAGTATAAGAAACACCTTTACAAAGCGCTTAAGCAAAATCATGGTATTTTTCCATCTCTCGCTTTACTCTTCGCTCTACTCTCCAAAGTATTAATTTCTTACTTTTTGTAGCTTTCGCTTTCCTGACTGTGAGGTTGAATATTGACCAAAGACCTGCTATTATTACTACTACATGTGCCCACTTTCCGTAACTCCAGGCGGGAGTTGCCGCCTCCGCCTTTACCTTTTTCGTATTTAGAAATCACCATAACCCTCCAAAACTACGAGTTAATGCCTTTGACAGGTCCTTTTCGTATTTGTTCCTTGTCTTGCGTTCTACTCTCCAAAGTATTCGTCTCTTACTTTTTGTAGTTCTCTTTTGTACGCTCTAAGGCATTTTCTCCTTATTTCCTTATGAGCCTGAATCTTTTTGTACACCCGGTGTATCAAAAGCCCAAAGTACTCTCTTGTCACACCCACCCTCTCTGCGGCGGTGTGTTGGGTTCCCTCTTCAGGAAGATAGTCGCTGTCGATATCAAGCAGCAGCTTGCGTAAAAAGTCTCTTTCGCTTTTACTTAAAACCTTCTCGAACTTTTCGATAACTATCTCCCTCATTCTTCTCTGAAGCCTTTCTTTAAGTTCATCGATTTTTTCCTGAAGCTCTGCACTTTCCTTTTCGAGCAGAACCTCTTCCGGTGTCTTCTGCCCTGAGTAGCTGCCGCACCACTCTACCTGCTTGTCGTAGTTGATTTCTTCAAAATATTTAACCATCCTTGCCATTTCCTACTCCCCCTCCGCCAGTTCCCAAAACTTGTCCTCATCGATGAAAAGCTTACCCGATACTTTCACGAAGATTTCCCTGTACTTCCCCTGAGAGTGCCAGAAGTAGAGTGTGTTGGGAGAAAAAGGGATTTCGTGCTTTTCAAGTTCGGACTGTTTTATAGGGATTAGCTTTCTTCTGGCCCTCTGCTCAGTCTGAGGGCTTTTTTTGGTCTGGGAACTTTTCTTAACTGCCGCCACGATCCACCTCCGCTATGGTTAGTGTTGGATTTAGGGCTTTTGTATGGTATAAATGAACAGAAACGAATGTTTTGATGGGGGTTGCGTTGTTTACATTTCTGAAGGGGGCTGAGCCCCAGGAGGGCTTTTATGAATTTTATAATACTCACCGAGCTTAGCTTTTTAGGTTTCATGACTAAAATATATCGCAAAATGTGATAAAATGTCAAGTAAAAATTCTCAAAATACGAAAGAAATTCTAAAGCGATTTAAAAAAGCATTAAATATTAAAACAGACAGCGACTTGGCAAAATACTTAGGAGTTAAGCAAAACACTATATCTACATGGAAATCAAGAAACTCCTTGGACTATAAACTTATTTTCTCAAAATGCGATGAAAAAAATATAAATATAGACTGGCTCCTCACCGGCGAAGGTGAGATGTTCAGAAAAAAGAAGGACTCAGTGGAGTTCGTTCCCGCAGTGGCCGTTCCCATCATAAGCGCGCAGGTGCCGGCTGGCTTTCCAGCTATGCCGCCAGAGGATGACTACATAGAGGACTATCTTTACATTCCGGGAGTTCCAAAGAACTCCTACGCGGTTAAGGTCAGGGGAAACTCCATGTACCCGACCATCAAGGACGGGGAATATGTGATCTTTGTCCCGTGCGTGGAATTAAAAAACGGCGACGTGGTCATCGTGAGAGATGAGTGGAACGAGGTCATGCTCAAGCGCTACCGGGTGAAGGACGGAGAGGTCTTTCTGACGAGCGACAACCCCGAATACCCAACGGTAAAGCCGAACGGCGATTACAAGATAATAGGCAGGGTGATAAAGAAGGTGAGAGTGGAAGAGGTGTAGGGTGGAGATACCCATATAAGAGATTGTAAAGTCGGAGAAAAAAGATGGATAATAAGACAAAAGCTGTGTTAAAAGAAGGTTTTTTGAATCAACTTCAATCGTTTGCCAGGAAGTTGCATAATTATGTTTCCACACAGGATAATCAATGGATAATAAAAGGTTTTATTGATATTTTCAAAAATATTTATACCATTACGGGTGATACAAAAATAGTTTCCAAGGTTATGGAGATTCATTTGTTTCCGGAATTTTTAAAATTTGCAGATGAACATGGGTATGAAATGATTTTTGCAGACAAGCAAAATTGGTATCCTGACATAACATTTATCTCTAAAGACAATGAGCGAATAAAATTTGCTGTTGACCTTAAAACCACATATATAACAAAATACAAAGAAGGAATACCCTATGAATGCAATGGTTTTACCCTTGGTTCACACGGAATATATTTCATTGATAGACAGAGTAGAAAGAATATACAGTTTCCCTATAGTGAGTATTTGGGGCACTATGTATTGGGAATTTTATATGAAAGGAATAATGTCACAAAAGTTGATGAAACAAGAAAATATAAACTTAAGGAATTGAAGGACATACCATCGGTAATTAAAAATTTTATATTCTTTGCTCATGAAAAGTGGCGAATAGCCAGTGACAAAAGTGGGAGCGGAAATACTGCAAATATCGGTAGTGTCAGAAAGGTTGAAGAATTATTGGAGGGTAACGGAATATTCTGGCAATATTTTGGTGAAGATGGAGAGAAATGGTTTGATGAGTACTGGATGAACTATGGTAGAATTACAATAAAAAATAGTAAAACAGGGAAGACCAAGAGAATGACTTCTTTAAAAGAATTTTTGATATTCAAGGGTATTGATATTGATAAAATAGAGAAAAGAGGTCAGGATGAAGAGTAAAATATATGTTCCGCCGATAAAGACTCAAGGGATAAAAACAAAGCTAGTAGAATGGATCGTGATTCAGATAAATTTTGAAATTAAAGGGAGATGGATAGAACCTTTTATGGGTTCAGGCGTGGTTGGTTTTAATTTGCGACCCAAACGAGCAATTTTTGCAGACAAAAATCCGCATATTATCAACTTTTACAATGCAATTAAAAATAGAGAAATTGACTCTCATAAGGTGAGAATATTTCTCGAAAAGGAAGGTAAGAAGTTACGGGAGAGAGGTGAAAGGTATTATTACGAAGTTAGAGATAGATTTAATAAATATCATGATCCTCTGGATTTTCTTTTTCTGAATAGGTCATGTTTTAATGGTATAATTAGATTCAATAGCAAAGGAGAATTTAATACACCGTTCGGAAAAAAACCGGATAGGTTTAGAAAGGGATACATAACAAAAATAGTTAACCAGGTTAGATATGTGGAAGAATGTATTCATAAGTATGATTGGGTATTTGTTACTCAGGATTTTAGAAGAACCATAATGGAAGTAAATCAGGATGATGTCATATATTGCGATCCACCTTACATTGGGAGACACACCAATTACTTTGATGACTGGACGGAAAAGGATGAACGCGATTTATATGAATTGCTTTCTGAGTTTAAAGGTAAATTCCTTCTTTCCACCTGGTATAAGAATAAATACAGAGAGAATGAATTCATTGGAGCATTTTGGAGCGAGTTTAATATTATAACAAGGAATCATTTCTATTATGTTGGCGGCAGAGAGATAAATAGGAATCCAATAATGGAGGCGTTGGTGGTAAACTTTGAACCAACCAATTTTGAAGAAACGCAAAGACATGAAAGAAAAACTAATGCGTCTCAAATTTTAATTCCATTCCCATCCATAGGACACATACTTTCAGGCGGATCGTAGTCTGTTCAAAAAAGCACTTGGGAAGGAAAACCCATCTCAAACCCTACCGACGGGCCGTTTACGGGAAGTTGCGCCTGTGGAGTATGCGAAAGCATACGTCGAAGCAGGAACCAGTGGGAACCCGTGAGATATTACCGCTCCCACGAATGTGGGGGATCCTCTTCCTGCCTTTTCTTTCAAGCTCTGCTCTGATTTTTCCATAGATTTCAGCTGCTTTTTTATCGAAGTTGTAGATGGTAAAGTTTTCTATAAAACCTTTTATGAGATTAATCAGCCTCTCACTGTTTTTCTTGTAGGCACCGTAGAACAGTTCAGAAACAACAACAGATGAAAGGGCTAACTCGTGCTCTCTCTCCACTTCTTTAAGTTTCACTTTTATTCTTTCCGGTGTATTTCTGATTATATAGCTGCAGATGTTGGTGTCGAGCATGTAGATCATCTAAAACAACTCCCTTTCTTGAGGTAGAGGTTGGTTTCTTTCCTTCATAAACTCACTGGTAATATCTTTAAACTCTCTAAGCTTATCAAATAACTCATCCCATTTATCATCTGGTGGAATTAATACTATACGATTACCCTCTCTCTTTATATACACAGTATCGCAGTTTAATCTAAACTCTTTCGGTAGTCTAACAGCATAGGAGTTGCCGCTTTTAAATACCTTTGTTTTGCGCATATTTGCCTCCTTACTGAGTATCTATTGGTAGTATATACACAAATACCAAAACTGTAAAGGGAAAAACCAGCGCAAAAACAGGTTTCCTATTACAGAAAATACAAGAGTAAAATAAAATTCCCTCTGTTTCCATCTTTAAAAAGTGAGTTCGAAAAAATCTTGAACTCTAATTTGTCTGTGGCTGAAAAAACAAAGATGAGATATATCAAGCCTCCATTTCTTCACTCTCTCTTTTCTTTACTCTTTTAAACAGTTTTTCCACCGCCTCCCTCTTTGCATCCGGTATTAAATGGGCATATCTTTCCGTCATTGCAAGACTTTTATGACCCATTAGCTCCTTTATGGTGTAAATAGGCGTTCCCTGAATGGCAAGCCACGAGGCGAATGTATGCCTTAGGGTATGAAAGACAACCTTATCTCGGGGATCTGTGATTCCCTCGTTCAGACCGAGCTTGTCTACTATTCTATCAAAGGTTTTTGAAACCATTGTCAGCTTATTACCTTTTTTATTTTTGAAAACCAATTCACTAAGGTTTTTAGGATGTTCCCTTTTATGCTTTTCAAGTAAAAGCTTTTTTAGGTTCTCTGTCATATAAGCAACTCTTCCAGTATTGTTTTTCGGGTCTTTGATGTTAATTATATCGTTTTGAAAATCTATATCCTGCCAAGTGAGGTTCGCTATCTCTCCAAAGCGCATGCCTGTATACAGGGAAAGATAAGCCATTTCGTATACCTGAGGCGAGCGTTTTTTAAGTTCCTCGAGTAATAAATTAGCCTCTCCTTTTGTTAAAAACCTTATGCGCCTGTTGTCTTTTTTGGGTTTCTTTACTTTGGAGACTGGGTTAACTCCGTTATAAATACCCCACTCTATTGCCCTATTGAATACCTGCCTTATGACTGCGAGGGCGTACTCTATGGTTCGAGGCGATCTATTGTTTTTTATCATTTCCTTTTTGATTTTCTCTAAGTCGAGAGGAGAAATGTTGTTTAAGGTTTTATTGCCTATAACAGGTAGTATCCATAGGTTAAAAAAAGTTTTCTCTAATTTATATGTTTTTTCTTTTTTGTTTGTTTTTACATAAGGCAAGTACTTTTCTTTTACAAACTCATTAAACGTTACTTTTACTTGCCGTCTATCGTAGTATTCCCCAGACACGAGCTCTGACTTGAGCTTTGCCTCTATTTCCCTTGCGCCCTGGAGGTTGCTGCCCGTTATGGTCTGCCTTACTCTTTTGCCGTGGAAGCTTACCGAAACCCTGAATGTTTTATTTTGCTTGACAACGTGCCCACATTTAGGGCATGATTTTCTTTTGATGGAGTACTCTGTTTTGCATTTGGGACACACAATGTAAATCGCCATTTCACATCCTCTCCAGGCCGACACCGAGCGGTATCAGCTCGGCTTTGATTTTTAAAATCCGCACGCCAACCATCGGACACATTTCGGACAAATTTTTCTAAAAAATGATACAAAATCATAAAAAAATGGACAAGTAAATAAAAATAAATATAATTGATTTTTAGGCAAGAAACTGAGGTTTTTTTAAAAAATGCGGGCAGTATAAGAATAAAAAGAAAGGTTATGTTAATGATTCGTAATCAGCAGGTCGTAGGTTCAAGTCCTATCGCTGGCTCCATTTTTTGATTTACTCAAGTCTAAAAAATCAAGAAGGAGGCAATATGGCTATACTTGTTTTGTTGAGACATGGAAAATCGATGTGGAATGCATTAAATCTTTTTACAGGTTGGGTTGATGTGCCACTTGCATACAAGGGTATTGAAGAGGCATTAAAAGCAGGTGAAAAACTTAAAAATTACTGTTTTGACGAAGTTCATACTTCAGCCTTGATTCGCTCAATTCAAACTGCCATGATTGCGCTTTCAAAAAATGAGTGTGGAAGGATACCAACAATACAACACAGTGAAGGTAAGATGAACGAATGGGCCAATATGCCTGACACCATACCTGTTTTGCCTGTTTACAAACACGAGGAACTAAACGAAAGATACTATGGGCAGCTGCAAGGTCTTAATAAACAGGAAACGGCTGAGAAATACGGCAACGAGACAGTGCATAAATGGAGGAGAAGCTACGATATAAATCCGCCCGGCGGTGAATCTTTAAAGGATAATTACGAGAGGACAATTCCATTTTTCAAAAGCGTTATAATTCCTAAACTTGAAGATGGAAAAGACATATTGATTAGTGCGCATGGCAACAGTTTAAGGGCTATTGTAAAGTTTATAGAAAATATCTCCGACGAAGATATACCCAAGTTTGAAATTCCGACAGGAAAACCCATAATTTACACGTATGAGAATTCCAAATTTATTAAAAAATTAGAAGATGAAGAGTGAAATTTTGGAGAGATTTATAGAAATTGCAAAATTAAACGGCGTTGAAGTATTAGAAATAAAGGATGCCGAGGATTTGCTTAAAGGAGTGTCTTATAACAGAGAAAGCCATTGTAAATTCAACAAAGTAGGTGTTGTAAGAGCCATATCGGCAAACTCCCAAGAGGGAAACGTTTTGGTTGATGTATCGGATGATTTTAAGTTAGGTTGTGTTGTAGATGTTGATGAGCTATACGTAATTGTTGAAAAAGATAGGATTTGTAGTAGTTCCTTTGAGGCTTATAAAAAGGCTAAAGGTGAAGATTATTTGCTATTTGTAGGTGCGGAGAGTAAAACTGCCGACATTGAGAAGCAGCTCATAAGTGGCGTTCAGGGCGCAAAAAAAGTGACGTTTATTTTGACATGAATAGTAGAAGCTACGTTTTTCGATTTTCTAATGGCATCTTGAAGCCTGTAATAAACTTTTCTAATATAACAACAAAGGACTTGATTGGTCTGGAACAGCAGATAGGTCTTTTTAGGAAAAATATTGAAAGTTTTTTGAGCGGCGGTCCATTTTTGGATGTGCTTTTGTGGGGTGAACGCGGTTGTGGTAAATCGTCTCTTGTCAAGGCTTTTGTCAATGAATATAGGAATAAGCACCTAAACGTTGTTCAAATAAATACGAGTCAAATTAGCAACCTGTATGATCTGTATGAGCTTTTGGTGGGCAAGTTTAAAGAGTATTTTATATTGTTTTTTGATGATATATCCTTCGATGAGCAGGATGAGGAGTATAGAAAGTTTAAGTCCATACTCGAGGGCGGACTTGAGGAAAAGCCTATAAACGTCATGTTTGTGGCAACATCAAACAAAAGGCACCTCATCAAGGATAAGGTTCTAACAACAGACTCGATTTACGACATGGATGAAATAAACGAGCAAATGTCGCTTTATGGACGATTTGGTTTGGTTTTGGGCTTCAGAAAGCCGAGCAAGGATGTTTACTTAAAGATCGTTAGGCTTTATTGCAATAAATACGGTTTGGAAGAGTATATGGATTTGGAAAAAGATGCGGAGGCTTTTACAATCTCAAAAGGGGCTCGAAACGGTAGAGTTGCTAAGCAGTTTGTCATCTCGAAGCTTATTGGTATTCTATAAGATAATTTTAAGCTTCTCATAGAAATTAAAGAATAACTCTAAAGAGAACACGAAAAATATAAAAGAAGAAAATGTATTTATTATAAGAGCCGATTTCTCCGTGATTAGGTTTTTCCTCATTGCATCAGACACAAAAATTGCGGTTAAAAATGCGGAAACTATTCCGCAGATTATTGACAATAAACTGAGTATTAGGCTTCCTTTGCCTAAAAAAGGGGCAAGAATCGCACTAAAAAAGATTATCGCTTTGGGGTTAGATAGGTTTACATATAGTCCTTTTAAATAGAATGATTTTACTTTTGGTGAACGCGCCTTTATCTCGTTTTTTCTGTTTTTGAATATTTCATGTGAGATGTACAGTAAATAAAGACCACCAAATAGTGAAACAAATGTCTGGAAATAAACGTTTTTACCTAGTGATGCAAATCCAACGAGTAATACGGAAATCATTATGAGATTTCCGGTAAAAATACCTCCAAATGCCTCTAAACCTTTCTTTAGACTATAGTTAAGCGTAGCTTGAATAACTAAAATAATATCAGGACCTGGCGTTAGAGCTGCTATGAAGCCTATGAAAAAAAGCTCTATGTTCATGCAGTTATTATATCAATCTTCTTGGATCTATCCAACCGTGAAGTAGTTTTTTCTCTGCTCCTTTAATTTTTATCCTGTTTCTTGCAAGAAATGTATATGCACCGTAGTTTTTGACCGCTCCGAAAAACACAAAGCCATCTAAACAATCGTCTTTTATCATTAACCTAGTGTATCCCTCTGTGTAATCTTCGATGATAGTGTCGTATTCATCCAATTTTGACACGCCGCCTGTGAATATGTTCATACCGAAAACTGGCAATACGTTCCTTGTAATCTCTGGTTTTACCTTTATATCCATGCCGAGGGCATTTTTTGCTGCGACCTCTGCCTGTTCAACAGCGCATGGCCATATTGCATGTAAAGATTTATCGTTTAGCACAACATCGTCGACCTCTGCCACATCCCCTATTGCATATATGTTGTCGGTTGCCTCTAATTTACTACCGACCACTATGCCCTTTTTTACGTTTAATTCACCTTTTACAAAGTCAATATTGGGCTTTACGCCCTTACCCACAACAACAAAATCGCACTCGATCGACTTTCCACTACTCAACTTAACAACTGTTCCATCGGCACTTTTTTCAACTACTTCTATCCTTTCACCCTTTATTATCTCTAATTTGTAGTTATCAGTTAAGTGCTTTTCGAACAGTTCGCTTGCCTTTTTGTTTAGAATTTGAGACAGAATCCTGTTTGAACTTATGACTATCGTTATTTTAAATCCGGCCATTGAGATGGCATTTGTCATCTCTAAACTAACCAATCCTCCTCCATAGATAAGCACATGCCTCAAATTTGCTTTTTTTATACTTTCTCTAATTTTTTCAATGTCTTTTAAGTACCTTACGGTAAACACCCTATCGTTTGCATTACCTTCAAATGTTTCTATGGATGCATCTGCGCCTGTGGCTATTATCAGTCTATCGTAGGTGTAGTTGTTTCTTTTGTTGTCTATAATGGTGTTTGAGTTTTTGCCTATTTTAGTGATTTCTGTGTTTAAAATTAGATCATCCTCTGGGACTTCGTAAAACATATTGCTTTTTACATTACTGGTAAGCATGTATGGAAGGAGCATTTTACCATAAGGTTCTGTGCTCTCTTTTGAGAATATCTTGGCATCAACGCTTTTATCCTGTGCCTTGATTGTTTTATAAGCCATATAGGCGGCAATGGAGCCGCCTACTATTGCTATCATAGTATTCCCTCTAAGCCCAACTCCTTTAGTTTTTCTGGCGTTGGAATGCCATTTTCATCCCATCCCCTACTTTTGTAGTATTCCGGTAACATTTTGCCTAAATCTGTTATCTCCCCTTTGGATGGGCCGGATTTTATAGACTCTTTCTCCATTCTTTCAGGTAATTTATCGTCGTCTTTTGTAAATCCAGCTTTAATGTTAAATGCTTTTTCCAGATTCCAAATCCTTTCGCCTTTTTTCATAAATTCTTGCTCATCACACTCAAAACCAGTGGCCGATGAAAACAGTTCAGCTATCTCTTTACCCTTCAACCCAAATGTTGTGAACAGGCATATGCCCGTTGAATCCAGTGCAGCTGTGAGATCCTGTAACGTTTTAGTTAACGTAGCCTTTCCCTCATATGTGTTTTTGTCTCCATCCCCTAAGACTTCTACGGCTATCGTATATCCTCTGACATGGCATGCTCCCCTATTGCTTGTTGCGTACTCAAGGCCTATACCCTTAATGGCACGCGGGTCATATGCTGGAAATTCCTGCTTCTTAGCTGTCATTGAGAATTCTGGATGGCCGTAGTGTTCGGCGAGTCTGTAAGATCCTTTGGCCAAAAGTTTACCAAAATCGGTGTTTTGTTCGGCCATTAATTTCATTGCATTTACCAAAGCGTCGGGGTCTTTAAATTTTAAGGAGAATCCAACGTCACTTTCTCGTATATATCCTGCTTCAAATAAATCCATTGCACAAGCTATTGTTGAACCTGCTGATATTGTATCGAATCCATAGTCATCACAAATGTAATTTGCCATAACAACTGCATCCATGTCGTCAACACCACACATAGCACCCAATGCCCATATAGACTCATACTCAGGCCCAACGCCTTTATTGCCTTTGTATTTGCCTTTTCTTATTTCTGTTACTCTTCCGCAGGCAATGGGACAACTGTCGCATCCTTCAGCTCTTATTAAGTATTCTTTTGTCAGTGTTTCACCACTGATTTTATCTGCCGTTTCTAAAAAGGCATCGTGACCATTGAATGCCGGTAATCCGCCTACCCCGTTTATCACGTTAACTAAAAGGGCTGTACCATAAGTTGCTCCCCCAGACCCAGAGAAGGCATCTTTGCTCAAAATATCTCTTGCGTTGTAAACTGCTTTCGCGAACCTTTCATTATCAGATACCGTTATGCTTTCTGTGCCAAAGGCTGATATACCTTTTAGATTTTTGCTTCCCAAAACTGCCCCTACTCCTGTTCTCCCTGCTGCTCTGTGTCCATCAAATGTTATATTGGAAATCAAGGACAGCTTCTCTGCGGCTGGACCGATTTCTAATGTACCTGCCTCTGGATGGGTTAAAGATCTCAATATTTTATCTGTTTCCTTTGTTGTTTTTCCCCATAATTCTGTTGCATCCCTTATTTCTACATTTCCCTTATAAATCCATATATATATAGGTTTTTCTGCTTTTCCTTCAATAATCATAAAATCAAAACCGGCTCTCTTTAGGTCAGAAGCAAAATGTCCTCCGGAGTTAGAACAGGCTATTGCACCATTCAAAGGCCCTTTTGTTATGACCATAATTCTACCAGATGAGGGTGCGTATGTGGAGCCTAAAGGTCCTGTTGCCAAAATAAGCTTATTTTCTTCGCTTAATGGGTCTACGTTTGGGTCTACCTCTTCCATAAATAGTCGTGTTCCGTATCCCCTTCCGCCTATAAAGTCCTCGGCCCATTTTTCATTTATATCTTCTACTGAAACCTTGTTTTTACTTAAATTTACTCTCAATATTTTGCCTACGTATCCTCCCTTTAACATACTACACCCCCATCACAGATTCTTTTAGTTTGGTTGCACTTCTGAACCTTTTGTCCATAACCATATCTTCAACCTCTGTAAACTCCAAAGCTCCTGCATGGCAAACCTTGACGCATTCGGGATCACCACCGCATAGGTCACACTTTATAATTTCCCTTCCCATATGGTTTAGCTTAATAGAGCCCCAGGGACAGGCCATGGTACACTGCTTGCACAATATGCACTTGTTTGGGTCGAACTCTACAACACCTGTTTCGTAATTTTTACTTAATGCTCCTGTTGGACAAACATTTACACAATAAGCATCTTCACACTGCGTACACACTGTTGGTATGAATACAAAGTCCTCTAAAAACTGACTAATGGATATTCTCGAATCCCACCTGTTGAACGCCCCTGTGTGTTTAAAGGAACACGCGTACTCGCAAGCTCTGCAGCCTGTGCATTTTGAAATGTCAATACTTAAAACTTTCATACATCACCCCTTTGCCTCTTTGTTTTAAAAGGTGCTACATTTGATTTAACCAGGAAAATTAAAATCATATAAAAACACATCTACCTCTGTCCCGGTCTCTATTGTTCCTATCAAATTTTCTTCTATCATCGCAAAACCGTTGCATGTGGCTATTGACTGTATTATATTTGAACCCTGTGTCTCAAATGGTTTTGCATAAAACTTTTTGTCCTTATATTCCACTTTTACCCTGTTAAAATGCACTCTATCGTTTCTTTTTTTCACAGGTTCTGTTAGTATGGCTTTAATAGGCGTATGTTTGTAATCTTTAATTCCTAGCATTTTTTTTAGTGCAGGTATGAGATAAAAAAATGAGCAGAAAGCTGTAGACACAGGATTTCCAGGAAATGAAAATATAAAGCTTTTACCCAATTTACCAAAGGCAAACGGTTTTCCTGGTTTTTGCCTTACATACTTGAAGAACCACTCAATGTTGAGCTCTTTCTCTGAATTTGTAACCACATCGTAATCTCCAAACGATATTCCAGCAGTTGTTATTATTATGTCATACTCCATGGCTGACTTCATCTTTTGAATAAAATCCTCGCTGTTATCCTTTGATATACCAAGATAGCCTGCCTCTATGCCAAACTGATTAAGTAGAGACCTTACAAAGAAGCTGTTTGAGTCCACTATACCATCATTTGGGTCTCCAAGATGCACGAGTTCATCACCCGTTGAGATTACGCAAACGGAGGGTTTTTTATATACTGGTGTAAACACATTGCCTGTTGACACTACTCTTGAAAGCCTATAAGGTGTAATAATCTCTCCTTTAAAATCTATGGTATCACCGCATTTTATATCTTCACCCTTCAGCCTGATGTTGGCTCCATTTTTCTTGGGTTTTAGTATTTCCACAACGCCGTTTTTCTCTTTTGTTACTTCAAATTCAACAACTGTATCAGCACCCTCAGGCACGGGTGCTCCTGTCATAATTCTGAAGCACTCTCCATTTTCAACTTTCAAACCGTTCACCCTATCGCCAGCTTTAATGGTTCCCTTTACCTTTAACTTGACTGGTATTATTTGTATATCATCGTGCTTTACTGCATAACCATCCATAGCTGCATCGTTATAAGGTGGAAGCGTTCTTAATGCCTTTATAGAACCACTTACAACTCTGCCAGAAGCTTCAAAGACGCTAACTAATTCTTTTCCGACAGGTTTGACATTTCTCAGTATGATGTTTAGTGCTTCTAAAGGAGCTATCACTTTTTCCAAACCCCCTAATTAATTTTTAATATTTTACGATTTATTTATTTGTTTTTCAAGGTTTTAGTTTTATTTTATTGAAAAATTGCACGATTTAGATTTTAATCATGAACATGGGCGAAAGGTATGACGTTGGTTTTGTGGTTCCGTTTGCTGTCTTTTTAGGCGGCATTGGTGGGGGTATTGTTTTTCCCATTTTGCCTATATTGGGGTTGAAATTTGAATTATCGGCTTTCTTTATCGGTGTAATCCTCTCTGCAAACAAGCTTGCAAGGATTTTTGTTAATCAGTTTGTTGGGATTGCTATAGATACTTTTGGCGGAAAGGAACCTCTGGTTATTGGATTGATAGTAGAGAGTGTAGGCAGCCTTTTGTATGTGGCTTCTCTGTATTTGCCTTTACACGGAGCATTGATGCTTTTTGGCAGGATCATTTGTGGTATAGGCTCTGCTTTTGTGTTTATCAGCGCAAACACCATTGCCCTTAACCTATCAAAGCGGTCAACACGCGGTAAGTCCACAGCAAAGGTGAGGATTGCGCTGTCTTTAGGCGTTCCTGCAGGTTTAGT
>WFYS01000074.1 GCA_015490005.1 Desulfurellaceae bacterium | reverse complement strand
GTTTTAGAGACGAAGATTTATGGGTGTAAGAGTGGTGTGGCCATTTTCATGAGAGAATCATCAGATGTTGAAATTAGAAATTGTGAGTTTAAAGCTAATTTGGGAGGCGTTTATGTTGAAGATGTTTCAAATTTAACAATGAAACGGTCTGAACTGGTAGATAATAGGGATAACAACGAGGAATTTTTGCAGGTTTTTTTAAATGAGTCAAAGGCATATTTGGAGTCCACGCGGATTATTGGTGGTAACTGTGGTTTATATTGTCAAAAAGGTAGTGGTGCATACCTGAAAAATTGTGTTGTGTCTAATAATGATAAAGGTTTGTGTTTGTTTGAATTTTCCGAAGTTATGTTGGATGATTGTGAAGTTAAGGATAATGTTAGAGAGCCTCAAATCTACTGTGAGGAATCAAAGTTAAAATTCAAGGATGGTAGAGTGTTTTCAAAGTCTGGCATTCTCATTGAATTAATTAATCCTGTTGATTTTGATTTCGGTAATTCTGAAATTGATAGAGACAGGATAAAGCTTGACACGTAATTGATGTTTATTTAAATTTCTGAAAACTCCGAGCTAAAAGGCCTAAGGCGCTTGCTATGGCTTTTTAGTCGATAGGGTATGGATGGAAACGTCCATGCCTCCCGTGTTTGGAAAGGAGGAAATTCTCTTGTCTTTTTGTTTCTTCTTGATTTAAATCATAATCTTGGAGGTGTTTCATGAGAAAATTTTTTGCTTTATTTATCTCTTTTGTCTTGGTTTTCTTGGCCCTTAAAACTAACGCATTCACGCTTTATTGGTTTACCGGCGCAGGAATAAGGAAACCTGCTTTAGAGATAGCCCATCTTTACAATAGCACCCATAAAAACAAGGTTGTGGTTATAAGTGGTGGTTCAGGAGCGGTTTTAAATGAGATGTTGCAATCAAAAAAGGGCGATATCTATACGCTTGTGGATGCTGTTTTTTTAGAAAGGGCAATAAAACACGGTATCGTCTTAAAATATAGAAAGATCCTTAAATTAACGCCTATCTTTGCAATCAACCCAAAAGATAGGGGTAAGATAAAGTCCATTTATGACCTTGCGAAAAACAATGTGCGTATCGCAGGCGGTAACCCTCATACGTTTTGTTTGGGTTTGACTTTTAAAGAAATCCTAAAAAAGATGCCACCAAGTTTGTCGAGTAAAATAGAAAAAAATATTAATGTTAGGTGTATGAACGTTTTGCAAATAATTGGTTATGTCAAAAGTGGTGCTGTGGATGCTGGTATTGTTTTGGATAAGGCTTTGATTGGATCTCGATTACCGTATATAAAGATCCCAAAAAAGTACAATGTTCACAGGTTTGGGTTTATTGCATTAATCTCTTACTCAAAACATCCAGAAGTTGCAGAGGAAGTTTACGATTTTATTTTGAATCATTTGTATGTTTATAAATTATTTGGTTTTCAAGTGTTAAGGAGGTGATTTATGACAAAGAAAATTTTTATGGTTCTTTCATTGATTTTGCTGTTTTGCCAGTTTTCTTTTTCTGCCCAGCTTTATTGGTTTTGTGCTGCTGCTGTGAAACAGCCATCTAAGGAAATTGCAAGACTTTTTAACGAAACTCATACAAAAGACAAAGTAGTTCTGATACCTGGTGGGACGGGACAAGTTCTTCAACAGATGGTTTTGGCCAAAAAGGGCGATATATATACGTGTTTAGATGAAAAGTTTTTTAAGCTTGCCCAAAGAAAAGGAGTTGTTGAGAAGTTCTCTAAAGTTTTCAAGTTGATACCAGTTTTTGGTTTATCTAAAAAAGGAGAAGAAAAAATAAAAAGCTTTGGAGATTTGTTTAAAAAAGGAATTAGAGTTGCTGGTGGAAACCCTGAAACGATGGCTTTAGGGAAGACTTATACACTTATTCTTAAAAAATTACCAAGAACTTTGTCAAATAGGCTAAAGGAAAATACCGTGGTGTATGCTATAAACATTTCCCAAATTATAAACTATTTAAAAATGTCGACAGTTGATACTGGAATAATCTTTAGATCACTTGCAAAGGTTAACGGCTTAAAATTTGTTGAGATACCTCGGAAGTACAATCAGATAAAGAACGGGTATATTGTAGAGGTAACATACGGTAAAAATAAAAGATTAAAAGACGAGTTATATAAATTCATTTTAGATCACTTGTATGTTTATAAAGAGTATGGTTTTACAATTGTACATCCTTGACAGAATTTTAGAGGTTAAGTATGCTAAGAG
>WFYS01000073.1 GCA_015490005.1 Desulfurellaceae bacterium | reverse complement strand
GGAGAGCATGATTAGTCCCCTTTGATTGGAATCAACGATAAAAAACTTCTTGTATTGTCCGATTTTGAGGTTTGGAATAAAAAAGCGCAATATTTTACAAACTCAAGGATTGGACAATACAAGAAGTTTTTTATCGTTGATTCCAATCAAAACCCGAGGGGCCTTGTGTCCCACAAGTCGTGCAAGTGATTACTTTTGTTGATTAACTTTACTCTTCTCTTCCTAAAACCTCGCCCCGTGGGATGAGAGAGATCAGTGTCTCGAGGGATTTGGGAGTAATCTCTTTATTGGGTGTTTATCAATATGGCACGGTGGTTATCATGACTGAGTGCGATGAAACTCAGAAAGCTTGGAGTAATAGGCAAGTAAAGGAGTTTCGTGAGAAACTCCTTGAATTAGTTAGGTCTGAAAAATCTAAGGGATATTTTGATCCAATTAAAAACGATTTCTTGGAGTTATTCTACAAGTACCTCGAAAGCAATTGGATTGATGGAAAATTATGCGAAGGGAGCTACCGACAAAAGGGTAACGTCTTTAGAGACCTCATAAGTGAACTAATCTACATTCGCTCTGAAAAACAGTATCGTCTTTTGGATACTAAAGTGCCCGGATACACAGAGCATAATCATGACTTGGATCTTGCTTTTGTTAGGGGAGAAGATAGTTTGTTGATTGTCGCTGGGGAAGTGAAGATGACTGGAAGCCCACGACATAGAGTTGGCAATACAATCAAAGAAGAGCGGAGAACTCAGAGCGACTTAGATAAAAGGCTAAAGGAGGTAAAATTTACTTCGGTTGACTTGAAGTTGTACTACACCTCTGATAAGGTAATTGTTAAGATTGTACAATCTCTCTTGGAGAGTGATACATTTGACAAAGAAATTATGAAAAACCAGTGGTGGGATGAGTGGGTTAAAAAGTCAGTTCCAGGATTTTATTCGTTTTGGGCTTCTCGGCTTGCTTCTGGAAGATTAAACGATAAGGGGAATATTGTGAATGCAGATAATCCTGACTTAATTTTGGA
Source organism: Desulfurellaceae bacterium (assembly GCA_015490005.1). Lineage (GTDB taxonomy): Bacteria > Campylobacterota_A > Desulfurellia > Desulfurellales > Hippeaceae > Hippea. Next base: position 3,266 of record WFYS01000073.1, on the reverse strand, counting down.
GAAGTTTGAAAATTTGAGGAAATATCATAATGCAGTGGGTGTATTCCTATTCAAGGAGGATAATAATGGTAAGTATGTGCCGGCTAGGGAGGACGAAATAGAAAGCAGAGGGTTCGAGATAGATGATGTTATTGATGATCTGATAAAATTCCTTGATAGGCACCTCTGATCAGCTTTTGTTTTTTCTTATTCTGCTCTGCTGTAGGTACTGCCAAATCTCTGTGAGTATTTCGATGTCTCTGTTGGAAAGCTCCATCTGGCCTTCGAGTAGGACCTCATTAACGAGTTCTGTTGCAGAGAGTATCTTCTTCCTGCGCAGTAGTTTATTGACTTTAGGGGCTATCTTTAGAAGCTGATCCGTGTCGGTTATTTTTGGGATCATGATTTTTTCGGCTTCCTTCGGCTCAATTTTGAGGACACCACCCCCATAGAACCGGCCTGAAAGCTCGGACGAAGCGAGGGTCAGTGAATTGTAAAAGGCAGTTGTCAACGCAGTAGGGTCAATATCTCCTTTTAGGAAAACATGGTGAATGGTGTTCGTGCTAGTGGCTCGTTTCTCATTAAGGAGTATTTGGTTCACGGCGAATTTTGGGACATCATGGGCCATGTAACTCAGGAATGCATCTGGGAATCTTACGCCCGGGACTTCGTACCACCTTTTTCTTATCCGTACTTTGTAGCGTGCTTTCACATTAAGTTCTTCCCCTCTTCTTTCGAGGTATTCTTTTACACCTTTGTCGAGAGAGTTTTCGGACTCTGTTACATAAAGTAGGTAGCATTTACGCCCTAGTTTTTTTATGAAAAGCCAGTCCTCATTTGTTAGCAGGGTTCCTCTGATGTCCTCAGCTTTGGTGATAATTGGTATGAGGTATTTATCTTCAATCCCCCATTTCTCGACTTCTTGCTCTGTTAAGGTGAAGAATTTGTTATCCCCAGTAACTACTCCAATTGTTACAAAGCTAATCTCCCCTAATTGGATTAATCTGTCCATTGTTCTTCCAAGTATCTGGTTTAGGGCTCTCATTAAGTTAGATGGAAGTAGATATTTTGTCCATTTTTCATTCGGGGAAGGATGAAACACTATTTGAGAGGTAGGGATCGAACCTAACTGCCGGTAAGGCTCTAACTCACTTTCATCTTTGAAAGTCAAAAACGTGACTTGTCTTGGTCCTGCTTTATCAGCCAACAACAGAATAGTATCCTCGAGTATTCCGGGGAATACTCTCTTTTCAAAGGCAATTATTGTGATAGTGGAAAATTCTTTAAGCAACCATTTTCTGAATTGTTTGGCATAGCTGACATGAAGTAACTTGGATGGGAGCACGATAGCCATGCGACCGTCTTTTTTAAGAAACCTATTTGCATGAATAATAAATGGGACCCATGAGGCCGTCAGTTCAGTTAATTTCACTCCCTCCTCCCCTGCGATTTTTAGAGCTTTTTTTCTCACGCCCCCGGTAAACAGTTGATAACGAACATAGGGGGGGTTGCCAACAACCACGTTTACTTGGGGGATGGCATTCAGAGCGGATGTTAGCGTGGATTGTTCCCCAATGGGTTCTACGTTAAAGAAGTCTGCATTGATCAAATTCGGTGTGAATCCAAACTCCTGGTAAATGTGTGCTTTGGTTAGTTCAAACATTATTTTATCAAATTCCACTCCATAAACTTGTGAGGCAATCTGCTTGGGTGTAGTGCCGAGTTCGAGCAACCGTTTTATTGCAGCCCTTAAGAATACGCCATCCCCAAAACTCGGTTCGAGAATTTTATCATGTGCATCTCTTATCGCCCATTTTACAAGAAATTCCGCTATTCTTGGGGGAGTGAGAACCTGACCTAAGGCCTTGACTTTCTCCTCTGGTATTGCTTCGGACATCCCACCACCTACTCGAGTTTACTCGAGTCATGCAAATAAAACTTTCGATCTGAATAGGACAACCAATTGCATGATATGTACAACTTCACAGCGGTCATGAGCAGAGCAATTATTTACAATGACGGTCAGCATCTTTGAATCTTTGAAATCACGTTCAAGACAATGCTTCTCCCAATCGCTATTTCATTTATTTTTTCAAAATCCTCAAGAAGGTTTATCAAAAATTCAAAAACGTTAGCACTATGAAAGATCCCAGTCTGTTTTTTTTTTCAAAGCCACATAAATTAAACCAAAAAAGGCCGCTACTACTAGTGCTCTCGGAAACCAAGGGGCTAAAAAATTGGAGGCTAAGATGTAGAGAATAATAATCTGAAATACTGTCAGTGCATTTATGATTCGCTTTTTGTTCTCTGAGGAGAACAGCTCAATTGACTGTAACATGATATTTGGGAGGGTAGCGAGCAAGGAACACCACCCAAAACCTACTTCACGACCTCAATGATGACTCTCTTCCTAACACCTTTGGCTTTTAACTCTCTTCTACGAATTTTTTCCTCTTTCTCTAGTTCTCTAAGAGCTTTGTAGAGTTTTTTCCAGCCCACACCAATGAGAGATTGTAATTCGCTTATTGTGATCTGTTCTCTCGCCGAGAGAATAGTTAATATCTTGGCTTTGAGCTGTTCCTCCTGAGAGACACCCGGAATTTCCATCTGGGGCAGGGAGAATTTTTCGAGCGCGCGTACCTCCCGCTCAAGCTCGTCAACCCGGAAGGAGAGTTCTTTCACAATTTCTCTCTCTGCCTTGCTACCTGAGAGATGTTCAATCAGTTGTTTAAGTTCTGTGATTTGTGATTCTAAGTTCTCCCGCGCGAGAGACACTTCCTTGACTAATTCCTCGACTTTCTTGTCTGTTTTGTCGATTCCAAGCCACGAGCGCAGTCTCTCGCGTATCATCATAACCACTTATGAGTTGACTTTAAGGTCAATTCACTCACTCTCTTTGAGTGGCTCAAGCTCTATTGGCGGGGTGTGGATGAGGGCGACGTTGGTTTTGTTTATGATAAGGTACTCTACTTTTGCAATGTGTTTAAGCCCCCTGATGGTCGCGTTTTCTAGGATGATGTTGTACGCGCTTTCTCTTGTCAACTTGCCCTCTACGATGCTCCCGTTTTTGAGGACGACTACAACTGTCTTGTTGATGAGGAGCTCGAACTCAATGCTGTTCCATGCTTTTTGAACCCGTTTGTCTTTTCTCTCCTTGTTTTTCTTTTCTTTGTCGTGTTTTTGTTCTTTTTGCTCTTCTTTCTGGCTTAGAACGTCGGGGTGGGCGGTTTTGATGTGCTGTTTGATCACTTTTTTGCTCATCGCCGTGAACCCGCAGATGTTGCACT
>WFYS01000072.1 GCA_015490005.1 Desulfurellaceae bacterium | reverse complement strand
TCAAAAGCAGATTTAAAGATGCGCTTTGGATTGACATAGAAAAAGAGAATCCGCTAACGGTCATTTTAGACACCGTTAGCGGTCATCTTTCTTAATCTTTTAATTCTTTCTTCAATTGGAGGATGTGTAGAAAACAGATTCGTTAATCCTTTTGCCGAAAAAGGGTTTACAATAAATAAATTCTCTGTAGCAGGGCTCCCTTTAAATGGTATTTGCTTTGCATAAGCATCTAGCTTCTCCAAAGCACTTGCAAGATACAAGGGGTTTCCACTGTATAAAGCCCCAGCTTTGTCGGCCTCATATTCTCGAGCCCTTGAGATGGCAAGTTGTATTAACATAGCTGCAAATGGGGCAACAATCGCCATAGCTATGAGAATTATTGGATGATCATCGTCGTCTCCTGAGAGTCCTCCAAATATTGCAGCCCACTTAATCATATCCGCTAAAAACATGATGGCGCCTGCTATTGTTGCAGTTATAGTTGAGATTAGAATATCCCTATGTTTCACGTGTCCAAGTTCATGTCCCAAAACACCCATAAGTTCTTCCCTTGTTAAGAGCTCTAGTGCTCCTTGAGTTATAGCAACTGCTGCATGTTTAGGGTTTCTACCTGTCGCGAATGCATTCGGCGCTGCTTGTGGAATAATATAAATCCTTGGCATCGGAATGTTGGCTCTTTCGCACAGGGTTTTGACAATGGCATATAGTTCAGGTGCTTCTCCTTCTGTTACAGGTTTTGCTCTATACATAGTAAGGGCAATCTTGTCTGAAAAGAAATAACTAAAAAAGTTCATAATAAGTGAAAAGATAAAGGCTACCATAATGCCTGCCCTTCCGCCTAGCATTCCACCGATAAACATCAAAAGTCCTGCAAGCAGCGTTAGAAGAAAAACCGTTTTAACGGTATTCATTAATCCCCTCCTATTAAATTCTCCCGTATAAATAATATATCAAATTTTTATTGAGTCAATATTTATAGGGTTAATTTAAGATAAAGCGGACGGGGGTACATCCGCTTAAGACTGAAATATTAATTATAAAATGTGTAAGTTATGCAAGGTATATGGCCAATAACTTTTCTTAATTTACCACTACTATTGTATATGAATCTTAAATAGTATCCAGAGTAATCTATAGCTCTCATTCTTCCTTTTGTGTAATAGTAAAACCTTATTCTTCTGCCTCTGTAAAATATGGAGCTTAATTTGCCCGATGTGAAATAATTGAAATTTAAACTTCTTCCTTTGTTGTAGATGCTGCTAGCTCTTCCGCTTGAAAAGTAGCGTGTTATCACAGTAGGCGGGCCAGAAACGGATAAACCATAACCTTCACCGTTAACAGATGCAGTTATACCATTGAATTTCAGTACTACCTGTTTTATCGGCCCTTTGTTGCCTATTGGCTGACCTATATCCACGTGAACGGAAAACTGAGAACAACTCAATGGAGCAGAAAAGACTATAGCAGGGATAGAAAACAAGAAAAATAATGCCGTCAGAAGAGAAAATATACTTTTTCTCATGTTTAATGCCTCCTTCATAAATATTTCTAATTTATATAATATTAAACAATGAATGTCAAAGGGAATTATATTTTAGGAAAACTATATGATGTTTGCTAAAGTTAATAATTTTGATAAAATGCTTCTGTTATGGAACTTGCTGATGTCCAATCTTTGAGGGATAGCAGAAACATACCCATAGATAAGGTGGGAGTTAAAAATCTGCGTTATCCTATAGCGTTATTGGATAAGGCCAAAAATAGACAACATACAATAGCGTTGGTTAACATGTATGTACTTTTACCTAGCGATTTTAAGGGTACGCATATGAGCAGGTTTGTAGAGGTTTTGAACGAGAACAGAGATTGTATCGACATTAGGAAGGTAGGTAAGATTTTGAAAGAATTAAGAGAACGACTGAATGCTAAAAAATCTTATATGGAATTAGAATTTCCATATTTTGTTGAGAAAAAAGCGCCGGTTACCCAAATCAAGTCCCTGATGAGTTATGATTGCAAGGTCGAGGCTAGTGGGGATAATAATCAGGATGAATTAATAACATTGACTGTTTCTGTTCCTATAACTAGTTTGTGTCCTTGCTCAAAGGAAATTAGTAAATATGGTGCTCACAATCAAAGGGGAGTTGTGAGAATTAGTGCCCGGTTAAAAGAATTTGTTTGGATAGAAGAGTTAATTGAAGTTGCAGAGAGTTCAGCAAGTTGTGATATATACGCACTTTTGAAAAGGCCTGATGAGAAGCTTGTTACAGAAAAAGCTTATGAAAATCCTATGTTTGTTGAGGATATAGCAAGAAATGTGACATTAAAACTTCAAAAAGATAGAAGAATAGAGCATTTCAGTGTAGAGGTTGAAAATTTCGAGAGTATCCATAATCATAATGCATATGCCTTTATAAGCAAATAATCTTGATTTATTTATCAATTTTGATAGAATAGGCTAAATTTCTATTTAGGTTGGAGGTTTGTGTATGAAAAGGTTTGTTTTATATGTGCTTGTATCTGCATTTTTACTAAGCTTTACGATTAGTTCTAGAGCTATTACATTTGCTGGAGTCAATGTTCCCCAGCATATGAAAGTTGACAATCAAACGATTAATCTGAATGGGTATGGGATAAGGTATTTTCATTTATTGTTTGTAAAAGTAAAAGTGTATTTAGGCTCTCTTTACAGCGACTTAAACCACATAAATACGGTGGATGATTTGGTTAATGACAATGGCCCTAAAGTTATAATTATGCATTTTCTACATTCAGCTAAAGCTAAGCAAATTAGGGATACATTTGTAAAAGATTTTACACACAACTTTAAACAGATTTTAGGAATGAGCGTAGAGAAAGATTTTCTTAATTTGTTCACTAAAAATGTGGAACCAGGGGATGAGGTAAAGCTTGTGCTCCATAAAAATGGAGATGTATGTGTGTTTTACAATAATGTAAAGTCGGGTTGCGTGAAATCATCTCCGATATTGCAAAAAGCTGTTTTAATGGCTTATTTTGGACCTCATCCTTATTCTGAGGATTTAAAGAAACAGATGTTTGGTTTAGAAAAGGCTGATTAAATAAGTATAGGTTATTAACGGAATTTTGATGGTCAGCGTCGGATGGAAACGCTGGCCATTTTTTATTTGTTGCCGTCCGATTTAAAGAATACAAATTGTGTAACTAACTTATTATGATTTTATATTTATCTTATATTAAATGTTTAAGCTTATAATTAGTATAATATATTGTCTTGAGTTTTGGATTATAAAGTGATATAAGTTAAAGATGGTGATTAAGCATTTAAAGTAATTAAAATTTAGGAGGATAGGATGCCAGTAAGAACTTTTGATGAATTCTTTAACAGAATTAAAAAAATGAGAAAAAATGTGTACATGAACGGAGAAAAAGTAGGGAGAGACGATGAAAGGCTGTCCGGTCAGATTAATGTTATTAAAGAAACATACGATAGAGCCAATGACCCGGACTACGACGGTATATGTACTGCAATATCACATTTAAATGGGGAAAAAATAAATAGGTTTACCCATATTCATCAAACAAAAGAGGATTTAATAAAGAAGCAGTTGATGACAAGATTACTTGCGCATAGAGTTGGCGGCTGCATTATGAGGTGTATGGGTATAGATGCTATGAATGCTCTCTCTGTTGTTACGTATGAGATGGACCAAATGTTAGGCACAGATACTTATAAAAACTTTTTGAATTATCTTAAATACTTTCAAGAAAACGATATAACAGCAAACTGTGCTCAGACAGACCCTAAAGGGCATAGGCTCAAAAGGCCTCATGAGCAGAAAGACCCTGATATGTATTTGAGAATAGTTGAAAGTAGAAGCGATGGAATTGTTGTTAGGGGTGCAAAAATAGACAACACAACGGCTCCCGTTAGTGATGAAATAATTGTTGTTCCTACAAGGTTTATGACAGATAAGGATAACGAATATGCTGTGTCTTTCGCAATTCCTGCTGATGCTGAGGGTGTAAAGCTCCTAACTAGACCAGCTAACCAATTTAAAAGAAAACATTTGAAAGCTCCAATAGCTGAAATGGGAGATGCAGAATCTTATACGATTTTTGACGATGTTTTTGTGCCTAGAGAAAGGGTATTCTTGGATGGTAAAGGCGACCCAAGACAAACCGCTTTTGCTGGATTTTTAGCTCTTTTGTTTGCTCATTTCCATAGACACTCATATACGGGTTGTAAACCTGCTGTGTCTGAAATTTTAGCGAGTGCCGCAGCTTTGGTATCAGAATACAATGGAATAGAGAAAGAGTACCATGTTAAAGAAAAGATATCTCACCTAATCGGAACGGCTGAATTGGTTTTTGCAGCCGGTCAAGCAAGTGCATATAGGGCTGAAACTGCAGGTTCCGGAACACAAATTCCAGATGAGGTTCTTACTAATGCCGGAAGAAGATTGGCTGGCGAGGAAATATATAATGAATACAAAATAGTAGCTGACCTATCTGGAGGTCTTTGTGCCACAATGCCGTTTGAAGAGGAGTTTTTTGCAGATGAGACTAAGGATTTAGCTAATAAATACTTAATTAGAAATCCAGAGATATCTGCTGAAAATCATCATAGATGCTTTAGGGGTTTGGAGAACCTATTAGTTTCAGATTTTGCAGGAGTCATGCAGGTTGCTGGACTTCATGGAGGTGGCTCTCCTCAGCTTGAGACTATAACAATGATGCAGAGGTATGATTTGGATAGTTTAAAGAGCATAGCTAAATATTTGTTTGGAATAGAAGATAAGCTTCCTAAATACATAAGAGAGACGGTAACACCTAGAAAGCAGCTTGAAAGGTTTAGAAAAATGTATGGTGTAAAAAAATCTAAAGATTAATATTGTGATGTCGAGGGGCTAATATGGCTGTTAACGAGATTTTTAATTTAAGCGGGAAAGTAGCTATAGTAACAGGAGGTTATAAGGGCATAGGTAGTGTATTTAGCCGTGTTTTATCTGAGGCAGGGGTAAATGTGGTTATTGCAGCGAGAAATGAAGATGCCTGCAAGAGGTTAGCGAAAGATTTGAAAGAGGAAAATGGCACAAAAGCCGTTGGAGCTTATTTAGATGTAGGAAAGAAAGAAAACGTGAAAGAGCTTACCTCTTACGTTGAAAAAGAGTATGGGAGAATAGATATACTTGTAAATGCCGCTGGTATTTCAGGTGTGGAAAAACCCACTGTAGAGCTAACCGAGGAAGAGTTTGATAAAACGTTTAACGTGGATTTTAAAGGGACGTTATTTTGTTCCCAAGAAGTAGCTAAAGTAATGATGAAACAGAAAAGCGGAAGGATCATTAACGTTTCATCCGTGGGAGGCAAGTTTGCCATACCTTATCTTGCTGCTTACAGTGTAAGCAAGGCGGGCGTACTTCAGCTTACGAAGGCTATGGCTTTGGAGTTGGCTAGATATAACATACAGGTCAATGCTCTATGTCCGGGTTACTTTTTAACCGATATGAATAAGGATTTTTTTGAGAGCGAAAGAGGTAAACAGTACATAAAAGAACGTATCCCTTTGAGAAGAGTCGGAAAATTGGAGGAACTTGAGACTACGGTTCTGTATTTAGCTACTGCACCTGCATTTTTAACTGGAACAGAAATTACGATAGATGGTGCTCAAAGTATCATATAATGTATGTTGCTAGCTGGCCTATTTAGGTCAGCTAATTTTTAGTTTGAAGGCATTTGTAAAGGGAGGCAAAAAATGAGTTATAAAACAGTTAAAAGAGAGGATATAGAAGATGGAACTATCTCTTTAACCCTTATCAGACCGGATAAGCTCAATGCCGTAAATATTGAGATGTTCAAAGAGATAAGTGAAGCTGTAAAAAGTATAGACGAAGACGACAATGTTTCGGTTGTAATTTTAAAAGGTGAGGGTGATAATTTTTCTTCAGGGTTGGACTTTTTTGATTTATTTATGCAATTAAAGTCAGGTAGGGATTTTAATCTTTGGGATCACATTGTTTTTATGCAGGATGCTTTTTTGTCCATTTACAAGTCGAAAAAAGTTTACATTGCTGCTGTAGACGGTTACTGTTTAGGGGCTGGTTTGGATTTGATTGCCGCCTGTGATTTAAGGATTGCCACTAATAGGGCTAAATTTTCTATAGCTGAAACAAAATTAGGAATAGTTGCTGACCTAGGGGTTCTTCAGCATCTAAGCAGGATATTGAATGAACAAATTGTTAGATACTGGGCATATACGTCTCGTATCTTTGATTCTAAAGAAGCCTATGATGCTGGTCTTTTGTTAAAGGTTTGCAACTCAAAAGAGGAATTGATAGAAACATCCAAGAGTATAGCCAAAGAAATAATTAAAAATCCTCAAAAAGCAGTATCTAACACCAAAAAAGTTATAAATTATAGTTTATACAACGCCTTAGAAGAATCACTACAATTCGCCGGTAAACAGAACTTAGAGCTTGATGAAAAAGAGCTGCTAGCGCGTTTTCAATCTAGCTTAAAAGCTTAAAATATCTTTTTAACGGCGCCCAATTTCACTGAATTATAGGGCGGGTAGCGTAGTGGGAACTCTATATAAGTTTTTCTATCCATAACAGCTCTCTTTTGTGAAAACTCTTCAAAAGAGTAAAGTCCATGGTAAGTTCCCATCCCACTTTCGCCTATTCCTCCAAATGGTAGTCGGCTACTAGAGAGATGGATTAGGGTATCGTTTATGGTTACGCCACCTGACTGTATCTCGTTTAATACTTTTTTCTTATTTTTGTTTGACTCTGTAAATATATAAAGAGCTAATGGTTTAGGTTTTGATTTAACGTACTCTCTAATCGCCTCATAATTTTTAAACTTCAAAATGGGTAAGATTGGGCCAAATATTTCATCATTCATTATTTTATCATCAACATTTGCTTCAGCCAACGTTGGGTAAATAAAGAGCTTCTCACGATTGTAATTTCCACCAAATATCACGTTACTGCTCTCTATAAGATTCATAAGCCTATTAAAGTGTCTTTCGTTTATGATTTTTGAGTAATTTTTCTCAAATTTCCTGATGGAGGTATAGGATTTAAGCTCATTAATCAGATATTTTTTGAATTTATCGTAAATTTTCGATTCTATGCAGATATAGTCTGGAGCTACACATGTCTGCCCTGCGTTAAAGAATTTTCCCCATACTATTCGTTTTGCGGCCATTTTTAAATTGGCATCATTAAAGACAATCACAGGGCTTTTTCCTCCAAGCTCTAGAGTAACAGGTGTTAGGTGTTCTGCTGCCTTTTTCATAACTATTTTTCCTACAGTTGTATTGCCTGTGAAGAATATTTTATCAAATTTTATGTTTAGTAATGCCTCTGAAATCTCTTTTTCTCCTTCTACGACTGATATATATTCTTCATTAAAAGTTGACTCTATTAGATTTTTTATTGCTCTTGAAGTGTGAGGAGAAAGCTCTGAAGGCTTTAGGACAGCTGTGTTTCCGGCGCTAATTGCTCCAATTAATGGCATTATAGTCAAATGAAATGGGTAGTTCCACGGGCTAAATATCAATGTAACGCCAAAGGGTTGGCTGTATATATAACTTTCAGCTGGAAAATTAACCAAATCTGTTGGAACTTTCTTAGGCTTCGCCCAATCTTTCAAGTATTTGAGCACAAAGTCTATCTCTTTAACTACAAACCCGATTTCTCCCACAAAGGACTCAAATTTTGGCTTGTTTAAGTCTTTTTTTAGAGCTTCATATAGTTTGACTTCTTGTTTGTTGATGGCTTTTTTAAGTTTTTTTAAGGTTTTTAATCTAAAATCTACATCTAACGTTTTCCCACTATTGAAAAATAATCTTTGTTTTTTTATTATACTACTTATATCTTTCATTTTTTGCCTCCCTTTTTCGTAGATTTTAGTAAAATTTACTTGATTTTTACGTAAAAGTCAATATAATAATATTCAACATGTGCAAACTAGTTAAGGGAAAAGAAACGATAGTGAAGATGTTATTGTCGATTTTTAGAAAATCCCTTATTTACTTATATAAGAATGACAATGAATTTAAGTCTATTCTGTCTAATGTTAATTGTGGATGTTTCTCTATATCTGTTTTAAAGAGTGATTTGAGAATAAACGTTGTCTTAGGAAAGAAAAGTGTTTATATAGATAGCGATAACAGAAGATGTGACCTTGAGATTGTCTTTAAAAATCTATGCTTTGCTTTTAAAGTTTTTTCTGGCTTTATTTCATTAGAAGAAGTATTTGCTTATAAGGGCATAATTTTGAAGGGCTCGATATCAGATGCTCTTACAATAACAAGGGCTATAAAAAGGCTGCAGGCCTTGATATTTCCAGATTTATGGATTGGAAGGACGTTTAAAGAATTTACGGGAACAAAACTTGAAGAAAAATTAACTTTTCTCAAGTTTTATTTTTATTTCCTAATGAATGCAAGGAGATAAAGAATGTATTTTGAATTTTTGACACCCACAAAGGTTATAGCAGGTGATGATGCTATTTTTAAACTGCCATTTGAACTTGAGCAGGCTAAAGTAAATAAACCTATAATACTTACAGATAAGGGTATAGTTGGGGCAGGTATTTTATCTCCCGTAGAACTTGCCTTCAAAGAATACAAATTCAAAATGCCAACAGTTTTTGATGATATTCCTCCTGAGACGTCTGTAGAATCTGTGCAAACTGCTTTTAAAATTTTCAAGAGTGAAAATTGCGATTCCATTGTGGCTATTGGCGGTGGGAGCGTTATAGATACGGCAAAGGCTTTAAGAATGATGGTTGCTGAAAACAACAGCGATTTAATGAGTTTAGCTGGAGCAGATAATTTGAGTGGAAAGGGACCCGTTTTTATTGCGGCTCCTACCACTTCCGGTACAGGCTCAGAGGTTACTAGCGTAGCTGTCATATATGATTCTAAAAGTTCTTCTAAAATAGCTTTTGCTTCAGATTTTCTAATTCCAGATATCGCGATACTTGACCCTGTATTGACCATATCTTTGCCAAAAAAATTGACGGCAGCAAGTGGAATTGATGCCCTAAGTCATGCAATAGAAGCTTATATTGGTATTCAATCAAACCATATTAGTAAAGCTTTGTCTTTTAAAGCTGTTAACATGATATTTAATAATCTCATAGACGCCATAGCGAACGGTAAAGATAAAAAAGTAAGACTAAATATGCTTATAGCTTCAACAATAGCTGGGATGGCTTTCTCAAACAGTATGGTGGGGGTAGTTCACAGTCTTGCTCACGCATCGGGTGCCGTTTTGCACATTCCACACGGAGTTGCCATTTCTTTGTTTTTAGAGGCTGGTTTGAGAGAGAACTTTGCTAAGTGCAAAAAGGAATATTCCGAGCTTTTGAATACGGTTAAATGTGATTTTTTAGGTGATAAAGAGAGTAGGGCAAATGAATTTCTAAAAGTAGTTGGAGATTTCTTGAAAGAGCTTAGACGTCTATCTGGTATTCCTTCTGGTTTAAAAGAGGTTGGTTATACCAAAGAGACAGAAAAAAGAATTATTGAGCTGGCTATTTCCGATGGCTCAAGTATATTTAACAAGATTGAATTGACTGAAGAGGTTGCAAGGAGAATGATAGAGGCATCACTCTGACAAACCTATTAGTGCAGCTCCAAACGCCCCCATAATTTGGGGATTTTCTGGAATAAGTGGCTTTTCACCCAACTCTTCTTCAAGCATTTGGGCAACTGCTTTGTTCTTTGCTACTCCACCAGACAACATCAACGGTGGATTGAATCCAATAGCATAAACCATAGAGGTAATTCTTTTTACCATAGCCCTGTGTAACCCCTTTATGACATGTTCAAGCTTTTGTCCCCTCGAGAGTTGAGATATAACCTCGCTCTCTGCAAATACGGCGCAAGTGCTTGAAATCTTTACTTCATTATCACTGCTTATGGCAAGTTCTGCCATCTTTTCGGTCGAAATTTTCAATCGCCAGGACGTGTTCTCTAAAAATCTCCCTGTTCCAGATGCACATTTGTCATTCATTATGAAATCAACAACCTTTCCGTTTTTAGAAATCAATATAACCTTATTGTCTTGACCTCCTATGTCAACAGCTGTGCCCCCGGTTTTGAAATATTCGTATATACCCTTTGCGTGGCATGTTATCTCTGTTACCTTTTTATCTGCTTTAATCAAATTACTGCCATATCCTGTTGCCACAATTTTTGAGTTTTCTATATCATAGTTGTTTCTAAGTTCTCCAAGTAATTTATCAGTTTGTTCCTCAATCTTTGGATCTGCATCTTCTATGACGCTAAATAATATTTTCCCTTCTTCTTCAACTCCTACTATTTTTAGAGTTGTTGAGCCTGCATCAATACCTATTGATTTAACTTTTTCCATTATTCCATCATCTCCACAAATGCCTTGAGTCTTGATTTTGACTGCTCGTCTGAGAACGCGCGTGGGTCATTGTGGTCTGCTTCAAGTAGCAAAGCAGCAGCCCCAAGTTCGTTTAAAAGTTTCAATCTTTGGTCCACCTGACCAACAGAGTAGGGCTTGCAAGATCTGTCTGAATGTAGAATAGCTCCGTCTAGGTCAAATTCTTTAACCATCATTTCCATGGTTTTTAATTTGTGACCTGTTCCCCTGTTTAGAATTGGATAGGTATATGTTCTTGCCATTGACTCAATCGGTCTTTCTATGTCCATCATGGGAGCTAACTCGCCCCATGCATTTGTATAAGTAGATGCTACAACTGAAACACCGTGCTCTGCTAGAAACTCAGATAAAAATTTTATCTTATACCAAATAGGCAAATTATCCCACAAAACCCTTTTTTTCTCATTTTTCACGGCACCTATACCGTTTTTTATTCTTTCTTTGATTTCTTTTAACATTTTAGAATAGAAGTCAACGGTTACTGCGTCGCCTCGTTTTTCAACTATTGGTGCCATATGTATGAATTGGTCAAATACAGATATAGGTGAAGGTATATTTTTATTGGAACTCATAATTTCAAGCCAAAGTTCCGCCGCCATCTTACTCAACTTTACAATCTCTTTTAATTTTGTAAAGCTTAAGCTCTTTTTAGCCACCATTTCAGATACATCAATAGAGGCTTCAAGCTGTTTTTTTACGTACTCAATATCGTGCTCTTTTGCTTCATCGTAAACAAAAGGCGTGTCTATAACGATTAATGGGACTTTATAGTATTCAGCTAAAACCCTATACCAATAAAGTACTGTTTGGCAGATATTTGTACAACATAACAGGAGGTCTGGTTTTGGTAATTTTCCAACGGGCGTTTTCTTGCTTAAAATAGAACCTATATCGGTTCTAGCGTAGGAGCAAATATCCATTGAATAGCCTTTTTTCTCTGCCTCTTCTGAAATCTCCAATGCTGCTTTCCTTGCACCGCAGAGTGCACCATGGTTTTCAGGGTATAATATATAAAAACCCAAGGCTTTTAATATCTCAATCGGTGCACCACTTGTTACCCACGCCACAGGTTTTACTCCGTTTACATATCTTCCTTCCAAATAATGTTTTGCTATGATTTCTTTTGTGTATACACCTGTTTTTAATGGTGGCGCAAGTATGTCTGTTCTCCAACTTTTGGGTGGTTTAAAGTTTTTAAAGGCTTTTTTTGTGTTTAATTTAATAAAGGTTTCTCCTGCTATTTTATATGAAAACAGATATTTGATACTGTCTCTTAAATTCATTGTTCATTTTCCCTGAGCATTTCAGTAAATGCCTTTATCCTAGTGATTGTTTGTTGGGATATAGGTTCGTTTATGTCTGTTTCTATAATTAAGGATTTAATCCCTGCTTTGCTAAGCTTTTCTTTTAATATGGGATGGTAGAAGTATTCTGGTTCGCAGAATTTGACATTGTAGAACACTATACCCTTTGCCCCACTTATCTCTATCAAAGATTTTAAAAATCCAAATCTCTCATTAAAACTGTTTCCTTTGGTTGGGTCTGGAGGGCCATTTACGATGCGCTCTGCCATTCTTTCGAAAGGATCATCAGAATTTCCCTTTCCGTAAACCCTTCTCATACAACATGCCATATCATCCATAGCAACAAAACAGTCCATCTCATCTATAATATCAAAGATTTCCATTGGCTCAGGCAGAAGGCCTGAAAAAACAACCCCTGTTTTCTTAAGTCTTCCCTTAGAAGCATGTAATAGGATGTATTCTAGCTTGCTTTTAAATTCATCAGGTGACAAATATTCCCTTGATCTTAGTATTGCGTAGAATCCTCTGCTCGAGAGTGGTAGATTTTCCCTGATTCTATAAAGTTTATCTACTATTTCATCTATCTCTTCTTCCTTTTTGATTTCTTCCATTAGTTTTTCACTACTAGGACTAAATCCACAAAATTCTGATAATTGTTTGTAAATCCTTTTTAATTCGTTTGACAGAAACTCCACATTTTCTTTATTTTTCTCTCTCGGCAAGTATATTGTAATTAGTTCGTGCTTGGGGTTAATAAAGTCTTTAAAAATGCTCCCAAGCCCCTGAAGTGAGTCGCATGAGTGAGGAACAGCGATTATATCTGCTATGTCAAGCTGTTTTTCTAGATAAAAAGCCAATCCGCTTTGAACCACACTACATATATACGATTGCAGATGTGCATTTGCCTTTTTTGTGTCTGTCTTTGGTGGTCCCCACACTTCTATGGGTTGAATGTTAAATGATCTAAAAAGCTCTCTTGGATAGTGAATGGGGTATATAGCCGCTATTTTTTTACCTTCAGATTTGGCTTTTTCAATTACTTCTTTTCTGCTTGGTATATCAATGTGTAGCATTTTTTCTCTTTTGAATTTCCTCTTCCCTTAATTCTTTTCTCAATATTTTTCCAATAGCGCTTTTCGGTAGTGAATCTCTAAACTCTATTTCACTTGGAACTTTATATGGAACTAGGTGCTCTCTGAAAAACTCTTTGAACTCATCCTCTGTTGCAGTTTCTCCTTCTTTTAAAACGATAAAAACCTTTATTTTTTCACCCTTATAATCGTCAGGAATGCCAACCGTTATACCTTCTTTTACCTTTGGGTGTGTGTATAGAACTTCATCTATTTCGCTTGGAAAAACATTGAATCCACCGACAATTATCAAGTCTTTTTTTCTGTCTGTTATATAGAAATAACCGTCCTCATCCATATATCCAATGTCACCTGTATATAACCACCCGTCTTTTATCGTTTCCTCTGTTTCTTTCTTTTTATTTAGGTAACCAAGCATAATTGTTGGTGTTTTTAGAATAATCTCACCGTTCTCGTTTGGCTTTAACTCTGTTTTGCCGTCTTCTAAGGATACAATCTTAGCATCCACATCTGGAAATGGCAAACCTATGCTTCCAACCTTGTGTTTTCCTAAGTATGGATTGGCCATGATTGCCGTTACAGCTTCGGTTAATCCGTATCCCTCTATAACTTTGCATTTTGCCTTACCCTCGAAGCTTTCCTTTGTAGTTTTTGTCAAAGGTGCGGCCCCAACCCAAACAGCCTTTAATGAAGTAAAATCGTATTTTTCTATGTCTGGTAAATTCGAAAGAGCTGTTAGAATTGTTGGAACAACTGCAGTCATAGTAGGCTTGTATTTTTGTATGCTCTTTGCCATTTCTTTAGCATCGAAACGAGGCATTAAAATAATACTCATGCCATTAAATATAGATGAATTCATGCACACATTCATGCCAAAGCCGTGAAAAATAGGTAACACTGCCAAAATTCTATCGTCTGGTTTTAAATGCCCCCAACTTGATATTTGATGTACATTTGCTACAACCGCAGAATGGGATAGCATTATGCCTTTAGCTACTCCCGTTGTTCCTCCTGAATATATTAATACAGCAAGTGAGTTAGGGTCTATTTTTACAGGCTTAAATGAAATCTTTGAGTTTATTAAATCTTTTAAGTTCTTAATATCGTTTTTTATGTCTTTCAGCTGTTTGTCCTCTTTTAACTTCATTATAATTTTCAAAGAAAACGGCAGAAAATCTGATATGTAACTTACGATGGGTGTTTTTAGCTGTAAACTTTTGGATATGCTTAGAACCTTTTTTGCAAACTGTGGAATAGTAATAATAAGTTTTGCCTGGCTATCTGAAACCTGATAGTTCAGCTCACTTTCTGTGTAGAGAGGATTTAGCGGCACGACAGTGCAGCCAGCTTTTAGAATGCCGTAATATGAAATTAGGTAACCTGGGAAATTAGGTAAAAGAAGTGCAACTCTGTCTCCTTCTTTTAAGCCCATTTTTATTAAGTTGTATGCAAAACTATCTGAAAAATCTTTTATTTGCTTGTATGTTAAGGTGTTTCTATAGAAAATAGTCAGAATATTGTTTGGGTGTTTCTCTGCCGAATTTTCAAGCAGATCATAAATAGGTTTGCTAGGATAGTTTATACTTTTTGGTGTTTCGTTATCGTAAAAGTTAAGCCATGGTTTGCCGTTCATATCAACCTCCTGAGTAAATTTACCATTTCTTGTAATAAATTTAAAGTTAAAAAGATTTTATGTTCACTTTTTTCTGTTTTGGTTGTATAATTACCCAAAAAAAGGAGGGTATTATGGAGTTTAGAGAATATACTAAATTTGATGCTGTTGGTATAGCTGACTTAATAAAAAAAGGTGAAATTTCGCCAATTGAAGTGTTAGAGGAAGCTATTACGAGAACGGAAAAGATAAATCCAAAAATCAATGCTGTTATTACGAAAATGTACGAAGAGGCAAAAGATTCTATAGTGCAGGGTCTACCGGATGGCCCTTTTAAGGGTGTACCTATAATGCTTAAGGATATTTTGCAGCTTTATAAGGGCGTTAAGTATACCCTGGGTTCCAAATTATTTAAAGACTATATTTCTGATATAGATTCTGAATATGTAAAGAGACTGAAAAAAGCTGGATTTGTAATAATGGGAAAAACAAACGTTCCTGAGTTCGGCTTAATGGGTGTAACAGAACCTGAGTATTTTGGCCCAGCACGCAATCCGTGGAATTTAGAATATACTCCGGGTGGCTCAAGCGGCGGTTCTGCCACTACGGTAGCTGCAGGCTTAGTACCACTTGCAACAGGAAACGATGGTGGTGGTTCCATAAGAATACCTTCATCTTGCTGTGGTTTGTTTGGTTTAAAACCTTCAAGGGGAAGAACGCCGAACGGTCCGACAGAGGGAGAAGTCTGGATGGGTCTTGTTGTGCAACATGTTCTAACAAGAAGTGTTAGAGATTCAGCATTAGTCCTAGATTTAACACATGGTGCAGAACCTGGCTCCCCTTATGAGATAAAAGAGCCAAATTATTCTTATTATGAAGCAATACAAACGCCCCCAAAAAGACTTAGAATAGCTTTCAGTGTGGATATGCCGCTGGGTGGTAAACTGCATCCGGCTTGCAAAAATGCGGTATTACAAACAGCCAAGATTTTAGAAGATTTGGGACATATTGTTGAGGAAGAAAGGCCAGAGTTGAGTTATGAAGAACTTGCTCAAAGTTACGTAGTAGGCATGTTTGGCGAGGTGAATTTCTTTTTAAAAAGAGCCGAGAAACTTTTAAATAAAAGGATTAAAAGGAGTGATGTTGAGGATACAACCTGGCTTATTTCGAGAATTGGAGAAGCGGTTCCAATATGGAAGGCCAGTTGGGCAAAATTTGTTTGGGATAGTGCAGCACGTATTATGGGTCAATTCCACCAAAAGTACGACCTTTATATGACGCCGACAATGTCATATCCTCCTGCAAAAATCGGAGAGTTAACTCCGTCTGACATGGAGAAAAAAATCGTTTCTCTAATAGAGTCTTTAAGGGCGGAAAAATTATCATTTGTTGTAAAAAGCTTTGAGAAGCTTGCTTATAGACAGCTTTCAAGAATGCCTTTTACGCAACTTGCAAATCAAACAGGCCAACCGGCAATGAGTGTTCCACTATTTATGACAAAGAACAGCAATCTTCCAATAGGTGTTCATTTCATGGCTAAATTTGGAGATGAGATTACTCTACTCAAGCTTGCAGCCCAGCTTGAAAAAGCCAAGCCGTGGTTTGACAGGACGCCTGATATTTAAAGTATGATTTTCATGGCTTGCTCTATTTTTTTGTTGAACAAGCCTGCTTCTTTTAAACTTGAAATAAGCAAGTTTGGATTGTTTAAAAAATCTAGGAAAAATAGAATTTCGGATGTTTTTATGTATGCTGTGAATGGGTCTTTTAAGGCTTTTGGAAGGATTGCTTTTAATATTTGATACACAGGGAGTTCTTTGCGCTCCTTGATTTTGCTTGCCCTTTCAATTGTTTTTGTTACGTAAAATGTAACTATATCTTCAATCGATGTATGTTCCCTGTGACCAGGTAATATTGTATAATTTTTTAAAATAGACATCTTCTTTATAGTATCACAGTAAGCTTCGTAGTTGTTGAATCTGTCCATTTTGTCGTAGTCTATGTCAAATAGAGGTGTTTGATATATGTTGTTCAATAAAACATCACCTGTTATTGCGTAGTTCCCGATGAGGTATACTGCATCCGATTTTGAATGTCCTGGACATAGAAGGTATTTTACAGGTGTATCCCATGTTGATTCTTCTAAAATTTTATAGTTAATTGGCATTGGTATGTTATGTACAAACCCATGCATCATTATCCCCATACCTTCAATGAGCTCTTTGTTAAAGCCATAATTTGTAAGCAATTTACTTGAAACAGAGATTCTTTTATCTAAATTTGTAAACTTTTGATGGTCCATTAGAGGGAGTAATATAGTTGCATTGCTGTTTCTTGCTAAAAAGTTTTCAAGTCCATAATGGTCTGCATGAGAATGGGTTATAAAGACGTATCTAAGTTTTTTAAAGTCTATTTTTTCCTTTACAAAGGTTAGTGCTCCTGCAGTAAAAGGACCAGCGTCAAACATGACAAGATAATCTTCAATCTCAAACACATATAAATGAACCGGCCCGACTGGATATGGTGTGTCTAACGTGTATCTTTTGTACTTCATAAAGAATAAAAAAAGAGGGGTTTAAACCCCTCTAAATTGGATTTAGAAAACGTATTTTTCTTGTTCGATTACAGCGTCAGCTAATTTTCTCTTTGCATCTAATAATCCGTAAGCATCGTATCTTGTAAACCTTCTGATACCGCTTAAGATTGGTTGCAAAGCATCTCCACCTACATAGTAAGCACATTTCTTAGCCGCTTCTTCAATCTTTGTTGAGGCTTCGAATGCAGATGTAACTACAACTGCATCATACAAAGGAGACTTCTTTCCACTTACCATTCCTTGGGCTTTCTCTGCTCTTAATACGGCACTTTCTAAAGCGAAAATGTAAGAGGCTATGTCAGCCAATGAGAAGAGAATCTCCTCTTCTTGTTTAATCTTATCCATGTATTTTTGTACTGTCATGCCGCTCAGTGCCAGGAATAGAGTCTTAAGGTCGGAAATAAGTTTTTTCTCTTTTGCGAATTTAACGGAATCATCTACTTCATCAAAAGAAGGAGTTATCAACTTTTCGAAAGCTTTCATTGCTGCCTGCTGAAGAGGTAACTCGCCTTTAAGGGATTTTTTGAGCATCAACCCCGGGATGAGGTATCTATTAATCTCGTTTGTTCCCTCAAAGATTCTGTTTATTCTTGCATCTCTGTAGTATCTTTCTGCTGGATAATCACAGGTAAAACCATAGCCACCGTAAATTTGAACAACTTCATCAACTACATAATCTAACGTTTCGCTGCCGAATACTTTTGAAATTGAACATTCTGTTCCAAACTCTTCCATGGCACTCTGTTTTTTCTCATAGTAATCAGGGTCATTTGGGTCGAGCGATGAGATTGCCTGGTCATAGAGGTCAGCCAGCCTGTAGTTAAGTGATTCTCCCATGTAAACCTTTGTTACCATGTTTGCGAGTTTTTCTTTAATGGCCCCAAATTGTGATATAGGAACCTTAAACTGTTTTCTTTGGTTTGCATATTGAACAGCATCTCTTATAGCGTATTTAGAACCGCCGATTGCTGCTACGGATAACAAAAATCTTCCTTCATCCAATACGCTAAAGGCAATTTTATAACCTTTTCCTGGTTTTCCTAACAAGTTATCTGCCGGAACTTTTACGCTATCAAACATTACAGGAGTTGTTGAAGAACCTCTAATACCCATCTTTTCTTCTTCCCTGCCTATTTCAACTCCTTCAAAGCTTCTTTCTACAAGGAAAGCAGCGTAATCAGTTTTGTTTATCTTTGCAAATACGGTATAGAGGTTAGCTATGGCTCCGTTTGTGATAAATATCTTTGAGCCGTTCAAAATATAATATTTTCCATCCTCTGATGGTGTTGCAGTTGTGGTAAT
>WFYS01000071.1 GCA_015490005.1 Desulfurellaceae bacterium | reverse complement strand
CTCAACCCACGGCTACCCAATCTGTAAACTATATACCGTTACCTTACAATAGGCCTGGTGGAACTCAAAACTCTGCTAGCAGTAGATATACAAATAAAAGCGTTTAAAGGAGGAAATATAAATGAAACTAAAAACAAAATTATCCATGGCCATTGCAATTGTATCCATTGTTTTGCTCTTCTTTGCAGGGGATTTGGTGGCAATTAAGCTCAAGACTTACAGCAATCTCCATAGTTCAAAAAACCTCGTTGAGCTTGCCGTAAAGATAGGAGATTTGGTTCATGAAATACAAAAGGAGCGAGGGGCATCGGCTGGATTTTTAGGAGCAAAGGGCACAAAATTTAGAGAAATCCTATCAAATCAAAGAATTTTAACAAACCAAAGATTAAAAGACTTAAAAAAAGCATTAGCCCACACAGACATAAATAGTAACCCGAGATTTAAAAAATACATAATCCCTGCAATGAATCAATTAGAAAGCATCAATGAAATTAGAGACAAAGTAGACAATCTTGCCATACCTGTGAAGCAGGAAGTGGCTTATTACACAAAGATAAATTCAAACCTTTTAAATGCTGTGGGTGCAATTGGATTTAGCACAAATAACTCATACATATCAAAGGAGCTCAACGCTTACACAAACTTCTTGCTTTCAAAGGAAAGGGCGGGTATAGAAAGGGCGGTTTTATCCAACACATTCGCTCAAAACCACTTTGGTCCTGGAATGTATGAAAAGTTCATAACACTTGTAGCCGAACAGAAAAGTTATATGCATTCCTTTAAAATAGCAGCAAACAGGAAATTCTTAGACTACTTTGAAGAACATTTTAAAGGTCAATGTATACAAGAAGTCAACAGAATGCGCCAGATAGCCATTAGCCATTTTGGTAAAGGCAATTTCGGTGTTGATCCTGAATACTGGTTTAAAACAATAACAAAGAAAATTAACATTTTGAAAAACATAGAAGATTTCATGGAAGAAACAATTATTGGGGATTTGCAAAGCAAAATAGATACTGCAATGAGAGACTTAATAATTTACTCAATACTGTTCTTGGCTGGCGTAATCTCAATTGTATTACTTATCGTAGCAGTATTTAAATACGTGCTAGCCAACATAAACATGCTGACGATGGAAGCTAAAAATCTGGCAAGTGGCGAAGGCGATTTAACGAGGAGAATCAAGGTTGAAAGCCACGATGAGTTAGGGGAACTTGCTGAGTGGTTTAATAAGTTCATAGAGAAAACCCAGTTTATGGTTAGAGAAATAAAGAACAACCTCTCGGATTTAAATTCCCAATCGTCGAGCCTACAAAATGCTGCAAACCAGATGTCAGCATCAATTGAGCAAACTTCTCAAAACACAAGGGAAATTGCCACAGCAATGAACGACACCACAGAAGCCGTAGACAGCATCGCAAGAACAACAGAGAACATTACAATGCTTGCAAATGATGTTGGAGAAGTGAACAATCAAATGATAGCAGACATAGAGCAGAGGCTTGAAAGGATGAAACAGAACGCTCAACTGGCAAAAGAGGCAATGGAACAGATCAATACGGTTGGAGAATCTTCGAAAGAAATTGGGCAAATCGTTGGCGTTATTAATGAGATAGCAGACCAAACAAACCTACTTGCTTTGAATGCTGCAATTGAAGCGGCACGTGCTGGCGACGCCGGTCGCGGATTTGCTGTAGTTGCGGATGAGGTTAGGAAATTGGCTGAAAAAACACAGCATGCAACTGAAGAAATCAGAAACATGATAACAAAGATTCAAAATGACACCAAAACGGCAGTAGAAAAGACATCCGAAGCGAGTGAAATGATTTTGGAAGAGGAGAAGAAAGCTGAAGAAGATAAACACAACGTAGAAAATGTCGTAGAAAAAACAGGCAGGGTAATAGAGGAAATTAACTCAACAAGTGCAGCAACAGAGGAGTTATCCTCAACATTCTCAGAAATGGATATGCAAATCAAGGATATAGCTAACGCAGCAGAAGATAATTTAAAGGCTGTAGAGGCAGTGTCTAGGGCTGCCGAGGAGTTGGGTGGTTTGTCCTCAAAGGTTGACTCACTAATTAACAAATTCAAGGTTTAAAGGTACAGGGGGCATATGCCCCCTTTTAATGTTTATTAGTTAAGAAATTTTGACACTATTTGGATAGAGTGGTAAATATACAGTTGATGAAAAGGTTAAT
>WFYS01000070.1 GCA_015490005.1 Desulfurellaceae bacterium | reverse complement strand
CACAGATGTGAATTTTTTAGATGAGCTCGGTCTTATTTATTTTGCAGAAAGCAAGAAAAAATACGCAAAGAGCGTTTTTGGGAATGTCTTGGTATTAGACCCTCAAAATGTAACGGCAAAGATATATTACTTTGAGAAACTGAAAAGCGTACAATAACTCTTTAAAGGAATTGAAGGGGGTTGATACCCCCTCTTTAGAAGATCCCACCCCATATTTTGTGTAAACCCCAAAATGTGATACAATGTTAATGTTATCATCAGATGTAGAATCTAAGAATCACAGAGAAGTAAAATATTTGATTTTAATGGAGGGGTTTAACATGAGCAAAGCGGATGATCTTACGCAAGACAATCTTGCTTGTGAAATAGATTTCAAAGAATTGAGCAAAAACTGCAAGAGCGAGAAAGACTTAGCTTCCCTAACCAAACAGTTTATGAAAAATATGATAGAAAATATGCTAAAAAGCGAACTTGAAGAGCATATTGAAACTCAAGGGAATACATCAAAAAACGGAACCTACAAAAAGAGCGTAAGAAGCGACAGCGGCAAGTTAGACCTTAACATACCAAGGGATAGAAACAGCAATTATAAACCTCAAATCATCCCCAAAGGGAAAACCACAATATCCGGTATTGACGATAAAATCATTTCCATGTATGCAAGAGGTATGAGTCTAAGGGATATAGAAAAGCAGGTAAGAGAAATGTACGGTGTTGAAATGTCAGATAGCCTTCTCTCCCGTATCATAGAAAAGATTACACCGGAAATAAACGATTGGCAAAACAGAACCTTAGAGCCTATCTATCCAATAGTCTATATGGATGCCATGGTGTTTAAAATAAGGGATGATACGGGATTTTTTAGAAACAAGGCACTCCATTTGCTATAGGGATAAACCTCGATGGAAAGAAAGAACTGTTGGGTATGTGGATAACAAACAATGAGGGAGCCAAATTCTGGCTCCCTATTGCAACAGAGCTTAAAAACAGGGGTGTAGAGGACATACTCATTCCTAAAAGGTTTTAGTGAGGCTATTAATTCTGTATTTCCACATACTGTAATCCAAAGGTGCATTATTCATCAAATCAGATACTCCATGAAGTATGTAAGCAGCAAATACCAAAAAGAGTTCATAGCTGATTTAAAAAAGATTTATAAAGCTCCTACAAAGAAAGCAGCAGAAGAAGCCCTATCTGAATTGGAGCAGAAATGGAAAGAAAGATACCCTATGGTTGTAAACTCGTGGATTAACAACCGGGATGAGTTATCAGCCTACTTTGAGTATTCAGAGCCTATAAGGAGAATTATCTACACAACCAATACCATAGAGGGCTTTAACAGGCAAATTAGAAAAACAACAAAAACAAAAGGAGGATTTAACAGTGATGAATCATTGATTAGATTGGTGTTTTTGGCATATAGGGATATATCTGTAAAATGGCAGAAATCAATATCAAACTGGGCTGAAATTATCTCCCAGTTTTCCATTGCTTTCAAAGACAGGCTTAGTGGATATATTAGGTGAAATTGTGTATAATGGTCTTAGGAGAAAGGGTGCTTACAAAAAATTGGGGACGGTCTCGAGATTTATCAAACCTTTCACCTCAGCTATTTTACTCTTAAACTTTTTACAAGTTCATCTGGCGTAAACACGGGCATATTTGCAGAAATGAAATCTTTGGCATTTCTTGTAACCACAGCATTGCATCCCGAATGCATAGCAGAAGAATAGATAACCGCATCTTCGAAATCTTTGAAACTAAAATTTCTGGCGGTTTCAAAACTGCCCTGTTTACAGAGGCAATTTCAAATAGATTTAAAAGTAAATTTATGCCTTTTATAGCGTTTTCTTGTCACTGTTTTTACTAACAAGATAATGAATTGTCGTTATAGTTGTAGAGCACAGAAAACCTTTGATATTATCCTTTTCAACCTCTGAAAACAACAAAGAAGCGGTGTCGGAAAACGGTTTTTAAATCTATTAAAACATCTAAAACAATATTTGTGTCAAATAAAAGGCTCATAAATATTTTTCCTCAAGGAATTTTTTATAACCCTCATTGCGCACCCCATTTTTGTATTTTTTCATCAACTCTATAATACCGCCAATAAAGCTCTCCAAGTAAATCAAGTATGAAGATATTTCTTTGCAGCAAGTTGGCTACAACT
>WFYS01000069.1 GCA_015490005.1 Desulfurellaceae bacterium | reverse complement strand
CAGGCGATAAAACTGCCGTTTGATGCTGTTTTGTCTGATGATGGAAAAGATTATGTTTTTGTTGTAAACGGTAACAAGGCAATTCCAAAACAGATAAAGGTCTTAGCCTCTGGAGAGGAAGGTTTAGCGGTTTTAGACAAAAGCCTTTTGGGCAAGGAGCTTGTCCTTGCAAAGCCTGATATCTTCATAAAGCTGCGCGGTGGCGTGCAAATAGTGAAGGAGTAAGGCTATGTTCGATTACTTTTACAAAAGGCCTTATACACTGTTTAGCATAATTGTCCTGTTCTTTATAATGGGAATTATTGGACTAAGGGATTTACCCAAAAATCTTTTTCCAGACGCAGATAGACCACAGGTCGTGGTTATCACGAAAATCCCAGGAGCGACGGCTCAAGTTGCCGCAAGTAGCGTTTCAAAGCCCATTGAAGAGGAGGTTGCACGGTTAAGCTATGTGCGTGATATAAGCTCTGTAAATGTGGCCAACTTTTCCATTGTCAAAGTGGAGTTTGAGTATAAAAAGGGGCTTGAGAACGCTGCGGTTGATGTGGCAAATGCTCTGTCTATAGTAAAATCCAAACTGCCACCGGGGGCTAATCCATCCATTTATACCGTTGGCAGTTTTACCCTGCCCGTAGATGTTGTTTCTTTAAGCCCTAAAAACAAATCTATAACTTTGGGCGATATAAGAAAGATAGCAGACAGCTTTATAAAGCCGTATCTTTTAAGTATTAAGGAGATCGGCAATGTTGAGGTTTTTGGTGGCTACAAAAGTGCCATAACAATAAATATAGATCCCTACAAGCTTGCAAAGTATAACATATCGGCAGACCGAGTTATAAAGGCTCTGTTTTCCCTAGATAGGGATATGCCAATCGGTTTCATGAAAAGTAAAAATAACTTCATAACACTAACTTACTACGGTGAAAAGGATGAGATTGAAAAATTAAAACAGTTGCAAGTGGCGCCCAATGTGCCCTTGATGAGCGTTGCGGATGTTAAGTGGAGCTATGAAAAGCGCTTTAGTGGTTATATGGGAAACGGACATCCAGCAGTTGCTCTTTCAATTCAAAGGGCGCCGGGCGGTAGCGTTTTAGATGTTTCCAACTCTGCAAGGAAGGCGGTTAAGTATTTAGAAAGGGAGTATCCAAATATAAAGTTTGAGATTTCGGACACTCAGAGAAACCTGATTTTGACCTCTAACACCAATATGCTTGAAGCCCTGCGTGATGCGATTATCTACACCTTGCTTGTTCTTTTGCTATTCCTGGGCAATTTTAAAGCAATCATTGCCGCCGGTCTTTCTATACCTATGGTTTTCTTTACAACAATAGCCATCATTTGGCTAACGGGCGGTGAGCTAAACATCGTTGTTTATACAGCGATAATCCTCTCTTTGGGTATGCTCACAGACGATGCTGTTGTGGTTTTAGAGAACATTGAGCGGCACTTGAGTGAGCTAAAGGAAGACCTGCACACGGCGATATACAACGGAACAAAGGAGGTTTTGGGACCTGTATTTGCAGGCACACTGTCGACGATTGTTATTCTGTTTCCTTTGATGTTTGTTGGTGACTATCCCCAGAGGATCTTTCAGCCACTTATCTCAACATTGATAATTTCCCTGATTGTCTCGTATTTTCTTTCCATTACATTTGTGCCAAAACTGTCGGTTTATCTGTATCGTAAGGGAACGGAGAAAACAAAGTTGGAGAAGCTGTTTGAGAAATTTTATTTCAACACCATTGGAAGGCTTATTGGTGTTTATGTGGGTATTTTGCGTTTCTCAAACAGTGGAAGACACGCTTTGCGCAAAGCCCTTTTAATCTTAGGCGTTATAATTGTTTTTGCTTTGAGTATTAAAAACATAATGCCCGTGCTTGGAAGGGATATCATGCCACCTATGGATACGGGTATAGTCATAGCTAAGGTAAAATTCAGTGCAAACAGTACCGTTGACGCTTCAGAGCATAAGCTTCAAAAATTCTTAAAATGGTTACATAAACAACCTTATGTTGAGATGAGCTCTGCTGCCTTTGGTTCTGAGGCAGGTGTTCTGTCTTTGGGAAATGGAAATCTGCCAAGTGAGGCCACAATCACGATTAACTGTGTTGATAGATTTCATAGAAAACTGACTATCTGGCAAATAGAGACAATTTTTAGAAATAGACTCAATCAGCTTGAAGGCATCAAGAGTGTAGATGTTTATGATTTCGGTGCAACGCCACTTTCAACGATTAAAGCTCCCTTAGATGTAAGGGTTAGAAGTGCCACATATTACGGTTTGCCCAAAGAGGCATCCTACATTGCAAAAAACATGGAGAAAATAAAGGGTTTAACGAGCGTTGACACAAGTTGGGACTCTAACTATCAAGAAATATCACTTAAGATTGATACAAATAAAGCTCTAAGCTATGGTTTGACACCTGCGCAAATTATAGACCAGATCCCCGTAAACGGCAGGATTGCTTCCATCAACGGCGATTTTGCATCCATGAACACCCAATTTGTGAGGGTCTATTTGAAGGGTAAGTTCAATGAAAACTTGAATTCCATCAGGCTTTTACCAATAAAGACACCGTTTGGCTACTACATTCCACTTGAAGCTGTGGCCACATTCCAGGAGCATTTTACACCGGCTAAAATTGAAAGGGATCAGCTACTTTACAGTATAGATGTTAATGGCTATAGGAATAAAAAGCCCATAACCATGATTACGGCTGATAGCAATAGAATCTTAAAGCATTTGAATACGAAGGGGTACTTAATCGAGCAGGCGGGCAGTATTGTTCAATTGAACGATAGCTTCAAACGAATGCTGAAGGCAATTCTAATCGGTGTTATACTGCTTACTACCACACTGATAGCCGTTTATCGCTCTGTCAGGATGGGGCTTGTCATGATTGTTGTTCTGCCACTCTCTATGATAGGTGCTTCATGGGCTATGCTTGTATTTCATAAGCCCTCGTGTATGCCGAGCATGATGGGCATCTTGCTTCTGTTTGGTATAATAATCAAAAACTCCGTTCTGTTGATGGATTTTTACCAGCACTATCGCAAGAAGGAGTCTGCGTTTGAGAGCGCCCTTGAAAGTGTGAGAATCAGGTTCAGGCCTGTTATGATGACGGCTTTTGGAACTATAGCCGGTATGATCCCTATTGCTTTGGAGCGTGCCGTGGGCTTAGAGAGGCTTTCGCCGCTTGCCGATGTGGCTGTGGGTGGTTTGCTTGTCGGAACGATTTTGACTCTTGTTTATGTACCCATGTTTGCTTACATGTTTGATAGCAAGAAGGATAAAGAAAGCTTTAGTTAAAAGGGTAAGGGTGGCATTTCTGCCACCCCCTTAAATTTTTAATCCCAGTTCTCGTAGATTTTTCCCCTGTATTTTGGATACAGCTCGTATGGTAGCTTACCTTTAGAGAATAGTATTTGATAAACCTCACCATCGCCGTATTTGAATGAAACGCTTGCACCGTTTAGATATAGATACCACATCCGAGCAAACTCTTCACCATACATTTCAACGACTTTGTTTCTGTTTTTGTTAAATCTCTCAATCCAGTTGTCAAGCGTTTTTGCATAGTGAGGTCTCAAGTTTTCAACATCTATAACATAAAAGTCCACACGCCTCATGTGTCTTATCAACTCTTCCAAAGAAGGCAAATAACCTCCGGGGAAGATGTACTTTGTTGTGAATGCGTCTGTCTCCATAGGTTTGTTGTGTCCTATGGTGTGGAGCAGTCCTAAAGCATTATCCTCAAGCAATTTATCAAGTTTTTTAAAAAATACACCCGCATAGTTTTTACCTACATGCTCATAGGCTCCGATGGAGACGAACTTGTTGAACCTTCCCTCTAAGTTTCTATAGTCCTCACACAATACTTTAATCTTTTTCTCAAGCCCAAGCTCTTTTATCTTTTTGTTTGCATAGTCAGCCTGGTTTTTTGATATTGTGCAACCCACACCCTCTATATCAAACCTCTGGGCTGCATATATCAAAAAACCACCCCAGCCACAGCCGATGTCAACAACCCTATCGCCATCTTTTAAGCCGATTTTTCTTGATATCAGTTCATATTTGTTGTTCTGTGCCTGTTCTAATGTGTCTGTTTCCCAATTTTTAAAATAACCGCACGAGTAGGTAAGCGACTCATCCAAAAACAGCTTGTAAAATTCGTTATCCAGTCCATAATGGTGCTCAATATTTTTTCTTGCCTG
>WFYS01000068.1 GCA_015490005.1 Desulfurellaceae bacterium | reverse complement strand
ACTTTATGCTGTTTTCCATCAACTCGTGGATAACGTTGTAAAAATCGTTTCCGTTTGAGCTTATTTTTGCATTCACTATTGACAAACTCACCTCTTTATTTGACAGGCTATCCTTAAATAAATCGAGAGTGTCTTTTATCACATCTTCTACGTTATACTTCATAGAGTTAGCATTTTCAGAATCTTTTATCATTTTAACTATGTTTTTAAAATCCTTCTCCATAAATACATACGCCTCTTTCAACCTTTTAAGAGGCTTTTTATTCTGCGTTTCTATGAGTTCAAGGTTGAGCCTTTGAACAGATAAAAAATTGCCGAATTTATGAGAAATGGCACCAAGCAAAAAACTTAAAAACTCCCTATGCCGTTGCTCTTTCTTTGAAAAATGCCTCAACACGGTATAAACCATAACAATTAACAAAAAAGAGAGGGCAAATTCCCACAAAACAAGTGTAAAAACAAATCTGTTCATATCTTTTTTCATATAATCTTTGCTAAAATAGACAAAACGTCCGTTATAGCCGCCGAATAACTGAAAGTCCTTGATTTTCCCATAGTATTTCTTAATTTTAATGTGTTTTGGGAGCTTATAATCCGGTCTTTTTGATTTTATATAGGTGTAAAGTTTAGCTTCGTTTGTTAATCTGTCAACCTCTCTATATTTAAAAAAAGTGACAATCAATACATTAATGGCAACTATCCATAAAATTATGATTGCTCCGAAGGATATGATAATCTTGTTTTCAAAGTTTACCTTAATCTGTATCCCCTTCCCTTGTGGGTTTCGATGGAGCCTTCAGGCAAAACGGCTCTCAATTTTTTAATATAGGTTCGAACGGACTCCTCGCCGACATCGCTATCAGACCAGACATAGTTCAATATGTCGTTGTGCGTAACAATCTTACCTCTCCTTTTGAGTAAAAACAGAAGAATATCCCACTCTTTTTTGGTTAGAACTATCTCATCGTTTCCGTTTTTTACAATCCTGTTTTCCACATCTATCTCGACATCTCCTACTGTCTCCTTACTGCTTATTCTGTAGTATCTTTTGCAAACCGCCTTCATCCTCAAAACCAACTCTTTCGGGTCGAAAGGCTTCACAATATAATCGTCAGCCCCAAGAGCAAAACACTCCTCTTTAGAACTTATGCTATCCTTAGCTGTGGTTATTATAATCGGTACATCAGACACTTTTTGTTTAATTTTTTCTATCAACTTTTCGCCTTTAAAGTATTTAAGTATCAAATCCAGTATGATTATATCGAAAAGTTCAACGCTTAAAGTTTGAACAACGACTCTGTCATCGTCTATCCATTTAACGTCAAAATCGGCGTTGGTTAAATAGTCAGATAGGGATTCCCCAAGCAGCATATCGTCTTCAACAAGCAGCACTTTCACTTTACTAAACTCCTTATACGCTTTTATAAATAATATCAACTGGCGTTTCAATAGTCAACAAAGGCAAATTCAGGCTTCTTGCTCTTAAAATAATATCACAATAATTCTTGACAATTAAAACGAAATAAGATATTCAATATCTCGCATTTGAAAAACTGCCGAGGTGGTGGAATAGGTAGACACGCCATCTTGAGGGGGTGGTGGGATAACTCCCGTGCGGGTTCAAGTCCCGCCCTCGGCACCATCTCTTTTTTTAAACCGCAAGGCAATTCAAATTAAGTTTAAGCTACCCATCAATCACTAAACACCACTTGCCTATTTTACCATTTAACCTTTTTTCTTGTCTTTCAAACACAATAAAATTATATTGCTCACAATGTCCTTTAATTCCTTTATTTGTTCGCAACACAATTTTATTGTGTTATGGTTTTCTAAGTATTGTTTTTTTCTTTACAAAGACAAAAGGCTAATGGTCTGCGTCGTTCTTTTTACTTTCTTGTTTTATTCAATCCAAACAAAGCCGATGATAAAGCATTTATACCTACGCTGAGCGTCCGGCTTTAGTCCAAAATCCTGCATCCTAAACCATAAATCCTAACCACCAGCCACTATTCACCAACTCCCAATTTATCACTAACCCATTCGACAATTTAACCATTAACCATCTTTCACACTTCTTAGGTGTGAAAAAAGGGTAGCTTAAATACTTAAAAACTGTCAACAATAGCTTTTTTTGTCGTTTATTAT
>WFYS01000067.1 GCA_015490005.1 Desulfurellaceae bacterium | reverse complement strand
TTAGTGTCTCCTGATATTTTAGGGGTTGCCAATGGTGCGGCATTTGGGGCAGCATTAGGAATATTGCTTAATTTCAACCACTCGTTGCTTATTCTTTCCTCATTTACATTTGGAATGTTGGCCGTTTTTTTGGCACTTTTCATATCCAAAAAAAACGGAAGAGAATCTATTTTGGGATTGATCGTATCTGGAATTGTTGTAGGCGCATTTTTTACCTCTTTGGTTGGGATAGCTAAGTACTTAGCAGATACAAATAACCAACTACCGCAGATAATATTTTGGCTTTTGGGGAGTTTCTCATTTGTTACATGGAATATATGGCCTATAATGATTGTTATATCGATTTGCATTTTAGTTATTTATCTTATTAGATGGCGATTAAATATAGTCTCATTAGATGAAGAGAGTGCTGCTACACTCGGAATAAACGTAAGACTCCTAAGATTAATAGTAATATCATTATCTACTATAATAACGGCCGCGAGTGTTAGCGTGGTTGGTATGGTAGGTTGGATTGGTCTTGTAGTTCCACATCTTGCTCGATTGCTTACAGGAAGCGATAACGTTAAGGTTATACCAGCTACCATACTTATAGGGGGTACCATATTGCTTCTGTCAGATGACCTGGCACGGAGCTTGATAAATGGAGAGATACCTATAAGTATTATAACGTCATTAATGGGAACACCCATATTTATCTACATTTACAGAAACCGGAGAATAAAAATATGAATACGCTTAACGTGGAAGGTTTGTGTTTCAGTTATCCAAATAAAAGCGTTTTAAAGAACATATCATTCAATGTCGAAAAAGGAAAGATTCTGGTCGTTCTGGGTCAAAATGGATCTGGTAAAACCACGCTTTTAAAATGTATTGTAGGGATACTAAACCCGAATGATGGTAAGATTAAAATCGATGATTTAGAGGTTACCAATCTTACTTTTAAAGAAAGGGCTGAATTAATTTCTTATTTACCACAGGAAGATTCAATGAACTTTGCCTATAGAGTTATAGATGTGGTTTTAATGGGTAGAGCCCCTTACATATCAATTTTTGGAAAGCCCTCTTTTAACGATATGAAACTTGCGGTGAAATCATTAGAAATGCTTAATGTTAAGCATTTGGCTAAAGAAATTTATTCATCTTTAAGTGGTGGGGAAAAGAAGCTGGTGTCACTTGCAAGAGTTTTAGTTCAAAAAGCAAGAATCTTGGTGTTAGATGAACCAACCAATCATTTGGATTTCAAAAATCAATACTTATTTCTCAAAAGAATAAGAGATATTGTAAATGGTGAAAGTATTTGTGCTATAGTGAGTCTACACAACCCAAATTTAGCGAGCTTTTTAGCGGATAAAATCCTCATGCTTAAAAATGGTGAAGTAGTTGATTTTGGCAGAACTGATGAGGTGCTAACAGAGAGAAATTTATCAAATTTGTATGAAACGAATGTTCTTATAAAAACCCAAGGTAGAATGAGTCTGGTGTTGCCAAAAATCTTTTAGATAGTGTAAATAAAAATGCGAGGGGTAGTTAAATGCAATGTAATATTTGCGAATTGAGGTGTAACATCACTGGAGAGAAGGGAAGCCGTTGCAATATGTATAAATGTGAAAATAGTAAAATAGTCGAAAAATTCCCAGATAGTTTTTTGTTTTCTTTTCCCATAAATATTGAGACACATCCTATGCTTCATTTTTACCCTAATAACAAATTTCTTCAGGTAGGCACATTGGGATGCAATTTTAAATGTAAAGGGTGTGTTTCAGAGGTGTTAACGAGAAACACACTTCATTTATCCAAATTGCTGGTAAAGGTGGAACTAGAGCAATTGGTTAAAAAAGCCATGGATGAAGGTTGTATAGGCATAAGCTTTGGAATAAATGACCCTATAGTTTCGTATTTTTCTTTTAAAAAACTTGCCAGAGTAGCAAAGGAAAGAGGATTGTTGGTGGGTTTTTCAAGCAACCTTTATTTTACGGAAGAGGCTTTGAGTGAACTAATGCCTTATATAGATTTTGTAAATGTTGGAGTTAAAGGTTTTAGTGATGAGATATATAGGGAAATATGCAGGGTTCCAACTGCTCAACCTGTCTTTCGTAACATTGAGATGCTTGTAAAAAATAGGGTTCATGTGGAGGTATCCATTCCATATGTTAAGGGCAAAGAGAAAGAGGTGCTGGACGTTGCTAAATTTATAGGGGATATATCTGAAGATATTCCATTGCAAATTATGAGGTTTATACCTTTGGGCGAAGCCGAACTGGAATTAGAACCCTCAATTAAGGAAAGTGAAGATTTAGTTGATAGGGTGGGGCAGTATTTGAAGTTTGTCTATCTATTTAACTCACCTGGCACAAGATATTTAAACACCAAAACCAAAAATATTGAAATAAACAGGGAGTTCTATGGACCAATGGGGGCTCACATTGTTAATATTAAGATTAAAGGGAAGGAAAAATGCATCGCTGGAAACATAAACGTAAGACAAGAGTACGAAGAGGATGGGTTTTTTGGCGGATATAGAATAACAAGGGCAATTGAAATGGTGTTGGGCATACTAAATATTTTAGGTGTAGATGAGCAAAGTATAAAACCGCTACTGTACAAAATTCTAAGGGTTGACAGAGACTTTATGTCAAAATTTCATGACTCTTTGGACTCAGAGGAATCCAATTTGTATGATCAGATAGATATAATAAAACACTTAGGAAGGGTTT
>WFYS01000066.1 GCA_015490005.1 Desulfurellaceae bacterium | reverse complement strand
GCGATTATTATATTGAAATGAGCAAAGTGCATATGAATGATGAATTTTCTTATTCAATTAAATATACATTGCTTGAGGTTTTTGAGACTATTTTGAGGCTTTTGCATCCATTTATACCGTTTATAACAGAGGAACTGTGGCAAAAGTTGCCTAATAAAGACGGCGAATCTATTATGGTTGAGGAATTTCCTGAAATAGGGCAATCTGACATTGCTGGAGAACTAGAAGCAGCAATGGACATTGTTCTTGATATAATTAGAGCTATAAGAAACTTAAGGAGTGAGTATAACATACCACCATCAAAAAAGGTTGATGTGTTTATTAAAACAGAAAATGAGAATACTCAATCTATACTTATTAACTTTAAGTATTATATTCATGCCCTAGCTGGCGTAGATAACCTTTCCATAATCACTAAACAGCAAGAAAAGTGTGTTGTTCAGTCCACAGTTTATGCGGATATATATTTGCCTTTAGAGGGTAATATTGATGTTGACAAGGAGATAGATAGGTTATCAAAACTTTTAAAGAAGCAAGAGAAGTCTATGAGCTTTTTAAATAACAAATTAAATAACGACGCCTTTTTAGAAAAAGCCCCTAAAGATTTGATAGAGGAGAAAAAAGAGGAACTAAATGAGGTTACTAAGCTTTATAAGAAGACAAAAAAGATTGTTGAACAATTAAAAGGATTGAAAAAATGAGAAAAATTTTAGTTTTATTGCTATTTTTATTTACTTTACCACTTGTGTCAAATGCAAATGGAGTTTTTGATAATTTGGCCAACCAAATACTGTCCAAGCTTAAAGTTGTAAATGGTAAGATCATAGGAGTTAAAGGGAAAAAACTTATTTTAAATAGAGGTGAAAAGGACGGCTTATATAAAGGTTATTTTGTCTATGTATATAGAAATGAAGGGAGTTTTGTTCCATTAAATACAAACGAATCTGTGAAGCTTAAGGAAGGGATATGTTTTGCAACGGTTAATAAGGTTTACAAGAATAAAGCTGTTGCGCTAATCACTCAGGGAATAGAAAGTGAAAGAAAATATTTTTTAGGTTTAGGAATCATACCAAATGGTGTTAAAGAGATATATGGTGGAAGGCCAGAAACTGGAGACCAGTGGGTTGCTGGTAAACCATCTTATAGAATAGCCATAATAACAAGAAATCCATACATTTATTCACAAGTTAAAGATAAGCTCTACAATACAGGTCGTTTTTTTGTTATAGGCCCAGATACCTTGCAAATTGCCTTTGTTAAAAATCGAATAAGTACATTGTACGAAAAGAAGGCAATAAAAAAGCTTGCCAATGTGGTAGATGCCGATTTGGTGCTTTTGGTTTCCACAGTTAAACATAAAAAGCTGAAATTCAAACTATATGATGGTTATTCAGGTTCAGCTATTGAAAGGGGTTCTATTAAGATAGATAACAAAACTCGAACAGTGCTGAATCAAACAAATATAGAAAACATACCTCCTAATAATTTAGTAGCCTCCAATTTGAGATTGGAACCTAAGTTAACTTTTTGGGAGTCTATTCTGAACAGATTTGGTTTATATAGTCCTTATACTAGACTTCAGATGTCTTCGTCGTCATATAAGGTTGTTTTGTATAAAAATATTGGATACGGAACAACTGCCACGTTTTTTGGCAAGATTGATGATAAAGACGGAAATGTCATGGCTGTTGCCCAGGGTTCGAAAGTTACTGTATATAGATTTGATATAGATTCATTTGACAAATTATTTAGCTTTAGGTATGGATACAATATTATAAATATCGATGCTGTAAAACTTAATGGAAAATATATTATTGCTATTAGCAACTTTAACAGATATGGAAATTTGTCATCAGCTTTGGGCTATATTGAAAATAAGAAATTCCATGTTATTAAAGATGATATTCCATATCATATAAGATTTTTCGATAGATTTTCCAATCATCCTATTCTTATAACGCAGAAGGCGAGCATAAGGAATCCATTTTTTGGTCCAATATATAAACTTGATTTAAATACTTTTGCCGCTTTGAAGTTTAACCTTCATATAGATACAAACAGTTTCTATAATTTCTATAAGGTTGGTGATGATATAGTCTTTGTAAATAGTTCAAGAGAGCTTGAAGTTTACAACACGGTTGAAGGGAAGATAACATATAAAGCTCCTTATGTATTTGGTGGAGGAGAGAGAATTATTGAGCGTTATCCTGAGCCTATAAACGTCAGCACAAGAAAAGCTGGTTATACACCAGAATATGCTTTTAAGTACTCTATAATTATACCTAAGAGCATACAGGTTTTGAAAACGAAAGATGGTTTTAAAATTTTGGCAATGAGAAATTATCTGTCTCATAACATAACGATAAATGAACAACACTATCAGGGATACAATATAAAGCTGTTTAGTTTAAATGATAGTCAACTTAAACTTGTTTGGTCATCTGGGGATGTTAAAGGTAGACTTGTTGGGTTCGGAAAGGATGGCAATTATATGATATCTGTTGTTGGTTTACCAGCAAGCTTTTTCTATCGTTTTATCAAAGGAATATTGGAAGTTGATAGATTAACGGCTGCAAGAATAGAGTATTGAAACCACTGATTGTCCTTTACTATCATAGGATACTGCCGTTCAAAGGCTATGATGTAGATGTAGATACCTTTAGGTGGCAGTTGTCTTTTTTAAAGGAACACTTTGACATTGTAAGTCCAGAGGTTCTGTTTGACTTAAAAAGAGGGGTTGATCTTAAGAGGCCTTCTGTACTTTTAACTTTTGATGACGGTTTTTTGGATAACTATGTGTATGCATACCCAATTTTGGAAGAGTTAAAGTTAAGGGTGTTGATTTTTATGATTACATCTAAAATTACGGATGTAAACCCGAAAAAGACACTCAAAGACGGCAAAAATAACCTGTTTGTGCCAAAAAGGGAAGAAACGGCTCTATATGATTCTTTAAACGGTGACTTTAGTGAGTTTTTAAGCTGGGATGAACTGAGGATCATGGAAAAAAGTGGTGTATTTGTAATCGGCTCTCATTCCGATAGCCATGTCAAGGTTTTCTCAAGCGATAAAATTATAGGTGTATGGAAAAGACCTTCGGATGCCCATTGGAGCTATGAATATACTTTGGGTAGAAAACCATTGGAAGGCTATCCCATATTTGAAATGAAGAGTTCCCTTTCTACAAGGAGATTTTACCCAGATGGTGATTTTTTAGATAAGGTTAGGGAGATGTATTTGGAATGCAAAGATGAGGAAGAGACGGTTAAAAAGGCTAATGATTTGGGTAATAAAGGCCATTTTGAGAGTGTAGAGGAATTCAAGGATAGGGTTTTTGAGGATTTGAAGAGTTCAAAGAATGCAATAGGGAAAAAATTGGGTGTTGCAACGCCTTTTTTATCCTGGCCGTGGGGTGAGTATTGTGAAGATTCACTTGAAATAGCCAAGGATTTGGGCTTTGAGTTCTGTTTTACAACAAAAAAGAGCGCCTTTTTTGGTAAAGATTTTTGTAAGATTGGTAGAATTAAGGCAGTGCAGGGTAGGGTCAGCTTTAAAAGGAAGTTGATTTTGAATAAAGAAATGTTACCCGCAAAGGTTTATGCTATATGGCACAGATGAAAAGGATCCTCTTTGTGCTCGATATGTTCGGCTTTTTTGGTGGACCAGAAAGAAGGGCTTATAGGATTGCGAAAGGTTTAAAGAAAAGGGGCTATGAGATTTTTATCGCATCTATAATGAAAGCAGATGAGGGGGTAATAAAAAGGGCAGAAAACGACGGTATAAAAGCCTATCAAGTGACAGGCGAACATAACAAGGCTTTGAGATCTTACAGGGTTGATGTATTTTTGAAATTGAGAAAACTTATAAAAAGCATAGCGCCAGACGTCATATTTACATTTGAGTTTTTAGCGGACTATACGACAAAAATGGCATTGCTGGGAAAGGATATACCTGTTTATACGTTTATTGGCAGTACAGTCTGGAAATGGGAAAAGAAATGGCATAGACGCATAGCTATGGAGTATTTTACAAAGAAAAGCAGGTTGTATATTGTCAATTCCAAGACAGTTAGGGATAATGTGCTCAGGGTTTTGCCCATGGTTAAGGATAAGATAGCCATTGTTTATAACCCAATAGACACGGATTACTTTAGACCTCTATCAAGGGATGAGAAAACCAAAGCAAAAAGTAGATTTGGGCTTAAAAATGATGATTTTATTGTAGGCTCTGTTGTTAGGTTTTACAATCCAAAGGGAGCTGATGTTTTAATAGAAGTGTATTACAAAAGTGGCATTGAGGGTAAGCTTGTGCTTGTTGGTGATGGGCCTTTTGGGGATAAGTTGAAACTGATGGTAAGTGATTTTGGTATTGAAGATAGGGTTGTTTTTCTTGGATCCATTGAGGCCACACCTGAAGTTTACAGCATTTTTGATTTATGCGTTGTGCCATCACAGAAGGGTGGATTTGACAATGTTGTGGTAGAAGCGATGGCTTGTGGCATACCAACAGTGGCAACAAGGGCGACAGGTATAGGTGAATTGGCAGAAAGTGGCAGGGATTTGATAATAACCGGCATTGATGCGGATAGTATAGCTAAAGGGATCATAAAAGCCACTAAAGATTTGGATGGGCTTTCCAAAAATGGTAGGAAGTTTGTTGTTGATGTATTATCTTCAGATAAAGTATCAAGGGCAATCGAGGAGTTGATGAATGTCTGAGTGTGTAAGCGTTATAATACCCACATACAATAGGGGTGAATTGGTTTTAGAAGCCATTGAGAGCGCGCTTAATCAGACTTATAAAGATGTAGAGGTTATTGTATCGGATGATGGATCAGAAAAAGATGTGGGGGACTTAATAAAAAGCAAATTTCCAAGTGTTATTTTCATAAAACATAATCATTGTGGAGTATCGTGTAGCAGAAATATAGCCATAAAACGGTCAAACTGT
Organism: Desulfurellaceae bacterium; assembly: GCA_015490005.1. GTDB lineage: Bacteria > Campylobacterota_A > Desulfurellia > Desulfurellales > Hippeaceae > Hippea. The sequence continues at coordinate 10,949 of WFYS01000066.1, read as the reverse complement.
AAATATATAGCCTTTCTGGATGACGATGATTGGTGGGATGGAAGGTTTCTTGAGAAAACTATTGAAAGGCTTGAAAAGGGTGATGTTGTAGGTGTTTTCGCGAATTATTACAAAGTTTATGAAAGTAGGGTTAAAGAAATAGGCTATAAAGATGGAAAGGTGCCGAATATTATTGGTTTGGATTGGATAGTTAGAGGTAGTTTTATCGATCCGAGCGCAGTGGTCGTGAAGAGAGAAGCAATAGTTGAAGCTGGCCTATTTGATGAAAGTTTATCTACTGCAGAGGATTGGGATATGTGGTTAAGGATGATGAGAAATGGGAATTTTGCTTATATTGATGATTGTTTAGTTTATAAAAGAACATGTCTAAATTATAGAATTCCTTGGGAAAGATGGATGAATGATTGCAAGGTTATGAGCAAATTCATAAGTGGATTGAGCGAGGAAGAGTTTAAAAAGTTGAATATGAGCCTAAACAGTTCGGCTTCTAAGATTTACTCCCGTTGGGGGAGTTATCTGTTGCATACAGGTAATAGAGCAGAGGCCAGGAAATATCTGTTAAAAGCCTTGAGAATGACATTTAAACCCAAGATAGTCTTGAGGTATTTTGCAACTTATATGCCTTTAGGTTTTGCAAAGCTGTTTGATGGCATTTATTTGAGGGAGTTGAAGGAACGTTCAAAAATGAAAAGATTGGGTTTGGAGGACAAAAAATGAAAATTTTAAAAGAATTAAGGGTTGATGATAAAATTGTGAAGGTTGTTCAAGGTGATATAACGGAGGAGGATACTGAGGCTATTGTAAACGCTGCGAACTCACATCTCAAACACGGTGGTGGCGTGGCCGGTGCTATTGTTAGGAAGGGTGGCTATGAAATACAGGAGGAAAGTGACAAGATTGGCTATGTGCCTACTGGGTCGGCAGCCATTACTGGAGCTGGCAAATTAAAGGCTAAATACGTGATACATGCCGTTGGGCCTGTTTGGGGTGAAGGTGGTGAGGACAACAAACTTAAGAGTGCTGTTTTGAGTGCATTAAAGTTAGCTGAGGAAAAGGGAATAAAAAGCGTGTCTCTGCCGGCTATAAGCTCTGGTATCTTTGGTTTCCCAAAAGAAAGGGCTGCGCATATCATTTTTACGACGGCAATGGAGTTTTTGGAAGACGCGAAAAACGTAAAAGAAGTGCATTTTTGTAACATCGACAATCTCACTGCGTCTCTCTTTAAAGAAGAGGCTGAAAAATGGGAGGCAAATAAATAGAAGCATTTGTTCAATACACAATAAGCGGAATCATAACAGGTTTAATATATGCGTTGGTGGCCTTGGGTTTTAATCTAATCTATTCCACAACGCGTATTGTCAACTTTGCCCAAGGAGAATTTGTTATGTTAGGTGGAATGCTGCAGTTTTATTTCATTAGTATTCATGTTCCTTTAGTCGCATCACTTTTTCTTGTTTCACTTATTGTTGGTTTCTTGGGCTATGCTATACATTTTGTTTTTGTTAAAAACACAAAGAACCCCACTGAATTGTCTCTGATAATTCTCACCATAGGTCTTGCAATGGTTATAAGGGGTACTGCCATGCTGATTTTTGGCAAAAATGCCCATTCTGTTGGTCAGTTTTTACCATTTGAGAGTGTAACGGTTTTTGGATTGACTTTTTCTTCTCAATATTTGGTTGTGTTGGTTGGTGCTCTGATCCTTGCGGGTTTACTTTTCTATGTTCTAAACTTGACAAACTTTGGAAAAGTTATGCTTGCGGCCTCACAGAATCCTTTGGCGTGTAGTATTTTTGGTATAGACGTTGAAATAGTGAAATCCGTTTCATTTTTCTTAAGTGGATTTTTAGGGGCAGTTGGTGGTTCAATAATAGTTCCTATAAGTTTTGCAAAATATAACATTGGTTTAATGATGGGTTTAAAGGGATTTTCTGCAAGTGTTGTGGGAGGTTTTGGAAATAATATTGGCGCGATAGTAGGTGGCTTGATTATTGGAATATCTGAGTCTTTGTCTGCGGGTTACATATCCTCATCGTACAAAGATGCAGTTGCGTTTTTTATTATGATTATTGTTTTATTCATCAAACCTTCTGGTATCTTTGGTTCAAAGGATGTTGAAAGGGTTTAAATGAAGGAAAGCACTGGCACGTATGTTTTGATTGCTCTCTTTTTCTTTTCCGGATTTTTGATAAAGAACCCATTTATTCTCAATATGATATCAATCGCGGCATTGACGGTCATTGTAGTTATGGGTTTAAATCTTCTTCTTGGCTATGCTGGACAAGTGTCTTTGGGTCATGCTGGTTTTGTCGCACTGGGTGCGTATGTATCTTCTATTTTGTCCATTAAATTTAATTTAAACCCTTGGTTGTCAATCTTAATATCGTCATTGCTAACATTTGTTTTTGCTATGATTATTGGTTTTCCAACATTAAAACTAAAAGGCCATTACTTGGCTATGGCTACACTTGCAATAGGAGAGATAATTTACATATTTGCCAACAATTTGGTTGATTTAACGGGGGGTCATCAAGGCTTGACGGGAATACCAATGCTAAGTGTAGGAAATTTTGTGTTTGATAATGAGAGAAAATTTTTCTTTTTTGTTTGGCTCGTTGTATTGTTCTTTACCTTTTTAAGCTTTAGAATTGTAAATTCACATTTTGGAAGGGCTCTTAGGGCCATTCATGAAAAGGAACTGGCAGCTTTATCTTTTGGTGTTGACGTTCATCTGTATAAAGTAGTGATTTTTTCTTTGAGTGCTTTTTATGCAGCTTTGGCTGGAGGTTTGTATGCATTTTATCTTGGTTTCATTTCACCCTCTTCTTTTGACCTTTTAAAGTCCATAAATTATGTTGTTATGGTTTTTGTTGGGGGTATAGATAGTATCTTTGGGTCTTTGATTATAACGGTTGTTTTGGCTTCTCTTCCGAATATCCTGACATTTTTACAGGATTATTGGCCGATAGTTAATGGTTTGCTTCTGGTCGTTGCTGCAATCTTTATGCCTAAAGGATTGGGCGGTTTTATAAGATGGAAAAGGGAAATATTTTAGATATAGATAGAGCAACAAAGAGCTTTGGTGGCATTAAGGCTGTTGATGGTGTTAGTTTTTCTGTCAAAAAAGGACAGATTAAAGCACTAGTTGGGCCAAACGGAGCGGGGAAAACAACGCTTTTTAATATTATAACTGGGCTTTATAGGGCTGATAGTGGAGATGTGCTATTTGAAGGAAAGAAATTATTTTCATATAAACCTCACGAACTAGTAAAGCTCGGGATTTCAAGAACATTTCAAAATATACAGCTTGTTGATACACTGACAGTTAAAGAAAATATAGCTTTAGGTCTACACAGCAAAGTTAAGTCAAACCCCATATATGCTATTTTTAGGCTTAATAGAAAGCAAGAGAAAGAGGTTTTTGAAAAGGTTAATAAAGTTTCTAAGTTTTTGAAAATAGAGGAATATTTAAACAAATTTCCTAATCAGGTACCTTTTGGTATAAAAAGACTTATTGAGATTGCAAGAGCTTTGGTTAGCGAACCCGATTTGCTTTTGTTAGATGAGCCTGCAGCTGGGTTAAATGAGGATGAGACGGAGTTTCTGTTGAAAAGTATTTTTAGGGTTTGGGAGCAGGGTATTTCCATACTTCTAATAGAGCATGATATGGAATTTGTGACCAATTGTTCTCACTCTATAGTTGTTATGGATAGTGGGAAAAAAATTGCGGAAGGATTACCCAGTGAGGTAATGAACGACTACAGGGTTGTAAAGGCTTATATGGGTGAGTGATGCTAAAAGTTGAAAATTTAACGGTTTATTATGGTAAAGCTTTAGCTGTAAAAGATGTTACAATAGAAATTAAAAAGGGAGAAATTTGTGCTGTTATAGGTTCTAACGGAGCCGGTAAAACAACTATACTTAACGCAATTGCAGGTGTTATTGGTAAAGATGGGAAAGTGGTATTTGAGAACAGAGATATAACTAACTTAGATACCCATGAAATAGCTAATCTTGGTATAGCTTACCTGCCGGATGGAAAAACTGTGTTTAAGGAACTTACCGTTTTTGATAACTTGAGAGTTGCATATTATAAGAAATTAAAAACTGGTGGAGAGGTGGGTTTTCAGCAAAAATTAAGTGGAATTTTTGAGCATTTTACGAATCTAAAGGAAAAAATAAAATTAAAGGCTGGTTTTTTATCGGGTGGAGAGCAACAGATGTTATCGATTGCTCAAAGCCTTATTAGGGAACCTAAACTTGTAATTTTGGATGAACCGTCTGCAGGACTTTCGCCAAAATTAGTGAAAGATTTATTTAATATAATAACGTTTATGAAAAAGAATAGACTTACGGTATTGATAGTTGAGCAAAATGTTAATAAAACCATAAAAGTTGCTGATAAGGTTTATTTTCTTAAAAACGGAAAAATTGTGGATTTTGGTAAGGCAGAGGATTTTAGGGACGATAGAGTGATTAAAAAAGCCTATTTTGGAGGGTAAATGTTTAAAACTGTAGGGATAATAGCAAAAGCAAAAGTTAAAAATATAGATAAAATTGTTATGGAGCTTTTGGAGTATTTGAAAAAGAACCATGTTGAAGCAGTGTTAGGTCACGAGGCCGCAAACTCTTTGGGCATTAAAGGTGTTGATAGAGAAGAACTTGCAACTCATGTGGATATGATAATTGTGCTTGGAGGCGATGGAACGTTTATTTCAGCTGCAAGGTCTGTTAACGAATCTAAAAAGGATATTCCTATACTCGGAATTAACTTAGGAAGAATGGGTTTCTTGACAGAAGTTCCACTATCTTCAATGTACAATGTTTTGGATAAAGTGTTTGTTCAAAATAACTATCATTTAGAAGAAAGAATGATGCTGGATGTCGAGGTTTACAATAATTCAGAGATGCTCAGTAAAAAAACAGTTTTTAATGATGCTGTTGTAAGTAAAGGGGCATTAGCAAGAATAGTCCCTATAAATGTAAGAGTTAGCCTTGATGATAGAATTCTTGATGTGGCCACGTATCATGCAGATGGTTTGATAGTGTCAACTCCTTCTGGTTCTACGGCTTATAATCTCGCATCTGGTGGACCGATTGTGTATCCAACTATGGATTGTATAATCCTAACACCCATATGTCCTCATACTTTGTCTAACAGGCCTATTGTACTACCAGATAATGCAACATTGTCAGTTAGGATAGTGGAAAATGTTGAAGATGTAATGGCCACATTAGATGGCCAAATTGGATATAAAATTACCACTGCTCAAAAAATAATTATAAGAAAATCTACGAGAAAAATTAAATTAATTACCCAAAGGGATAAAAGTTATTTTGATGTTTTGAGAACAAAACTTAATTGGGAAGAAAGAAAGATTAGAAGCGTAAGATGCTAAAAAAAATAGAGATAAAAAACTTTTTGACTATTAATGAGTGTATTATAGGACCATCTGATATAATTACAGCCATTGTAGGTGAGTCGGGCAGTGGAAAATCTCTGATAATTAAGGCAATAGATTCTGTTTTTTCCCAAAAGGTCGACACAAGCATTATAGGAAAGTTTAGTGATTTTTCTAAAGTTTCACTATTGTTTAAGTTGTCTAATGAGCAGAAGAAGGTATTGTCAAATTATGGTATTTTTGATGAACAGGTAGTTTTTACCAAAATTATAAAAAAGGGTTCAACGAGGACTTTGATTAATCACGAGCCAGTTACCGCCAAGGTTGTTTATTCTTTAAAAAACCTTTTTTTAAGTATTGTTTCTCAAGATTATAGGTTTGAGATATTTTCATCAAATAGACTTTTAAAAGCAATTGATGCACGAGTTAATGAATACGTTATTAATGATTTTAACGACAGATTTTTGGAATATGAAAAACTTAAATATGAAATACACAAACTTGAAAGTAAACTAAATGAGATTGCAAACAAACACCCAGAGATATTGCTTGAGGCAATAGATAAGATTAATCCTAAAAAGGGTGAATACGATGAGCTTTTAGAAAAGCTAAATAGAGTGAAAAATTTAAAATTTGCAATGGATATAGCAAAAGAAGCTGTTTTTGGGCTTTATGAGAAGGATGAATCTGTGGAGACTTTTTTGGATAGAATTGTATCTGATTTGGATAAACTTGAGTCTAAGTCTTTTAAATTTTCTTCAAAAAAAGCTTTAAGTGAAGCGCTAGAACTTATACGATCGACAAGAGAAGAATTGTACGATGTGTTGAACCAAAACCTTACTGGTATAAATGTAGATAAAATAAATGCTCGTTTGTTTGAGCTTGAGAAATTGAAAAGGGAGTTTGGTAAAGATTTGGATGAGATAATAGAACATAGGGGATATTTGAAATCTTTGGTAGACGAGAGGGAGGATATTTTAAGAAAACTTGACGAGCTAAAAGGAGAGTTAGAAGAAAAAGAAAAAACAATGATTGGAAAAGCCGAGAATTTGTCTAAAGAAAGAAAAAAGATTGCCGGTTTGATTGAGAATAAGGTTAGGGAGCGTTTATCAAAGCTTAATATGGAAAATAGCAATGTTAAGATCGTTTTTTATAGGGAAAATGTTACGCGTGTTGGTTTTGATAGATTAGATGTGCTGTTTTCTGCAAATCCTGATATTGAACCAGATTCAATAGACAAGGTTGCAAGTGGCGGTGAGAAGTCTAGATTTATTTTAGCTTTGAAGGTTGCATTGTCAGAACTTTCAAAAGCTAGCGAGACTGTAATATTTGATGAAATTGAATCTGGCTTGAGTAATAAAGCTCTGGATAAGTTAATGATTATGATTAAAGATTATTCAAAAGCAAACCAAATACTGTTGGTAACTCACTCTGATAAGATGCTTGATATTGCAGATGAGATTTATAAAGTTGATAAACAATTTGTAGATGGTAAGAGTATTAGCATTGTTGAGAGAATACGATGAGAAACGTTGTGCTTACGGGCGGCGGCACAGGGGGACACCTATTTGCAGCTTTGTCTTTTGCAGAGTTTTTGAGAGGTAGGGGGTATAATCCGGTTCTTATTGGTTCGGATTATGGTTTAGAAAAGAAAATTTTGCCAAGGTATGATTTTGAATATTATTTATTAAAGTCAAGAGGAATAGCCGGAAAAAGCTCAGCTGATAAATTTAAAGGTGCTTTTGGTGTGGCAGGAGCTTATTTTAAATCATTAAGGTTGCTTGGTAATATTAAACCTGATTTTACAATTGGCTTTGGAGGCTATGTAAGCTTTCCTGTTGTCCTAGCTTCTACAACAAGGGGTATTAAATCTGCTATTCTAGAGCAGAATTCATATCCAGGAAAAGCAAATAAAATTTTGTCAAAGTTGTGTGATTTTACTTTTGTTAACTTTGAAATTACGGGTCGTTTTTTTGAAAATGCTATTGTTGTTGGTAATCCTACAAGGATAAAGATTAAAAATTTTGAAAGAAAAATAAAAGAACCATTTGTTATTGGCGTTATTGGTGGATCTAGAGGCTCTAGAAGCATAAACAATGCAATGGTTGAGCTTTCAAATTTTAATGTCAACTTTAAGGTTATACATCAAACTGGAGATGAGGATTATGAAAAGGTAAAGTCTGCATATCAGATGAATAAGAAAGATTGGGAAGTGCATAAGTTTATCGACGATATGGAAGATTTTTATAAATCAATAGATTTTATTTTATGTCGTGCTGGAGCAAGTACTTTAAGTGAGATAGCTTGTGCATCTTTGGGATCTATTCTTGTTCCTTATCCTTACGCCATCTACAACCATCAATATTTCAATGCAAAAGTTTTTGAAGATTCTAAGGCTGCTATTATAGTTGAAGACAGAAATTTAACTGGAAAAAAAGTTTTAAGTATTATATCATCACTAACGGCCGATGAGATTTTTGAGATGTCTACTAGAGCTAAAAATTTATGCAAACCTGATGCCTGCAAGAAGATGTTTGAAGTACTTACAGTAGGTAGGATATGAAGGTAATCGCTATTACAAACCAAAAAGGCGGAGTTGGAAAAACCACTACTGCCATCAATCTTGGCGCATCACTTGCTGTTTTTGGAAAAAGAATTTTGATAATCGATATAGATCCTCAAGCTAATGCTACGAGCGGTTTAAATGCAGAAAGGGAAGTATGCATATATCATGCATTGATTGGCAAGAAAAGCTTAAAGTCACTTATAACTCCAACCGAGATGGATAATCTTTTTATAATACCATCAAATATATCACTAATTGGCGCAGAAGTTGAATTAAGGAATTTGGAGAATAAGGAGAGAATACTCAAAAATTTATTAAAGGGTCTGAATGGTTTTGATTATGTTTTGGTAGATTGTCCACCATCACTGGGTTTTTTAACAATAAATGCCTTGGTTGCTTCAAATTCTGTGTTAGTGCCCGTTCAATGTGAATATTTTGCAATGGAGGGTTTGGCTCAGCTTCTTCATACGGTTAATTTGGTCAAAAGAACCTTTAATCCATCCTTAAAAATAGAGGGAATATTGCTAACTATGCATGACAGAAGAAATAATTTATCTAAACAGGTAGAGATGGAACTTAAGAGGCACTTTCCTAAATATATTTTTAAGACATTAATACCGCGCAATGTTAGACTCTCCGAAGCTCCAAGTTTTGGAAAGTCAGTTATATCCTATGATGTTAAATGTCCAGGCAGCCAAAGCTATCTATCTTTAGCTAAAGAGGTGCTTAAGTATGCCTAAAAAGGGCGGCTTAGGCAAGGGCCTAGAGGCTATCTTTGGCGAATTGAACGAACTAGAGAAAGATAATAAGATTATTGCAATATCTTTGGAGATAATAGAAAAAAACCCTTTCCAACCACGTGAAAGTTTTGATGATAAAGGAATCAAAGAATTGGCTGAATCCATAAAAGAAAAGGGTATAATCCAGCCAATTATAGTAAGAGAACATGAAGATAAATACCAGATTGTTGCAGGAGAAAGAAGGTTTTTGGCTGCAAAACTAGCTGGTTTGAAATCTATACCGGCCATTGTGAAAAACATATCAGATGAAGAATCGGCAGAGATAGCTTTAATTGAAAATGTACAAAGGAAAGATTTAAATCCCATTGAAGAAGCTTTAGCCTATAAGAGATTAATAGATAAGTTTGGTTATACGCAAGAGGAACTTGCAAAGAAAATTGGTAAGGATAGGGCTACAATTACTAATAGCTTAAGGTTACTTAATCTACCAGATGAGATTATGGAAAAATTGAAGAGTGGTTTAATATCGGCCGGTCATGCAAGGGCTATACTGTCTTTAAAAAATGAGGATGAACAGAAAGTGTTGGCTAATGAAATAATTAAAAGAAAACTAAGCGTTAGGGAAGCGGAAAAAGCGGCTAAAGCCCGAGTTGTTGACATACCAGAAGAGGTAGAGGCTTTGAAAGAGAAATTTGAAAACATGAAAGTTAAAATAACGAACAAAAAGTTTAAATTGGAATTCGTGTTTAACAATTTAGACGATTTGAGGGATTTTGCAAATAGGATTGGACGTTAAAAGTTAATTGTAGGGGTAAACTCATGAGAAAGATGCTGTTTGCTTTTTTTGTTTTGTTTTTTTTGGTTTTTGTAGGTGTATCTGAATCTTCAACCCTGAGGGTAGGCGGTGTTATAAAAAATGATCATGGGTCAGCTATAGATGGAGTTGAGGTTATTATACTACACAACGGAAAGATGCTGGGAAGGACGGATACAACTACAAACGGGAGCTATTTTATAGAAATTCCTATAAAGCAACTAAAACCCTCAGATATAAGTATAGAGTTTAAAAAGAGTACATATAAAACTATACATGAGCCCATAAGAAATATTTTGGTTTCTAAATTGCCAAATGGTGAAACTATATATATTTCTTCTGTCAATGAAACAATTGGACGTGTAACTACGCCGGCTTTTTGGATTGCCTTAATTGTTTTGGTAATGACGTTTGCGCTCATTTCTTTAGAGGTATTACATAGAACAGTTGCGTCTATCTTAGGCGCTAGTATTTTGTTGTTTGTTTCTTATACTGTTGGTATTTTTAATGAAAATTATTTTGTTATTTCGTTTGAAGAAGCTGTAAGGGCGATAGATTTCAACGTTATTTTGCTCCTTATGGGTATGATGATAATAGTTGGAGTGATGAAAAAGACAGGTGTATTTCAATGGTTAGCATACAAATCGTATGCCGTAAGCAAAGGTAATGTGTTTAAGCTGTCCATAATTTTAATGTTTGTGACAGCTATTGTTAGTGCTTTTCTTGATAATGTTACTACGATGTTGTTAATTGCACCTGTTTCCATAGAAATTGCTTTAATGTTGAATATAAACCCAATGAGTCTTTTAATACCTGAGGTGATTGCATCTAATATGGGTGGAACGGCAACACTAATTGGTGATCCTCCCAATATTATGATTGGTTCATTTGCTCATCTTACATTTAACCAATTTTTGATAAACCTTGGAGACGTTATTTTCTTGATATTGATTGCTAATATTTTTGTTATGAAGTTCTTTTTTGGCAAGGAATACAAAAAGGGGAAGGTTGAAAATGTTAATAAACTGCTTGAAAGGCTCAGGGAAGAATATAAAATAACTGACACCAAGCTCCTTAAATATTGCCTTTTTGTTCTTGCTTTTGTTATTGGGCTGTTTGTCACGCACGGTTTCTTCCATATGGAGCCATCCATAGCTGCTTTGGCTGGAGCAGGTTTAATTTTAATATTAAGTGGCGTTGATATTACTGAAATGATGGAAAAAGAGGTTGAGTGGACTACCCTTGTGTTTTTCATGATGCTGTTTATCATTGTTGAGGGAAGTGTGCAAACGGGCGTTATAATGATGATAGCCTCATGGGTGAAGGATTTGGCAGGTAATAGTTTGACACTCGCAATAATTTTGATTATATGGGTAAGTGCTTTTGCTTCGGCTATTATTGATAATATTCCTTTTACTGCAACAATG
>WFYS01000065.1 GCA_015490005.1 Desulfurellaceae bacterium | reverse complement strand
GGTATAGGCTCTGCTTTTGTGTTTATCAGCGCAAACACCATTGCCCTTAACCTATCAAAGCGGTCAACACGCGGTAAGTCCACAGCAAAGGTGAGGATTGCGCTGTCTTTAGGCGTTCCTGCAGGTTTAGTTTTGGGTGGTATTTTATCTTCTATTTTTTCAGATGAAGTGGCATTTTTAAGCAGTTCTTTGGCTTCGTTTGTTGGCTCTTTGCTTGTTGTGTTTTTCTTCAAAGAGACGGTAAGGCCTGAATTCAAGACGCGTATAACGATAATTGAATCTATTGACTTTATGTTCAAAAACGGGCTTTTTGCAATTATAGGCTTGGGCAATCTTTTGACCTTTTTTTCCCTTCAAGGTGTTGTAATGGCCACGCTTGTTTTGTTTATACAAAAAGAACACATGCACTTCATATACCCAGATCCCAAATTCTCAAGCGGAGTTATTATGTCTTTTATGATGATCTCGTCTGGCTTTAGTGGCATTTTGTCCGGGCGTATTGTAGATAAACTGAAAATTAGATCGAATTTGGGTATATTTGCCTCTGTTTTGGTATTTTTGGGCTTCTTGCTTTTATCAAAGGCTCAAACGACCTCTGTGTTGATTGTATCTTTGATTGTGCTGGGCGTTGCCATTGGTGCAAACAATATAACGCTTTTGAGCATCTTGGGCGATTTTTCCCATTTAAATGTACGTGGTAAGGCTGTTTCCGTTTATCAATTACTTGGGGACATAGGTGGAACGCTTGGTCCAATATTTGGCATACAACTCGGTGTATCGTACGGTTTCTCCGAGGTGTACCTTTTAACGGGCATAATCTTTTCCTTGAACATATTGGTATTTCTTTTTTTAAGAAAGAAAGAGTTACTTTTGGCTAAATAACAACAGTTTTGTTCTTACCACTTCTCTTGCCTTTATACAAAGCTTGGTCGGCCTTTTCTATGTTTTCATCCTCTTCCAATGAGTGGTCAAACATTGTAACGCCACACGTTATTGTGACTTTGAATTCATTTTTAGCACATTCAAAATTCGTATTTTCAATATCCTTCCTGATTCTTTCAGCTATCATATAGGCTTTGGTTCTGTTTGTTTCAGGCAAAATTACCAAGAATTCCTCTCCTCCCCAGCGCATTGCAATGTCTGTTTGCCTTATGCATTTTTTAATGCTTTTGGCTACTTGCCTGAGCACATGATCACCACATATATGACCGTATGTGTCATTCACCCGTTTAAAATCATCTAAATCCATCATTATCATGGATAGATCTCTGTTTGTTCTTTTTGAATATTGTATTATGTATCTAAATCTGTCCATCCCCTCTCTGCGGGTTAAAAGTTGGGTCAGATAGTCGTGCTTTGAAATGTTCTCAGCCTTTTCTTTCTCCTTTTTAAACCTGTTTATTGAATAGTATCCTACACTTAGGAGCGCTACAGCGGTCAGTATCAGAGCAATAGAGTAGTTTACAAACTCTAACTTTCTTCCTTTTTCATTGACAATATCTCCAACTGAGAATGCCACTATCATCATTAAGGACGAAGCAACGAATATTAATCTAACCCTTCCCTCGAATATGTAGACAGAAAAAGCCAAGATTAACAAAAATAAGAATGAAAGCGATGTTTTTGCTAACCCCTTTTCGTGCCAGAGTATAGGTGATAGAAGAAACAGCAAATATACAAAGACCGCTATAGCAACGGGTTGGAAGATTCTTTTGAATCGTGATAGATAGTACATAAAACCGGCAAAAAGTGAGCTTGAGGCAGAAATTATTGTGTACTCTAAATTTCCCAATAAGAGATTTTCAAACAGTGAGAAGAAAAATGTTATGAAAAGGATTAAGAGTAGCAGGTTTAAAAAGCGTTGTTTTGTACCATAAAATACAGAAGGCGAATATGGGCCTAATATGTTTATTAAAAATCTTGTGATTTTACCCATTATTAAATTTTATACAAAAAATGGTTAATTTTCAAATTTTTAAAAAATTTCTCGGGTTAATATTTATGTTTATGATAGTTTTGCAGTAACGAGCCCGTGAACTAAAAACTTCACGGGCCCTTTGAGATTTGCCTCTATTTAAATAGTTCTAAATCTACAATCTGTAATCCCCCTACACCGTCGGACACATATAAATACCTGCCATCCGGAGAGACTGTAACTGAATACGCCTCATCCGGCATAGGTATATTATCAATGACCTTAGGATTCTTAGGCTCAGAGACATCAACTATGGTAAGTCCGTTACTGGTTGCAGTATAGGCATGCTTGCCGTCCGAAGACAGTGCTACATTATTAGAGACTCCTGGTATGCTGCAGTCTGCAATTTCACTTTTGTTGTCAATGTCCACAATCCTCAATCCGTAAGTACCGTCTGCCACATAGGCATATTTGCCATATACTGCCACGCCGTATGCATCTCCACCAGAAAGCGATACAGTGCTTACGCTTAAATTATCCAAACTTACAATCTTCAATCCGGTAGAGCCGTCTGCCACATAGGCATATTTGCCATAT
>WFYS01000064.1 GCA_015490005.1 Desulfurellaceae bacterium | reverse complement strand
TGTGCCTGTTCTAATGTGTCTGTTTCCCAATTTTTAAAATAACCGCACGAGTAGGTAAGCGACTCATCCAAAAACAGCTTGTAAAATTCGTTATCCAGTCCATAATGGTGCTCAATATTTTTTCTTGCCTGTTTCCGTGTATTAAGTGTTTTCAGTCGCTCTATGACCAGCTCAGCGATAACTTTTGGTGACGCCTTAATCTCTTTGATAGCTGGTAGTGCTTGAATTCTCAAAACCTGTTGCAAGTCCCCTTCAATCTCTAATTTTCCCTTCATATAGTTCTCGCCAAAACCAATGCTCAAATGCTCCATGAGATCGTAGATTACTTGAGGGTCTTTTATGTGGATTTTTGCAACCGGTTCCTTATCCTTACCAGAAGAAAAGTTTTTTACGGTTCCATCCCAATAGATGATCTGTGTAGGTACTAATTCTTTTGATGCATTTAAAACCTTCTCCAAAATTCCTTTAAGATAGTCTAATGTCTTACTACCCATTATTTAACCTCCCATCTTTTTTAAAGAACTTATTATTTTTTTTGAAATAATCAAGTCACTTTATTATTTTATAGGGCTTCTCTCTATAGTTAACAACTAAAATATATTACAATAACTTTTAAAATATTTTAAAAACTTAAAACAGAGTTGCGCTTTTTGCGAGTTTATCCGCTTCTTTATTGTTTTCTCTGCTTACATGAACAATTTCTATATCATTAAACTGTTTTTCTAGTTCTTTGACCTGTTTGTACAACTTTAGAAGATTTTTATCTTTGACTTTATAATCACCGTTTACTTGCTTGACAACAAGCTCAGAATCGCTGTAAATTTTAAGCTTATGCAATCCTTCTGCAAGTGCAAGTTTTAAACCTTCTATCAACGCTGTGTATTCTGCAACATTGTTTGTTGCCACTCCTATAGGTTTACTCGTCCTTTTAATGGTTTTACCTTTGATTTTTAACACTACACCAATGCCAGCCTTACCCGGATTCGATGCAGAGGCACCATCCACGTACAACTCTGCGCCATTTTCCTCAAAATAATCGATAACTTTATCAAAAAAACCTTCTATATCTTTGTTTGTGAGCTCAGGGCGGGATAGTTTAACAGCATCAATCGATTGTTTTTTCTTAAGCTCTTTAAAGAATTCAGCGATATTCATTAGCTAATCTTCAGAATCCTCATCCAAATACAACATTCTCCCGCAATTTGGACAATACACAATTTCATCTGTATCTTGAAGTAAAGTTAAGACTTGAGGAGTCAACTTCATAAAGCATCCGTAGCATGCCTCTTTTTCAACAGGAACAATTGCGGTTCCCTTAGCCCACTTGTTGATTTTTTCGTATTTTCTAAGTATTTTTGTATCAATCGTTGGCAGTAGCTCCTCTTTTGTTTTAGATATTTTATCTATCTCACTATTTATTTCTTCTCTCCTTTGAGAAAACCTTTCTTGATAATCTTTAAGAGTCTTTTTCAGTTGTTCATGTCTATCTTCCAACTCTCTCAAGCCCTTATTTTTTTGCTCAATTTGCTCTTTTAAAGACTCTATCTTTTCTTCAAGAACAGATTTATTCGTCCTAGCAATATCAATTTCTGTAGTCACTGCCTGAAGCTGTTTTTCTGTAGAGATACTGTTTTGTTTTAACTCAAGTTTATTTAAATTATCAATAGTCTCTTCCAATAAATCCCCTTTAAATTTTAAATCTTTCTCAAGTTCATCAATTTCCTCTTTTACATCTGAAATTTGAGACAGTTTTGCCTCAACTACGTTCAATATTCTTTCTTCTTTTTGCTGGATTTTTCTAAGTTCAAGTTCCAAATCAGCTATATGCTTATCAAAACTCTGTATATCCAACAATTTCTTTAAATCCGCATTCAAAATTGCCACCTCCTTTTTTACTTGTAATCCCAAGGCAAACTATCCGTTTCCGATATAAATACTTTTACATCTTTAGAGATCTCTTCAATTTTTTTTCTTAAAATTAATTTAGAAAATTTTTCCGTGTGAAAATGGGTTGCATCTATCACATTAACACCATTTTCCCTTGCAAAAATGGCTTGATGGTGTTTCAAATCACTACTCAAAAAAACATCAAAATCGTATTTCATCATACGTTCAAGTAAATCCATGCAGCTTCCACTACAAACAGCCACTTTTTTTATTTTTTTCTCATTAGACCTAACAAACTTAACAAGCCCAACATCTATCCGTTCTTTGGCGTACTCAATAAATTCATAGAAATCCATGGGGTTATTTAAATACCCTATCCTCACCGGTTTAACATCTTCTATTTTCTCTACACCATTAAGTTTAAGCAATTCGCATAAATAATCGTTCAAACCATCATCTGCAATGTCAAGGTTCGTATGAAAAGCGTAAATACCTATGCCCAACTCAATAGCTTTATAAACAATGTTAAAAGGATAAACACTTTTATCTATCTTTTTAGTGGACGAAAAAAGCAGTGGATGATGCGCTATAATCAGATTACATCCTTTTTCGTATGCTTCGTTCAACGTTGGCTTAGTAATATCTAATGATAGCAAAATAGCTTTTATAAACCTATCCTTAGGGGAAATTTGGAGACCTGAGTTATCCCAGCTCTCCTGAAGGCTTAAGGGAAAGTATACCTGCAACCGCTCGATTAAGTTTCCTACTTCCATAAAAAAATGGTGGGCCCACCAGGACTCGAACCTGGGACCAACCGGTTATGAGCCGGTGGCTCTAGCCAACTGAGCTATGGGCCCCTAAATTGCAAAAGCAAGAATCAATATACTAATTATCACGATTTTGTCAACCGGAAAAATACATAAGCTTAAAAAACAGTTCTATTCCTGCCACTCTGTTTCGCTAGATACATTCTCTTATCAGAGTTGTTGACCAGTTCCCCGAATGTCTCGGGGTTATCTTCCATAGAGGAGATACCAATGCTAACCTTGCAATTTATTTCATCACCATCAACTAAAATCGGCGTAACGTCTATATGTTTTCTAATTCTTTCGGCTAATGTATATGCTCTTTCTTTTGTTGTATTTGGTAAAACAATAACAAACTCTTCACCACCATAGCGTATAGGGATATCAGAAGACCTTATATGATTTCTTATCTCCTGAGCCACATGTTTCAGCACCAAATCTCCGACTTTATGTCCGTATTTATCGTTAATACTCTTAAAATGGTCAATATCTATCATCAAAACAGACAATGGATGTGAATACCGTTTTGTTTTCTTAAACTCCATTTCTGCTAAAAGGTTCATATATCTCCTGTTAAATAAACCTGTTAGCGGGTCTCTAACCGCCTCCTCGTGCAATTGTATAATTCTGTTGTTCGTGCAATACTCTTTTCTTTCTGCCAAGATAGCCATAGAAATAGGAATCTCAAACTTAGATAAAATCTCTAAATCCACATAGATATTAAAATCATCTGGACTAAAAACAATAAAACATATACCATAAAAACGCTCATTTCGGTCTTTCACAGGAAATGTATAAGACGGTTCTTCTATGCCAAACATCGTATGCAATTTTGAAGGCTTAAAGAATAGCGCTCCGTTTTTTATATAACTAGACGCTTCCACCATTTGCTTTAACTTATTGTAGTCCTTCATAAAAATAATTGACGTTTTCTCTGAATCCAACTCCAAAATGCTTGTTTCATCAGAACTTATTACAAAAGCCTTAATAGAATCAACGTTGTAAAACTGCTTTAGGCTACACATGAATTTGTCGATGACTTTATAGAATCGTTCCTGGTAAGCTATGATTTTTATTATCTCTTCCAATAAGTCGTTTAGCTTTGATAACTTTAGCACATCCCTCGTGTTTGTAAACTTCTCAAACAATCCACATCTTAAATCTTTCATCTTCTCTATCAATGGCTTTATGTCGTCTCTCTTTATGATTGAACCGTGCTGTGGCGCAATTATCTCAATGTCATATTTTTCTATCTTGGATAATCCATTCACAAGTATCGCGTTACCCGGTATATAGTGTTCATGGAACGGCTTAAGCTTATCAAAATAATCTTCGGAACTCTTTGCGAATAATTCAAATGTTGGGGTAAATCCTCCAAAAATATCGCTTGAAAACAGTGATTTAGTAGCAACATCATAAGAACAAAAAGCCCCAGGAAAATGCATATAAGGAGTGAAAATAAACTTTAACAATCTATCACCAGCCTTTAATTTCCAGCCTTTTTCTTCTACTTCGTATAATTTTACATCCCAATCGCAATGCTTAAGCAAAGCCCACGTTCTCCAATGAGTTACAATATATTTCTCTGATTTTCCAACATCCTTTATTAATTGGTCCATACAACCAATTATATCTGGGTCTTGATGATGGCAAATTAAATACTTTATATCCTTTAATTTTACAATTTGTTCTATCTTCTTTTTTGTAATGTCATAGGTTATACGCGAACCTGGGTCAATCAGTATAGATTCATCACCATTTTTAATTAAATACACGTGGCATTGGAACTGGTCTTCAGGTATAACTGAACCTACCCAAAAAACATTTTCTGCAATTTCTATAGGTTTATCAAGATTCATTTTCCCTCTTTTTCTCAGTCTCTTTCCATAAGGAATCGAGATTGTACTCTTTTCTTTTCTCCTCGGTAAACAGATGTATAACAACGTCAAAACAATCAATCAGTGTCCAGCCTCCATCAGAAGTCTCTTCTATGTGGTGTATATCTATGCCTGATTTTTTTATATCATCAAATACAGCATAAACCTGCCTACTCGAGCTGACAGTCCCTACAATAAAAAAATCAAACAGAGCAGACTTCATTCTTAAATCATAAACAACCACATCCTCAACCTTTTTATCATCTAATATCTGCAAAAGCTTTTCTCTCACCTATACAACCCCTTCTCAACAATAAATTTTTCAACTTTTTCTGGCACCAAATATTTAATACACTCATTCCTCTTAATTTTATTTCTAACAGCGCTCGATGAAACATCAAAAGCTGGCGGAGTATAGATGTATACTGTTTTAGGTTCTGCCCTATATTTTGCTTTTTCCTTCACCTCTTGAAAGTTTACAATATTTCTGTATTTATTCAAGATAATTTGAGTATCATACTCCGGCCTTCTTACAACAATAAAGCTAACAATCTCTATTAAATCTTTATGTTTCTTCCATGAAGACAAATAATAAAACGCGTCCGTACCAACAATAAAAAAAAGCTCGTCATCTGGATATGTGTTTTTAAAATGTCTCACAGAATCAATCGTATAGTTTACTTTGTTTGAATCTATTTCATAGCGAGATACTTCGCAAAAATCAAGCCCATCAATGGAGAGCTTTATCATCTCGTATCTGTATTCTGCATTAGCAACATCGTCCTTTTTATGCGGCGGTATACCTGTTGGCAAAAATATCATTTTATCAAGTAAGAACGTTTCGTAGGTACTGATAGCCCCTCTGATGTGTCCAATATGAATAGGGTTGAACGTACCCCCTAATATACCTATTCTCACTCTCTTATCTGTCCGCTACCTCTAATTTTGTATTTGTAAGTTGTAAGTTCTCTTAAGCCCACAGGGCCTCTTGCGTGAAGTTTGTTTGTGCTTATTCCAATCTCTGCACCAAATCCAAACATCCCGCCATCCGTAAATCGTGTTGAGGCGTTTACATACACGCATGATGCATCAACCTCATCCAAAAATCTTTCTGCATTGTTATAGTTTTCAGTGACTATAGCCTCTGAATGGTGCGAACCGTATGTGTTTATATGCTCAATCGCTTCATTTAAGCCTTCAACAACCTTTATGGATAAAATAAGGTCTAGGTATTCTGTATTGAAATCTTCTTCTGTAGCTTCTTTTATGTCATTTAGGATTTTCCTCGTATCACTACACCCCTTAAGCTCTACATTTGCCTTATCCATAAACTCTTTAAACTTAGGCAAAAATTTACCTGCTATATTCTTGTGCACAAGCAACGTCTCTATAGCATTGCAGACACCCGGCCTTTGGACTTTTGCATTGTAAGATATGCTAAGAGCCTTTTCTAAATCGGCAAATTCATCTATATACAAGTGACATAAACCTTTATCATGTTTAATCACGGGCATTGTTGCGTTCTCCGTAACAAATCTTATTAGCCCTTCTCCTCCTCGAGGAACAATAACGTCTATATACTTATCCAACTTAAGCATGTATTTAACACCTTCCCTACCAGTCTCATCTATGAAACCTATGGAATCGGGGTTTATGCCACTTTCACTTAGAGCTTCTTTAATTAGCTCTGATAGCAGTTTGTTTGAATTTATAGCTTCTTTTCCACCCCTCAAGACTGCACTATTCAGGGATTTTAAACACAGAATAGCAGCGTCAACTGTAACGTTAGGCCTCGATTCATAGATTATTCCTATAGTTCCAATAGGCACTCTAACCTTCTCAATATTTAAACCATTTTCAAGTCGCCATCCATCTATAACCTCACCCACAGGGCTTTTTAACTTTATAACGGTATCAATGGACTCAATCATGCCATCAATTCTTTTATCATTCAAAAGCAATCTATCAATGAGCGAGCTTTTTAGATTTAACTCTTTTGCATTTTCTATATCAACGCTGTTTACGTTTTTTATATCTTCTCTGTTTTTGTCAACCAAAGTTTTTAATTTCTCTAATGCAACATTGATTTTTTCCTCAGATGTCTTAGAAAGACTATAAAACGCTCCATGAACCCTTTTACAAACATCTATAATTTTCTCTTCGTTCATTTTACCCCCTCAAGCAAAAAGCCTAACCACCTGCTCAGCTACAACTGCCGGCTTTTCTTCCCCTTTAATGTTAACAATGGTTTTATAAACAATTTCAACCGAATCTCCAAGATTCTCTATTGAAACAGGTATTAACTTAGCTTTAATGTAAGAATCCTCCTTTACAGGAGCAGGAAATCTAACCTTATTTAGCCCATAATTTACAATATACTTCATGCTAGGATAGTGTTTCTCAAAAAAATCCTCTCTATTGCTTCCAACTAGATATGGAATTAGAGACAGTATTAAAAATCCGTGAGCAACTGTTGTTTTATAAGGAGATTCTACTTTTGCCCTTTGAGTATCTACGTGTATCCATTGGGTGTCTCCTGTAACCTCAGCAAATTTATCTATAAGCTCTTGGTCTACTTTAAACCATTTGCTCTCTGAAACCACAGAGTTTAATTTGGTCTTATAGAACTCCATTAGCTCATCGTATTTACTCACTGCTGTTCTCCATAATTACCATATTATCGATATGAACAACATCACTTGAGTATTTATAACCCAATATAGCTGTGATTTTATTTGAATGGTGGCCTCTAATCTTTTCTATCTCACTTGAATCGTAGTTTGTAATACCTTTTGCTACCAAAAAACCTTCTTCATCTTCAATGTTAATTATATCACCTCTACCAAAGCCGCCAAACACCTTTTTTATGCCGCTAGGTAAAAGGCTCTTGCTTTTTTTAAGACTATTCTTTGCGCCTTTATCAATAACAACGACTCCACTCGGATTACACGACTCTATCCACGATTTTTTAGATTTTGTATAACTTTTATAAGGTTCAAAAAAAGTAAATTTAATACCACCTTCTATCAATCTTCTCAGAGCATCCTTTTCCTTTCCATTCAAAATACAGGCCAATTTACCTGCCTTTGCAGCCTTTAAGCAAGCATCAATCTTTGTGCCTATTCCGCCACTTCCCAACTTGCTGACGCTTCCTTCTTTTATCTCTATACTTCCATCAAACTTCTCTATGAACTCAGCAGAGGAACTAGACGGCTCTTTGGTGTATACACCATCAATATTGCTCAATATAATCAAAGCATCTGCCTCTATTAAATTTGTTATCTGAAATGATAGATTGTCATTATCTCCAAACCTAAGCTCTTTTATAACAACAGTGTCATTTTCGTTTACAACAGGCACAACTTTCCACTTTAGAAGGGTTATTATCGTGTTTTTTGCGTTAATAAATCTCCTTCTGTTTTGTATATCGTCAACAGTGATTAAAACTTGCGCTGTAGTTTTTTTATGTTTTTTAAAATATTTTGCATAAATCTCCATAAGTTTAGGCTGACCAATGCTTGCCAGCGCTTGAAGGCTGACTATGTTCGTTGGCCTGTTTTTTATGTTTAAAGCGGATATTCCACTCGCCACGGCACCACTAGACACAATAAGCACTTGTTTGTTCTCTGAAATCTCAGCTATATTGCTAACTATGTTTTCTATCGTATCCTCGTCAATCTTATTGTTACGTGAAAGAACTGCACTCCCGATTTTTATAACTATACGTTTGGCAGATTGTATTCTTTTTACAAATTCGTGCTTATCCATCCTAAAAGTCTATCTAAACCTTGTTTTTTCATAGCACTAATAAAAAACACAGTTTCTCCACCGAAAAGTTTGATAAATTCCTCTTTATCCAAATTGTCCAATAGGTCAATCTTATTCAAAGCAACGGCTCTATTTCTTTTTGAAAGCTCACCGCTAAATGAGTGTAATTCTTCCAGGAGTTTATCAAACTTTTCTTTTGGGTCATCCAAAATATCTATCACAAAGAGCAGTAATCTTGTTCTTTCTATATGTTTTAAAAACCTAAGCCCTAAGCCTTTTCCTTCATGGGCTCCTTCAATAATACCTGGTATATCTGCCACTATAAAATCTTTATCATTGAAACTCACATACCCGAGATGTGGTTGAATGGTTGTAAACGGATAGTTTGCCACTTCAGGTTTAGCATCAGATATCGACCTAATTAAAGAGGACTTGCCTGCATTTGGAAAGCCTACAAGACCTACGTCAGCCAACAACTTCAATTCTACGATAAGTTTTTTCTCTTCTCCCTTTTTCCCGGGTTGAGCTACTCTTGGTGCTCTATTTGTCGGAGATGTAAACGCCGCATTACCCTTCCCTCCGCCGCCACCTTTTGCTATGACTACTCTCTCACCATCTATTGTTAAATCAGCAACTATATTACTATTTTCATCTTTTATTATGGTGCCTACTGGAACTTTAATGATTAGGTTTTTTCCACTTTTGCCTGTCTTGTTGTTTGAACCACCAGGCCGTCCATTTTCAGCCTTAAAATGTTTCTTAAAGCGAAAAGGCCTCAAGGTATTTTCATCCTTAGAGGCCTGAATAATTACATCTCCACCTTTGCCCCCATCACCCCCATCAGGACCGCCTTTTGGGACAAATTTTTCACGTCTAAAACTTACAATGCCTTTGCCACCGTCGCCAGCTTTTACGTAGATTTCTGCATAATCAACGAACATTTATGGATAAACACTGACAAGCTTTTTGCCTAATTTTTCTTCAAACTTTACCGTACCTGCAATTAAAGCAAACAACGTATCATCTTTTCCCTTGCCCGTGTTTTTACCTGGATGCCACTTGGTTCCCCTTTGGCGAACCAAAATTTCACCAGCTTTTACACGTTGGCCATCAGCCCTTTTAACACCTAATCTTTTGCCTATACTATCTCGGCCATTTTTTGTACTTCCAAGACCTTTTTTGTGAGCCATTTATGCCCTCCTAAGACACTATCTTCGTAATTTTAACTTCACTAAACCACTGCCTATGGCCTTTTTTTCGCTTATAGCCTTTTCTTCTTTTAAATTTGTAAACAATAACTTTCTTAGCTTTTGCTGTCCTTACAAGCTTTACTTCAACTTTAGCGTTCTCAACATAAGGATTACCAACTTTATCTCCAACCATCAACACTTTGTCAAAAGATACTTCACTTTTCTCTTCTACGGGCAACTTCTCGACCCTTATAACATCGCCCTCTTTCACTATGTATTGCTTTCCACCACTTTCAATCACTGCAAACATCGCCCACTCTCCTTTTCCCTTCAATTTAGCCTTATGCTTCTACAAAATTAAAGCCTATTTGTCAATAGAAAGACGTAAAATCATAGCAAACACATGCAAAAACATGCCAACCAATCCTTACCTTCTCGCACCCCTAACTTAAAATTTCGCTAACAACCATGTCAATATCAACATTCATTTTACCAAAAATCCTTCTAGCTTTTTCTATATTTTTACTACCAAGTAAACTTTTAGCTAAGCTCACTATCTCTGCCGCATTGTTACTATGCCACATTAACCCTTTGTCTATTAGGAATTTATCATAGTGGCTAATAAAGCTCCTTGTTGAGATTGTTGGCACACCAAAATATGTTGCCTCAATATTTATCGTCCCTCCGCCTCCGACGAATAAATCACTAAATGCCAAAAGATGCTGTAAAATTATTTTTTCTTCCAAAACTACGGCTTTTTTGAATTCTTTTTTTAAGGGTTTTGCTTCATATCTTGGTATGATTACCAAATTTACATCCCAGTTTTGTATTTCTTTTAAGGCGTCGTAGAGAAACGGATATTTCCCTTTAACATAGCTTGCCTTAAATTCCTCTTCCCTCACAGTTATTATTGGTTTTGAAAAGTCTATTTGAGGTATGGTTGTTTTTAGGTAGTCTATATCTGGTTTGAAATCCTTCAGCCATATTAATGGGTCTATAAAATTGTATTCGATAATCTGGTCTTTTTCTAATCCGAATCCCAAGAATATCTCATCAGGCACAACAAACGGCTTAAACATTTTCGTTGCAAGGGGTATTGTAAGCCTCGCTTGAGGTAGGGCTTTTTTAAAATTTGTCCTGTAATCGCTTAGGGGAATGTCGTAGAAATTCACAACTTTAAGCCCTAAGCCAAATCCGACTCTTACTGCATCGACAACACTTCCGCTCATGACAATGTCTATATTTTTTGATTTTACTATATCTATTAATTTTTCCATTCTTTCTATGCTTGCTCTTAATTTATTTTCCAGAGAACGACCTCCATATTTTCCAATTGTTATATATTCTAAACCTTTAAGTTTTATAATTTCATTTAACTCGCTATAGCCTTCTCCTCCCCTACTTGTAATAATTATCTTACAATTCTTTTCCCTCAATTTCTCTATTATGGAACAGAAAAACATTGCCCATTTAGGAACATCAAGATCAATTAAAATATTCAAGCTTTACTCCTGAAATAGTTTATTGTTTTTATTAAGCCTGTTTCTATATCCACTTTTGGTCGCCATTTTAGTTTTTCTTTTGCTTTTGTTATGTCAGGTTTTCTTTTTTTGGGATCATCCTTTGGTAGTTTTTTGAACACTATCTTGCTTTTTGAGTTTGTTAATCTGATAATTAGTTTGGCTAAGTCTAAAATAGATATTTCTTGAGGATTACCCAAGTTTATAGGTCCAATTTCGTTAGATTCCATCATTTTTATTAAGCCATCAACAAGATCGTCAACATAGCAAAAGCTTCTTGTTTGACTTCCATCACCATATATGGTTATATTTTCATCCTTTAGGGCCTGTACTATAAAGTTGCTTACAACTCTACCATCATTTGGAACCATTTTAGGGCCATATGTATTAAAAATTCTTACAACCTTTATATTTACTTTATATTCCCTGTGGTAATCAAAAAACAAAGTCTCAACGCATCTTTTGCCCTCATCATAGCAAGCCCTTGGTCCAATTGGATTAACATTGCCGTTATATTCTTCCTTTTGAGGGTGTATTTCAGGATCGCCATATATTTCGCTTGTGGATGCTTGAAGGATTTTTGAGTTGGTCTTTTTTGCCAAATCGAGCATATTTATTGCGCCTAACACATTTGTTCTTATGGTTTTCACTGGATCTTTTTGATAATGAATTGGGCTTGCGGGAGATGCAAGGTTGTATATTTCATCAACCTCCAGAGTAATGGGCTTTTCAACATCATGTCTTATCACTTCAAAATATGGATTCTCCAATAAATGAAGTATGTTTTGTTTTTCTCCTGTAAAAAAATTATCCAAACATATGACTTCATTTCCTAAATTTAATAGTTTTTCGCATAAGTGACTACCTATAAGACCAGCACCACCTGTTACCAAAATTTTTTTCATTACAATCCTTGAAATATGCTAAATATTTCTCTGCCCAAAGCTATGTTTTTCCCTTTCAGCCCTACTGTTTCCCTATATTCTTTGTCTTTTATAGCTCCGTCTACTTTTTCTATATATTCTTCGAGAGTGCATGCTATGCTTTCACGGAATTTTTTTAATCTTTTTCTTTTTATTAGAGAAAGCGTAAAATCCCCGTAAATTATACGGCGACCTCTCTTTGCTATAAACCCAGCTTTGCTTTTCCTTTGTATCCTAAAGGAAATACGTCCAGCCAAACCTCTATCCCCCATACATATAATATATGAATTAACCTTGCCTGTAGATATCGACTTGTCCTAGTTTAAATTTAAAAGAAGTTTCATGTATTTATATTTCCTCATGCACATGCTAAATATACAGCATTTTGTTTTTTCTTGCATTATCTTTAATAACCAACATCCCATTTTTTCAGTAATAACGCTATTTCTTCATACCTCGCAAGTGTGAAAGAAACTGCCCGCCTATAATCCAAAATTCACAATTCAAAATCCCCTCCACCCATCCACCTATTCACCCATCCACTTTCTTAACTTCCCACTGGCTAATATTTCTCTCCTTCGAATCAAATACCATTCCAATGAGGTATATGTCTTTGTTCTCTTTCAAATATTTCTCAAAATACCTTCTCTCTTTTATCTGTTTTATCGGCTCCTCTTTTGCATCAACCTTAAACTCAATTATCAGTATTTTATCCTCTGTCTTAACTGTTAAGTCAATCCTGCCTTTGTTTGTAATATCCTCAGGAATGACATCATAGCCCAAAGCCATTAAATAGACAAAAACCACACTGCTGTAATAACCCTCATAGTTTGA
>WFYS01000063.1 GCA_015490005.1 Desulfurellaceae bacterium | reverse complement strand
TCTATGGATAATAAAAACCATATCTTTAATGTCTCATCCTGGCCAAATGCCATAGCCCATATGGATGCCGACGCCTTCTTTGTTTCCTGTGAGCAGGCAGCAAATCCCTCTTTGTCTGATAAGTGTGTTGTTGTAGGAAAAGAAAGGGGTATTGTCACAGCCCTAAGCTATTCAGCAAAAAGCAGAGGCATAAAACGGGGTATGCTAATCAGTGAGGCAAAAAGAATATGCCCGAACCTTGTTGTCATAGAATCGGATTATGAGCGATACAGTATGTTCTCAATAAGGATGTTTGATATTTTAAGAAACTTTTCTCCTGCTGTTGAAGAATATTCGATAGATGAGGCGTTTATAGATTTAAGCGGGCTTAGAAGGCTCTATAGTGCGGATTATCCGGCTATTGCAAAAATGATACAGGATGAAATTCAAGAAAAACTCAATATCAGCGTATCTGTCGGTGTAGCACCGACAAAGGTGCTTGCAAAGATTGCATCAAAAATAAACAAACCCCACGGAGTTTTTGCAATAAAGGCAAACCAGATTCAAAACTATATAAAAAACATAAAGATAGAAGACATCTGGGGCATAGGCAAAAACACAGCGGCTCTTTTGAATAAACTGAACATATACACAGCAGAGGATTTTGTAAGAAAGGATGAGTTATACCTAAGGCGGTTTTTATCAAAACCCTACATTCAGATATATCATGAGTTAAGGGGCAAATCCGTAATGAGGGTTGAGCCTAACAAAAAATCCGCCTATAAATCCATAAGCAAGGCAAAGAGCTTTCATAAACCGACAAGCAGTAAGCAGATACTCTTTGCAGAGCTTACAAAAAACCTTGAAAATGCCTGCACAAAGGCAAGGATGTACAAGCTTGCAGCCAAAAAGCTCATTGTCTTTTTAAAAACCTCAGACTTTCAGACATCCTCAATAAAGCTTAAACTGCAAAGCCCTTCCAACACACCTATAATCCTTATGGATACGCTAAAAAGAGCATTTGATATGATATACAGCAAAAACTTGCAATACAGACAGACCGGTGTTGTTCTAACGGAACTTGGAACAAAATCCCAATACAAACTATTTGAAGATAGAGCAAGGATAGAAAAGATTGTGCATCTGTATAAGGCTGTTGATAAAATAAACAAAAGATACGGAAACAACAAAATACACCTTGCCGTTGACTCTTTGGCAGTATCAAAAAATGAGCATACGCAAAGGGTTGGCATACCTGTTGTGGAGATAGAGGTTTAGAAGGAATTAAAGGGCATTAGATGAAATAAAGGAAAATATTTATGCCAAAATGGACACTTACACATTACTTCCATCAGTCCATCATCTGCGAGGTGTAAAAAATAAGTGAAGCAAAGAGTTTGACATAAGTTATCATTTATGATAACGTTGTAATGTGAAATGGAAAATAGAATTTTTTAATGAAAAGATTGAAAAAGAAACTTTGTCTTTTCCACCAAAAATCTTGGCAAAGTTGATTCATATTTTTGATGATTGAAATTGCACTTGCAAGAAAGAAGGAGGTGGATAGTGAATAGACCTGCATTTAAAGATTTTAAGCAGAAGGCTTTAGATAACCCTGAAGTAAAAAAAGAGTACGATGAGCTTACGCCTATTTTCCAGATAAAGAAAGAGCTATTGGCAGCAAGAATTAAAAAAGGCGTAACCCAGGAAGAATTAGCCAGAAGAATAAAGACTTCAAAATCAAACATTTCAAGATTGGAGAGTCTTAATAATACATATACGCCGAATTTAAATACCTTAATCAAATATGCCAAAGCTTTAGATTGCGAAATAAGAGTATCAATCTATTGACATCTGCCTATGAATAAAATGATTAGAGTTCCGACCCATAGAGAACCGACGCATCCGGGCGGAGATGTTGCTTGAGGAGTTTTTAAAGCCCTTGGGGATGACTCAAAGGGACTTAGCCAACGCAATACATGTTCCTTATCAGAGAATTAATGAAATAATAAACAAAAAAAGAGGTATAACACCAAGCACGGCTTTAAGATTAGCAAGGTTCTTTGGAACATCCGAGGATTTCTGGCTCAATCTTCAGCTTAGATGGAATCTATATAATGCAAAAAAGAAAGAAAGCAAGATACTAAAGTCCATAAAACCGATAAGTTCAAGACAAAAAGCTGTATAAGTGCCAAAATTTTCACCTGCGAGGTGTGAGAAGAGGAGAACATAAGGAATTAGGTGTTTAATATAGTTAAAAATTTTTCATTTTTATATCAGGCATTTCTGTGCCAAATTCATTGTCGATTATGTGTGTTTGTTCTCTTATAATCGAGCGTTTCTCGATAGCCATATCTAAGCAAAAGTTCTTAAATTCATCTTTATTTATTTCATCAACATTTTCAATATGAGGAAATAGTAATTTTAAATAACCAGTTGTTAATTTTATAATAGCTGTTGTATCTCTGGTATCAGAACTCTTAGGAACATCCAAAAGCTCACTTACAACAGCATTATACGAAGAATCATCTCTGAGATAATGAAGTATTTCAGAAAAATACTCAACATTTAAAGCGTATCCGCTTGCCTTCAAATTTTCTTTAATTCTAGGCAATTGCCACCCTTCTATAAATCCATGGAATCTATCTAATAAGGCTGACTCCCTAAAAAATTCAGGTAAAGTCGAAAAATATTTCTTATCCAACGGTAGCTTATTAACTGAAAGAGGTATATTTCCAAGCAAAATCATCCCCGCTGTAGATGAAATTTTAGTTCCAGCTACTGTACAACTGCCAAATTCAAGATAACTCTTAAGTGCACCCTTCAATTCGTCTGGGTTAGAAAATTTTATTGTTTGAACCTCATCCATTGCAACAAAATCATACATTGTAATAATTCCAGCAGATTTTTTCTGAATATCGTAAAACAGCTTTGCTCTTGTAACAACTCCGCCACTTATCACCCAACCATATTTACTTAAATTGCTGAAAATATAAGATTTTCCTGTGCCCTTTGGTGCAAGCTCGATAAGATTCAACTTTGGCTCAACAAAAACCAATAACCTACTTAAAAATTGTATCTTTTGCTGCAATGATTTAAACCCGTTAGGATTGTATTCCATAGAACGAATCAATACATCAATCCACTCTTGTGTTGAGAAGTTTCTTCTGGCTGATTTAAAATATCCAACATCCACAGAATATGGTTTAAACGGTCTATATTTAACCAACTCAATCATACCTTTTTCTTTACCGTCTGGGGGTATATATGCTAACGTTATTATTCCCCATATTTCACCATCTCTTAAATCTGGGTACTTTCTGGCTATATAATCTGGAATCCTTCCTTCATTCATTTTTATTCCCAAATCTGGAATTGAAAACTTTAACCTATCATGTTGTATATCATTTTCTATTATCAATCTCGTGAGAACAGTTACCTCTTCTCTATGTGTACGAAGTCTACTCTTAATAGCACTGTTTTTTTGTGGTATGTGCGCTTCGAGAAAACGAAGTAGATTTTCTGAATCCAGGTCACCATTGTCATCCGTGAACTTTTTAATTAACCAATCTTTTATGAAAGAAGGCAAATTTTTACCGTTAAAAATATTATATCTAATGGGCACTTTATAAACGGCTTCTTCGGGAAACTCTTGTTTAATTTTCGCATCTAATCTATTCATATCTAAAACAGCTCCTCCTCTTTAATACCTGACTTGATATTTATGCTAAATTTTTTACTGAAATCACCTATTTTTACTTCTAAAGTATATTTTCCAGATTTTTTAATATCTAAATTAGTACTGTATTGATTGTTTTTATCGTTTTCTTCCATCTCAATTCTTTTGCCATTTATAACTGCAAAAACTCTTTTATTGGGTTTAGGTGAGATTTCTGCAGTAATTAGCTGATTTTTAATATTAACTTCTTCGTTAATTAAAATAATGTTATAGATATCCTGGTTTTTCTTATAATCAGATATAGAGTTAAATATAATTACAGGAACCAAAACTTCTTCTGGAGTACATCCACCATGAACTTCTCTTAAAGGTTTTAACGAGAGAGAAGTGTGTTTTAAAGATATTACATAATTGTCTTTTAGTATATAATTTTCATCTGATTGAAACGAGCTTGCCGTTTCTGAATGTATATATCTTCCTTCATGTTCAGCTTGCTTAAAGTTTTTGCTGCTTTCATTCAATCTTACTAATGCAGACAATCCATGATCTGAAATAATAATTGCTCTTTTGCCTTTTTGTATCACAAGCTTTTCAATTATTTCTTTTATTTTTTCAATTTCATTTATAATTGTCTTTGGATAACTGTATATATTGTTGTGGATAAATTTATCAAAATCTTGGATATACTTTAAATTCTCATAGTTATATCGATTTACTTCTGTCGTCGATGGTAAATCTACCCTTGCAATATATTTGTTTTCAATATTATACTTTTTATTACTTAGTAGAAGCTCAACCAAAGACATCCATTCAACACCAAAAGCATCTATCCAAAAGATATAATCAAATTTTTCCTTGTTTATAAATTTAGAGACTTCATTAAAGCTATAGTACCACTTATAGAATGACTCTTCGTTTTTGTTTAGGCTATTAATTTTGGATTTAATTTCTTCTGTATAT
>WFYS01000062.1 GCA_015490005.1 Desulfurellaceae bacterium | reverse complement strand
TTTCTAATGGTACAGCTGTTTTGGGGCTGGGCAATATTGGAGCTTTGGGTTCAAAACCTGTTATGGAAGGTAAAGGTAATTTATTTAAAAACTTTGCCGATGTGGATGTTTTTGACATTGAAATAAATGAGACCGACCCTGATAAACTGGTTGAAATTGTTGCTTCCCTCGAGCCTACTTTTGGAGCTATAAATTTGGAGGACATAAAGGCCCCTGAGTGCTTTTACGTTGAGGAAAAGCTTAGAGAGAGAATGAAAATCCCTGTATTTCATGACGACCAGCATGGAACCGCGGTTATTAGTGGGGCAGCCTTAATTAATGCGGCTGAGATATCTGGTAAAGATTTGAGTAAATGTAAACTCGTTGTATCAGGCGCAGGTGCAGCTGGCATTGCCTGTGCTAAGTTTTTTGTAAGGCTGGGCATAAAAAGGGAAAATGTTATAATGGTTGACTCCCGTGGAGTTATTTATAAGGGCAGAAAAGACGGTATGAATCCTTATAAAGAATATTTTGCATCGGATACAAACGCAAGAACTCTTGAGGAGGCTATAGAAGGCGCCGATATTTTCTTAGGAGTGTCCCAAGCAAATATTTTAACTAGAGAGATGGTTAAGAAAATGGCGGATCCTCCTATTATATTTGCAATGGCAAATCCAGACCCTGAAATAACTTATAGCGAAGCAAAAGCTGCAAATCCAAATGTAATCATGGGTACCGGAAGGAGCGATTATCCTAATCAAATTAACAATGTTTTGGCTTTCCCTTTCCTATTTAGGGGCGCCTTAGACACGATGGCTACTCAAATAAACGACGAGATGATGATGGCAGCTGCCAGAGCTTTAGCTAAACTTGCAAAAGAGGACGTTCCTGAGAGCGTTTTAAAGGCTTACGGAGTTGAGAACCTTAAATTTGGACCTGAATATATATTGCCGAAACCCTTTGACCCAAGGGCGCTAGTGTATGTTGCTCCTGCTGTTGCTAAAGCGGCTATAGATTCAGGGGTTGCGCAGTTTGAAGGTAATTTCGATGTTGAAGAATACAAGGAAAAACTAATAGAGAGACTCGATAAAACCAAGGCAGTAACACGCTATATCTACAACAAGGCAAAATCAGATCCAAAGAAGGTTGTGTTTACAGAAACTACAGATGCAAATATTTTAAGGGCTGTTCAAGATGCCGTTGAAGAGGGTGTAGTTAAGCCTGTTTTTGTTGGTGCAAGAAGCTTTACCAAAGATGATGTTGAGAAGAGAATAAAAGAGTTGGGTTTAAAAGAGTCGTTGCTTAATGAGATTGAATTTGTTGATCCTTTATATTTCGATAAGACAGAAGAATATGCAAATATGTTGTATGAGCAGAGAAAGAGAAAAGGTTTGACAAGAAGGGAAGCGTCCTACATAGTAAAACACAGACCGAACTATTTTGCGGCTATGATGGTTAAGAATGGTGATGCAGACTCCATGATTATTGGGGAAACCTACAACTATCCTGCAGGCGTTAGACCTGTACTTACAATTTTAGACAAAGAAGAGGGTAGCGTAGTTGCTGGTTTGTATATAATAATAGTTAAAAACAAAATATACGTATTCGCCGATACTACGATTAACGTTAATCCTTCGAGTGAGGATTTGGCTGTTATTGCAAAAGAGGCAGCGTGTTTCTATGAAGACTTAACAGACAATAAGGCGGTTGTTGCTATGTTATCTTTCTCAAACTTTGGCAGTAACCAGCAAGAAGAGGTTGTTAAAGTGAGAAGGGCTGTAGAAATTATCAGACAAAAATACCCAGAGATAACCGTAGATGGTGAAGTTCAAGCAAATGTGGCAGTTGATAAAGAGCTTATCAATAAATTCTATCCGTTTAGCGATTTAGCCGACAAGGATGTAAATGTTTTAGTATTTCCTAATTTGGATTCTGCTAACGTTGCTTATAAATTGCTTTACAAAATGGGAAATGCGTATCCTATAGGTCCTATACTTATTGGCTTGAAACAGTCTGCTCATGTACTTGAAATGGGCGCTGCATCATCTATAGTTCAAGATATGATTGCGATAGCGTCTTTTGATGCCCAAAGAAAGGGCTGTTGATGAATAAAAATTTTTAAAGGAGGTGTATTCATGAGAAAGTTTTCTGCTTTAATTGTCTTTTTGTTTCTTTTTGTTGTAGGCTTTTCAGGCATTGCCATGTCAAAGGAAGCCCCGAAGTATATAAAGGTTGGTACTTTATATGCTTCAAGTGGCCCGTTTGCTAAACCTTCTACAGCCGAGTTTAAAGGTCTGAATTTTTGGGTTCATTATGTAAATAGTAAAGGAGGTGTATACGTAAAGGCTTTCCATAAAAGAATACCTGTTAAATTGGTTGCATATGATGATCAAAGTTCAACAGCTACAGCTACTACTTTGTACAACCAGTTAATAACCCAGGATCACGTAGATATGTTGGTTGCAGATTTTGGCTCTGTATTAACATCTGTAGCCGTTCCTTTAGCCAAAGTTCACAAAATATTGCTATTTGACGTGACAGGAACTGGCTCTAAATTTTTTACACCCGACAACCCCTATATTGTTCTGTGTAGTTTACCAACCTCTGGTAGGTGGCCGTATACTTTGGCAGATTTTATAATTTCTGAAAAGATTAACAGAATAGCGATAGTTTACTCGTCAAACGATTTTGATCAATCTCAGGCTGTAACGTTGCACAACAAGTTAAAGAAGGCGGGCGTTGATATAGTTTACTATCATGCTGTACCTTCAAACACATCTAACTATTCTATAATCCTTCATAATATTAAGGCTAAAAATCCAAATGCTGTAATTGAGTTTGGATATCCAAATAATGATATTGCATTCTTACAGAATCTGGAATCAAGTGGACTTAAATTTAATATGGTATTTACTGTATTCCCAGGACAGCTTTTCAAACTGTTGAAAGCCAATGTTGGAGTTAAAGCTTTATCTTATGGTTATACTTATCCAACGCCACCTCTTTTAAGGTACAACAAGGTGAATTTAGGAATGGGAATCGATAAATTTGAAAAAGAGTTTAAAAAATACTCTGGTAAAACACCTAACTTCTTGAATATAGCAGGTTATAATGCTGGATTGATTATGCAAAAGACATTAGAGACATCTAAAAAGTTTGATCAATTGGCATTCAGAAAAGCTATAAATGAATTTTCTGGTAAGGCATTTACTTTGGATGGTTTATTTAAAGTGAATAAAGAGGGAGCTCAGATTGGAGAAATGCTCCCGGTTGCTCAGTTTGTACCACAAGGTCAGGGGCTAAAAATGAACATAGTTTATCCGCCTTCAATGAAGACAGCAAAAGCTGTTTATCCGGCTCCGTGATGATTCTTTAGGGGGAGGGTTTCTTCCTCCCCATATTTTTTAGAAATTAGAGGAGAGTCAAAATGTTGTCTTATGCATTGATTGGCGGCATTATGTATGGTTTATATTTTGGTTTAGTAGGGATGGGGCTTAACTTAATATTTGGTGTTATGAGGATAATAAATTTAGCACATGGCGATTTTATTATGTTGGGCGCTTTTTTAACTTACTGGCTGTATTATCTTTTTGGATTTAACCCTTTAATTGTAATTCCTATTTCTATATTTGTTTTTTTAGTGTTTGGTTTTTTGATGTACTATATTTTTGTCCCTAAGCTTTTACACTCAAAAGACCCAGAAATGCTTTCGTTTATACTTTTTTTCGGTGTTTCTCAAGTCATAGAAGCAATAATAATATTATTCTTTGGTAACAATCAGATTTCCGTTCCATCCACAATATTTGCCAAACTTTTTAAGGTATCAACTTTTACATTATTTGGGAATACTTTTCCAATTAGTTGGCTGGTTGTTTCTATAGTTTGCATAGCTACTTTTGCGGTTATATACGTTTATTTTTTCCATACTAAATTAGGGTATGCTACTCGTGCTATAATGGCAAATAGACATGAAGCTTTGGTTAGTGGTATAGATGTAAATAAAGTTTCTGCTATAGCTTTTGGAGTAGGCATTGCAGCAGCATCACTTGCGGGAGTTATGGGCTTTTTTATGATTGGAGCTGCTTTTCCTTCCATGGGTACTGATTTGACAACAATTTCATTTACTATAATAGTTCTTGGAGCGTTGGGTAATCCTTTGGGTACAGTAATCGGAGGTCTTATATATGGTGTGGCAATAATGCTGATGCAAACTTATTTTTCTTCTTGGACGAATGTTTTGCCATATCTGCTATTGATATTTGTTATTTTGATTAAGCCTGAAGGGCTTTTGGGTAAGGCGGTGAGAAATGTATAGAAAAAAAGGTATAATTTATGGATTGGGAATTACCGTTTTAGTTATCATACTATTTATCTTTTTGCCCAATATTTATAATAATAAATCCTTCCTTTTTAATTTAATGCTTTACATGACATTGGCTGAAGGTCTCAATATAATTTACGGATTTACAGGATATCTGCCTTTTGGTTATGTTGGGTTTTTTGGGGCAGGTGCTTATTCAGCAGCTTTAGCCATTTTATTTTTGCATCTTCCTCCTCTTGTTGCAGTTTTGGTAGGTGGGTTAGGAGCTTTTTTAATTGGTATTATATTTATACCCCTTTTAAAACTTTCTGGGGCATATTTTGCCATTGCGAATTTGGCAGCTTCCCAAGCTCTTTACTATATTGTGGCTAATCCAAACTTAGAGAAAATAACGCAAGGTCCGTATGGCATAAGTTTAGCTAATAGCTACAATCCGCAAGTTAGCTATTATGTTATGTTATCAATCTTGGCTTTTTCTATGATTACCGTAATATTTATAAAGTTTTCAGATTATGGTTTGGCTTTACTATCTATAAAGGAAGATAGAGTAAGTGCATCTTTGGCTGGTATAAATGTTCCTCGCGAGAGATCTATAGCTTGGGGATTGAGCTCTTTTATAGCGGGGCTTTCAGGCGGTGTTTATGCATGGTATATAGCTGTATTCTACCCTACCACTGTTTTTAGTTTGGAAATAAGTGTTTTTGTAATTGTTTTTGTCTTATTTGGCGGTATAGGTACATTAGTAGGGCCACTAATAGGAAGTCTCGTTTTGTACAGCTTCTATAATTTTATAGGTATATCTGCTCCACAGTATTTCCAATTATCGTACGGGTTGTTGATTATAATTTTTGCTTTGTTTATACCAAACGGAGTTTTGTCAATTTTTGAGAAAAGGGGGATTCATGTCCCATAATAGAAATGGAGTGATATTAAAGGTAGAAGGTTTAGTAAAAAAGTTTGGCAATTTTAGAGCTTTGGATGGTGTAAGCTTAGAGGTGGAAGAGGGAAAAATTATTGGGCTTGCAGGACCAAATGGATCAGGAAAAACTACATTTATAAATGTAGTTTCTGGAGTTTATAAGTCTAATGGGGGTAGAGTTATATTTAATGGAGAGGATATAACTAATATTGATTCTTACAAAATAGTTCGTAAGGGTATAAACAGGACTTTTCAGATACCAAAACCCCTTTTAGGTTTGACTGTAGAAGAAAATATAAGGGTAGCTGCAGTGTATGGAGCAAAAGATAAAAGGAAGGTTAAAGAAAGAATAGAATACTCTCTATCAACGATTGGATTAGAAGGCTTTAGGTTTAAGAAAGCTGAGAGTTTAACCTCTACTCAACAAAAATTGCTCGGTTTAGGAAGGGCTTTAGCTACTAATCCTAAACTCTTATTGGTTGATGAGATAGCAGCAGGATTAACACAAAAAGAGCTGAAAATGATTGCGAATATGCTTTTAGGATTAAAAGAAAAAGGTGTTACTTTAATAGTTGTAGAGCATTTGATGGGTTTCTTGGATATGATAACAGATGAAGTAGTGATTATGAATGCTGGAAAGGAAATTTTTAGAGGGTTAATTAGAGAGGCTTCTAATAATGAAGAAGTGATTAGGGTTTTTTTGGGAGGATAGTAGTGAGTGTTTTGTTAAATATAACTGATTTAGAATCTGGTTATGGATTAGTAAAAGTTCTTACTGGGGTAAATTTAAGTATAGAAAGTGGTAAGTCTGTTGTTTTGCTGGGCGTCAACGGGGCAGGAAAAACAACGCTTTTGAAGACTATAGTCGGTTTAATAAAGGCTACTAAGGGTAAAATAGAGTTTGAGTCGGAGGATATAACTAAATTAAAACCCAATAAGAGAATAGAGAAGGGTATATCTTATATGTCAGAGCTGGCTATTTTTCCAAACTTGACGATAGAGGAAAATTTAGAATTGGGAGGATATTTCAAGGATAAAGTCGAGAATAAAAAGAGAATGGAGTTGATGTTTGACCACTTTCCTGATTTGAGAAAGTTTAGGAATAAAATGGCTGGTTCCCTTAGTGGCGGGCAAAGGAAAATGTTAGGTGTTGCAAAGGCTTTTATGTCGAACCCTAAGATTGTCATAATGGATGAACCTTCCAGTGGTCTGTCCCCTAAGTTTGTTAAAAAGGTTATAGAAGTTATTAAAAGCTTTCATGATGAGTATAAAACTACTATGTTTATAGCGGAACAGAATGTTTCTTTTTTAGATATAGCAGAAGAAGTTTACGTTCTAGACATGGGAAATATAACTTTTAGAGGCAGTGTATCAGATTTAAAGTCTAATGAAAAATTGAGAGAAGCCTATTTCGGGGTGGCTTAAGCTTATTTATTTACATATTATCTACTTTCTACCTTTATTTCTGTTAAATTTTTAAGAAAGTAAGTTTGTAAAGTAGATAGCGTATTTACCGTTATTTTTGTATTTTTGCATTTTAAGTTAATGGTTTTTTTATTTTTTAGAAGAATAGAGACGTTATCGTATAGTGAGAGAAAAATGCCTCTCTTTACTTTTATATTTTCTATATCGGCAAAATCTATTTCTACTTTTTTTTGTTTTGTTATACAGATGAAAACAGAGTCCACTATAAAACCTGTTATTTCGTTCCTATTTCTATTCACTATTATGTCAAAGCCCTTTAATAAATTCAATTTATTGAGTATCCAACTGGGCGTGGTTTTGTTGGAAGAATGTTCTTCTATAAAGGGTATTAAATTGTCAAAATATATGATGCCTTTTTCGAATGAGTATATGTCGGTTATATCTGCTTCCCTTGAAAATACGACTACGGGGATGAGCTTTATATTGTAAAATCTTTTATCTTTTTTTATTAATTCTTTTCTTAAAGCAACTGTGAAATATTTTACTTGGTTAAGTGGATCTTTCATGGTTCTAACGTTGTAGGGATTAAATTTTAAGGGGCTACCTGCCGGTATTTTCTCTTGAATTAAACCTTTATCGGTTTTAAATATTCTGCCTTTCATTCTTTTTATTTCTATTACAAATATAGTTGTACCTTTACTTAAAATAATGTCTGTTTCTAAAAAACCAAATCTACTTTTTTGGTTTTTTAGAATTCTATTGCAGTAAATGTGATAATTATTTTTAATAAGTAACCCTCTTACATAGTTTTCTCCTTTTCTGCCGAAAATGTGCTTATCATCCGGGGTTATGTTTTTGAAGCGTGTCAAAAAATTTTTAATTGTGTTCAAGGATTATAAATTACCCCGTGTTTTGAAGAGTACTTTTTTAAAATATCTTCTATTTCCTTTTCTAACAGATTACTTTTTATTTTTATTCCCTTATTTTTTAAATATTGCCACGAGCTTTCAAATACGGGGCCTTCATCAAATCCTATTTTCCTTGCTGCTTTAGATGGCGCGCCCCAAACAACGCGCTTTAGTCCGCTCCACAAAATTGCACCCAAGCACATGGCGCAAGGCTCAGATGATGAGAATAGTTCTAACTGTCCTATTTTTGATAAACTATAGTTTCTAAACCTATTTTGGACTATCATAATAGCTACTATCTCTGCATGGAGTATTGATAAATTATTTTGTAGAACTATATTTGCACCGCAGGATACGATTTTACCAGTTTTTATATCGAAGATAGCAGCCCCAAAGGGCCCACCGCCATTTTCAATATTTTTTTTAACAATGTTAATAACAAACTCCATTTTTTCTTTGTCTGTTTCAAATATTTTGTTGGTTTTGTTGAACTTTTCCAACCAGTCAGGAATCTCTATTTCTATCTTCAATTTCATCTCCAAAATGTTTCTTTACAAACTCAATAGCTTGAAATTTATCCTCTATTTTACCCAATAATTGCTGTTCAAATACAGCCTTTATAATCTCTGAGAAGATTTTAGATGGTTTAAACCCCAATTTTATAATATCTTTTCCGTAGATTAAGGGTTCTTGATGCATTAGCTCTTCAAGGTATAGTACTACTTTCTTGTTATCTTTGGCAAGTGCATACAGTGCCATTACTCCCTCTAAAGGTAGTTTGTTTAGCGTATTGTATACCTCTAAGTTTGTAACTCCTTTTTTTGTTATAATGCCATTTGCTTCAGGTATTTGTCGAACCACCTTTTTAATAAAATAAAGCGTTTGGCTATCTGCACTTACGGATTCAGTGAAACTTCCTGATTTTCTAAATAAATACTCTAAAACTATTAGAAAAACCCTCTCTCGCTTAAATTTCTTGCCTTTGCAAAATATGGAGCAACTTTTGACAATCTCTTCTGCCTTATCTAAGTACTCCAAGGTTCTATCTTCTACAATTAAATTTTTGTTTAAAGCCCTAATCAGCTTATATTTTTTTAACATCTCAAAACTATCTGCAACATTATCGTTATTGAGTATATGAACAATCTCATTAAAAATTCTAACTTTGTCAACCTTATCAACAATCCCAAGCTCAACGGCATATTTTATTAGTCTGTCTGTTTGCTCTCCAATTTCAAAACCAAATCTTGCAGCAAACCTAACAGCTCTATACATTCTTGTTGGGTCGTCTATGAAACTGAGCATATGCAAGACTCTGATTTTTT
>WFYS01000061.1 GCA_015490005.1 Desulfurellaceae bacterium | reverse complement strand
GTGCATAAAGTTGGGTGGCTCAATAACAGGTGAACACGGCGTAGGCATAACAAAGCAGGACTTTTTGGAAAAACAGTTGGGTAAAACGCAAATCGAGCTGTTGAGGAGGATAAAAAAAGCGTTTGACCCAAACAACATAATCAATCCACATAAGATGAGGCTATAGATGGACAAAAGACTATATCAGGCGTGGGAATCGTGCGTTAAATGTGGCATCTGCAGAAGTGTGTGCCCTGTTTTTAAAGAGGAGAAATCAGAACCGTTTGTAGCACGCGGACATATCACACTTCTCAGTGAATTCATTAAGGGCAACATAGATTTTAGGGAAGAAACAGTCAAAGATTACCTATACAAATGCCTACTCTGTACAACATGCGTTGAATCCTGCCCCAACAATTCAGAGACAGACACAATCGTAGAAATTGCACGCCATGAAGTCATAAAGCGACACGGTTTGCCCACGTACAAAAAGGTAATGTCCAAACTTTTAAAAAACAGAAAGCTTATGGATTTTGCGTTTAAAAGCGCAACAACGTTTTCGCCTTTTTTTGCAAAAGAGATACACAGTCCAAGAAAGGGAATAAACCTGAAAATTTCGTTGAGTGGAATAGAAAAAAATAGAACTCTGCCGCCACTTTCAAAGAAAACGTTCCTGGATAAATACGGATCAAACAAAAATAAAGCCAAAATCGCCATATTCCCCGGTTGTCTAATCAACTACACCTACACAGAAATTGGCGATGCGTTCGTCGATATTTTAAACAAGCTAAAGATAGACTTTACAGTGCCTAAAAAGCAACTATGCTGCGGGGCGCCCATCTATTTTGCCGGCAATTTTGAAGATACACGGTACTTAGCTGAAAAGAATTTAGAGTTGTTCTTGAGCTTGGATGTTGAAAAAATCGTTATATTAGAGCCAACATGTGCAAGCATGATAAAAATAGACTATCCAAAGCTTTTCATGTATTTTGAAGATAGAAAATGGGAAGAAAAGGCTCGAAAGGTTGCTGAAAAAATCATAGACCCCATAAGCTACCTTTACAACTTCACAAGCGTAAAAGAGCGTCTAAAAAAGCTAAACATAAAAACAACGTATCACGATCCGTGCCACCTAAAAAGGGCTTTAAAGGTTAAGGATGAACCGAGGTTCTTCTTAAAAGCAACAACAAACTATACTGAAATGAAGGAAGCCGATAGATGCTGTGGAAACGGTGGAACGTTTAGTATAGACTATAGGGATGTTTCCTTAAAAATAGCGTCAAAAAAGGTAAAAAACATCGTTGATTCAAAGGCTGAATATTTGGTTACAACCTGCAGCGCCTGTCTTATGCAACTCACAGACATACTGCATTTGGAAAACAAAGACAACGTAAAAACGGTGCACCTATTAGAAATACTGAATGAAACTCTGGAGGCATGAATATGAAGGTTAGAAAAGCTGTACTGCCCGTTGCTGGCTTCGGAACGCGGTTTTTACCCGCCACAAAGTCGTCATCCAAAGAGATGCTACCCCTTGTGGATAAACCCCTGATACACTATGCTGTTGAAGACGCCATAGATTCAGGTATAGACCAAATCATATTCATCACAGGAAGGGGCAAAAGGGCTATTGAAGACTACTTTGATATATCGTTTGAATTAGAATATCACTTGAAGGCTCAAGGTAAAAAAGAGCTTGTTGAAGAAATGAGAAAAATAAGCAATATGGCAGACTTTGTTTATATAAGACAAAAGGAACCAAAGGGTTTGGGGCACGCCGTTTTGAGGGCAAAAGATGTTGTGGGTGATGAGCCTTTTGCCGTCATTTTGGCAGATGATGTAATACAAAACGGCAAAAGCGGAACAAAGCAGCTCACAGAAATATACGAGAGATACAATTGTTCAGTTATAGGTTTAGAGGAGGTAAATCCTGAAGATGTATCAAACTACGGCATCGTTTCGGGTGCCAGAATAGAAAAAAATGTGTTTAAGCTCGATAAGTTCATCGAAAAGCCAAAGAAAGAAGAAGCGCCGAGCAACCTGGCAATAATTGGAAGGTATATCTTTACGCCGTCCATATTTGAGGAGTTAGAAAAGACAAAGCCTGGGGCAAAAGGGGAGATTCAGCTCACAGATGCAATAGAAACCCTAGCCAAAAGAGAAGTGATATATGGAAAAATTATGGAAGGAAAACGGTTCGATTGCGGTAATAAACTAGGATTCTTGCAAGCAACGGTTGAATTTGCCTTAAAAGATGAAAATTTAAAGGATGAATTTGAAAATTACTTAAAAGAGGTGGTGAAATGTTAGACATAAATATCTTAAGAAAATCTCCAGAAATCTTAAAGGAAAACTTAAAAAAGAGATTTTCCAACATTGATGTTGATGAGTTAATTGAATTGGATGAAAATGTAAGAAAGCTCAAGATGAGTTTGGATGAACTGCTTGCAAAAAGGAACAAACTGTCAAAAGAAATAGGCAAAAGGAAAGCAAAAAAGGAAAGCGCAGATGACCTAATCGAGCGCGTAAACGAGATAAATTCTCAAGTAGATACTTTGGAAAGAAGTTATAACGAGACTTACAACACATTCATGGAAAAATGGCTTTTAGTACCGAATCTGTTAGACGATGATGTTCCTTTTGGCGAAGATGAAAACTCAAATATTGAGATAAGGCGGTGGGGAAATCCAACAGAAATCAGTTTTAAGCCGTTAGAACACTACGAGATAGCAAAAAATTTAGACATCTTAGACTTCGAACGGGGAGCAAAACTTTCAGGCTCGCGCTTTGTTATCTACAAAGATGATGGGGCAAGGCTTGAACGCGCTTTAATCAACTTCATGCTTGATCTCCATACAAAACAACATGGATATAAAGAGATATTTCCTCCATACATCGTAAATTACGAGATAATGGAAGGCACGGGTCAGTTCCCCAAGTTCATTGACGAGGCATACGAAACGGACGGCCAATACCTAATACCAACAGCCGAAGTTCCACTTGTCAATATGCACAGGGAAGAGATGTTGGACGAAAGTGACTTGCCTTTAAAATACGTTGCATATACGGCCTGCTTTAGGAAGGAGGCTGGAAGCTACGGAAAAGACGTGAAAGGCATTATAAGACAACACCAGTTCAACAAGGTTGAGCTTGTGCAGTTCACAAAGCCTGAGGATTCAAGCAGGGCTTTGGAGGAGCTAACACATGATGCTGAAGAGGTCTTACAACTATTGGGTTTGCCATACAGGATCGTTGTTTTATCGAGTGGCGATATAGGATTCTCTGCAGCAAAAACCTACGATATTGAGGTTTGGCTGCCTGGACAGAACAGATACAGGGAAATATCCTCGTGCTCAAACACAAGGGACTTTCAGGCGCGCAGGGCGTCCATTAAATTCAAAGGAAAAGACAAAAAGAAGCAGTTTATCCACACGCTCAACGGATCGGGCGTTGCTGTAGGCAGGTGTCTTGTTGCCATACTTGAAAACTACCAGCAAGAAGATGGGTCGGTTAAGATTCCGGAGGCACTGATACCCTACTTCGGCAAGGAGAAAATCGGTTAGATGGGTTTTGTTGAAGATATAAGATTTAGGGAATTTGGAGCGCGTTGTGTATTTTTTGACAGATTTGGCGGCGTCAGTAGTTACCCCTTTGATAGCCTAAATGTCAGCACATCGGTGGGGGACACCAAAGAAAATGTCGAAAAGAATCTTGAGATTATAAAATCAGAACTCAATGCCAAGCACGTTGCCACTCTAAATCAAATCCACTCAAATGATATCGTAAAACTCTCAAAAGGCGAAGAGCTGGACGCGGATGGATTTTACACAGAAAAACCATTGGTCTTTTTGGGTATAAAATTTGCAGACTGTCTGCCCATAGTCCTTATGGATGTCAAAAAAAGAATAATCATGTCTATACACGCAGGATGGCGGGGGAGCTATTTAGGGATTTCGAAAGAGGCTGTTAAAACATTCGTAACTCTAGGCTCAAATCCAGAAAATATAATAGCCACAATAGGTCCGCATATCTGTAAAAACTGTTACGAAGTCAAAGAAGACGTGACAAGCAGGTTTCCAGAGCGTTTCTCAGCTATAAGAAAGGGCAAGATATATCTCGATCTTTCGGGTATTAATATTAAACAACTCGTCGAATCAGGTGTAAAAAGGGAAAACATTATAGATCTTAATATCTGCACGTTTGAAAACAGAGACTTCTTTTCCTACCGCAGGGACAAAATCTGTGGCAGGAACATAGGCGGCATAATGCTGATTGACACGAGCCAAAAATAGTTATATAAATCAACTGTCGGGTTAAGGAAGTCCGGTGAAAATCCGGCA
Organism: Desulfurellaceae bacterium; assembly: GCA_015490005.1. Classification (GTDB taxonomy): domain Bacteria; phylum Campylobacterota_A; class Desulfurellia; order Desulfurellales; family Hippeaceae; genus Hippea. The sequence goes on along the minus strand of WFYS01000061.1, from coordinate 4,380 downwards.
CTGCCCCCGCAACTGTGAGGCTGACGAAACCCTCTTTAGCCCTTAAAGGGCAGCCACTGTCGAGACAGGCTCTTGTAAACCATAGGGGTCACTCGATGGGAAGGCTAGGGTAGTAGGATGAAGCCGAGTCAGGAGACTTACCCGATAATAAAATGAACGGGAGGTTCGCCATGATTCAAATACCTACCAAAACATAGGAAGAATCCCCTAAAAAACATAAGTTACAAAACCAAAGCTTAAAGGGGGATTATTGTGTTTTCAAAAATTGTTAAAAGGGATGGGCGAGTTGTTGATTTTAACCCGGAAAAGATAACTATAGCGATCGCAAAGGCGGGCAAAGCCACAGGCGAATTTAACTACGAAACAGCTAAAAGGCTCACGATCCGGGTTTTAGATTTAGCGTATCGCCTAATCAGTCCAAGAAATCCGACGGTTGAAGAAATCCAAGACATTGTCGAAGAGGTTCTTCTCAACTCGGCATTTAAAAAGACGGCCAAAGCTTACATACTCTACAGAGAACAACATGCACAGATAAGAGATCTAAAAAACAAAGCCGATGTCGAGTTGGTCGATAAGTACTTAAACAAGTTAGACTGGGAAGTTAAAGAAAACTCTAACATGAGCTACTCTCTTCAGGGCTTAAACAACTACGTCTCAGCAGCAATCACAAAAACCTATTGGCTAAACAAAATTTACCCTAAAGAAATAAGAGAGGCCCATCTGAATGGTGATTTCCACATTCACGATTTAAATTCGTTAAGCGTTTACTGTGTAGGATGGGATCTTCAGGATCTTCTCCTAAAAGGTTTTAGAGGGGCAAGGGGTAAGGTAGCAAGTAAACCTGCAAAGCACTTTAGGAGCGCACTGGGTCAGATTGTTAACTTCTTTTATACACTACAAGGTGAATCGGCAGGGGCACAGGCATTTTCCAACTTCGACACATATTTAGCGCCGTTTGTGGCATTTGATAGGCTTTCATACAAAGATGTCAAACAGGCCCTTCAAGAGTTTATTTTTAACGTTAACGTCCCCACGCGCGTGGGTTTTCAGACACCTTTTACAAACTTAACACTCGATTTGAAAGTACCGGAGTTTGTGAAAAATCAGGGCGTAATAATCGGCGGAAAGCTTACCAACCACACTTACGGCGAATTCCAAAAAGAAATGGACATGATAAATAGAGCCTTTATGGAAGTCATGAGTGAAGGCGACTCAGACGGCAGGGTTTTTACATTTCCCATTCCCACTTACAACATAACAAAAGACTTTGATTGGAATAATCCAAACTTAGAATCGATATGGGAAGCAACGACAAAATATGGCATACCGTACTTTGCAAACTTCATAAACTCAAAAATGAAGCCAGAAGACGCGCGTTCAATGTGCTGCAGGTTGAGACTTGATACAAGAGAGTTAAAGAAAAGAGGAGGTGGTTTATTCGGCGCAAATCCCTTAACAGGCTCCATTGGCGTCGTAACGATAAACATGCCAAGAATAGCCTACCTTGCATCGGGCAGTCAGAATCCACAAGAGGAATTCATATTTAGACTTGAATCACTGATGGAGCTTGCCAAAGAGAGTTTGGAAATAAAGCGAAAAGTACTGGAAAAATTTACCGATGCGGGTCTGTACCCCTATTCAAAGTTCTACCTATCATCAATCAAGGAGCGCTTCGGAGAATACTGGAAAAACCACTTCTCAACAATAGGTCTTATTGGTATGAACGAGGCATGCTTGAATTTGTTTGGAGAGCCAATCACAACAGAAACAGGGCAAGAATTCTCAAAAAAGGTACTAAAATTCATGAGAAACAAACTCTTGGAATTTCAAGAGGAAACGGGCAATAACTATAATTTAGAAGCTACACCCGCGGAAGGCACAAGCTATAGGCTTGCTCTGCTTGATAAGGAAAGGTATCCGGGCATTATAACAGCAGGAAAAAACAAGCCCTATTACACAAATTCGACGCAGCTACCTGTAAATTATACAGACGACATATTTGAGGCGCTGGACCTACAGGATGAATTACAGTCAAGTTACACAGGCGGAACGGTCTTGCACATCTTTGTTGGAGAAAGAATAACAAACACAAAAAGCATAAAGCTTTTAGTTAAAACGATTTTTGAAAACTACAAACTCCCATACCTAACAATCACGCCGACTTTCTCAATATGCCCGATACACGGATACATACCAGGCGAGCATAAAGAGTGTCCAATATGCAAAGAGGAGAAATTGGAGGAAATCGAAAGGGAAATTCAAAGGTTGAAACGGCAGTTGGATATGGAGAATGGGCAAATGGGGAAATTGGTGAATTGGTAAATTGGTAGATGGGTAAATGGAGAGTAATGGTTCACTAACACTAACACTAAATTCGGAGGAAAGAATGACAAGGGACGAGATTCTGAAAAGGATTGAAGAATTGGAAAATGCAAAGAAAGAGGTTAAGGGCACGCCTTGCGAGGTGTATTCGCGTGTTGTGGGTTATTTAAGGCCCGTTCAACAGTGGAACGACGGCAAACAAGAGGAATTTGAAGAAAGAAAGACATTTAAGGTGTCATGATTTTTGGCGGATTACAGAGATTTTCTTTGATAGACTATCCAGGCGAGCTTACCGCTATAGTTTTTACCATTGGTTGTAACTTTAGATGCCCGTATTGCCACAATCCAGAGCTTGTCAATAGAACAGCTGAAAGGTTACCTGAAGACAAAATTTTAAGCTTTTTAAATAAAAGGCGGGGCAAATTGACAGCTGTATCCATAACAGGTGGCGAACCCACTATACACGGCAAAGAACTGTTAAGTTTTATAAAAGCGGTAAAGAATTTGGGTTATAAGGTGAAAATCGATACAAACGGCACAAACCCTGAGCTTTTGGAAACCTTGATAAAGGAGAAACTTATAGATTATGTTGCAATGGACGTAAAAGCCCCGATGAATAGATACGGCGAGGTTGTAAGAGCCAATATGGACACATCTTTAATCGAAAAGAGCATCGATTTAATTTTGGATGGCAAAGTGCCTTATGAGTTTAGAACCACTGTTTTAAAGGGCATGTTAGATGAAAACGACATAGAAAAGATCTTAAAAACCATAAAAGCTGCACAACTGTACTGCATTCAGAACTTTATACCAACAAAGACGCTTAATCCTTCTTTTTTGCACAAAGGGGGCTTAAGCAAAAGAGAGTTGGAAAAATTAAAAATCTTGAGCGAAAAGTACGTAAAAATCTGTCAGATAAGATAAGGAGGAAAAGAGATGAAGTTTAAGAGATTGTTGGCTTTAAGCTGCGCTGTCCTACTTATGGGCTCTTATGCACATGCACAGAACAACACGATTGTCGTTACAGCAACAAGAACACAGACTGAGATCTTGAAAACACCCTCTCCTGTAGATGTAGTTACACAGAAGCAGATGCAAAAACAGGGAACGATATTCGTCAAGGACGCTTTAAAGTACGTTCCGGGTGTTTCAGTAACATCAAACGGCGCTTTTGGAGGGACAACAAGTGTTCGTATAATGGGTTTATCAAGTAGATACGTAAAAACACTTATCGATGGCATAGATGTATCAGACCCTTCTCAGCCTCAACCTTACTATGACTTCGCTAATTTACTACCAAATGGAATAAACAGAATTGAGATTGTTCAAGGTACGCAAAGTGGCTTATACGGTGCAAATGCCGTCGGTGGCGTGATAAACATCATCACAAAAAAGGGCAAAGGCAAACCCTATGTAAAGTACACACAAGAAGCTGGCTCTTACAGCACCTACAAAGAGTCTGCTGAAACTGGCGGCAAAATTAACAACGTCAGCTTCTACTTTAACGCATTGAGACTTGACACAGACGGCATATCAAAGATGGATAAATACAACCCTAAAGACAACTCATACTCAAGGGGTGATGAGGATGATTCGTATCATCAAACAGCACTCAACACGCGTTTGGAATACGATTTTGACAATTCTATGAACATTGGAACTGTGCTTATGTGGGGCAAGACGAGGGATTATTTGGACGATAGTGGATGGGGTAATCCAAATGACAATTCCCTTTCAAACAAAACTCCTGTGGTAAGAAGCCTAAGACAAATTAATCATTTTCTACTCTCAAAATTATATCTAAATAAAAACTTTAACAATCTTAAAATGAGATTAAACATTTATTACACTCAAACATTCAGATACTTCAAACCCTCATCCATTGGATGGGTAAATTACAAAGGCAAAAAATGGGGTTCAAATTTGATTGCAACATACACTCTGAACAAAACAAAACTAACCCTTGGCTTTAGTCAAAAGATGGACAAATACGAAGATACAACACCTTTCAAAAAATTGAGATACAACTACGCAGGCTTCGGCGAAATTTTACAAAAC
>WFYS01000060.1 GCA_015490005.1 Desulfurellaceae bacterium | reverse complement strand
TTGCATCTATTCCCATATTAACTAGCTTAAACATGTCAGATTGTTCTTCCTCTGTTAGTTTTAAAGGTGAGTCCAAATGTCTGTTTGGAACTACCATTATATGCCCTGCATTGTATGGATATAGATTCATTATGATAAAAGCATGTTTCGATCTGTAGAGTACAAGCTTCTCTTCATCGTTTTTGGAATTTATAGCATTACAAAATACACACCCATCTTCTTTTTTGTCGGAAAGTATATAGCCTATTCTCCAGGGCGCCCACAATCTTTCCATAGCTTCCATCCCCTAAAATTTTCTTTTATCTATGATTCTTTTGGCTTTTCCTTCGCTTCTTTCTATTGTATTTGGTTCGACCAACTTAACATCGACATCTATACCCAATGTTGTTTTGAGCTCATCGTTTATTTTATCTAATAACAACTTTTGCTTTTTCATCTCATCAAAGAATAGATTAGCGTTTGCCTCAACGAGAACCTCAACTGTGTCGAGCGCACCTTTTCTATCCACAACGATTTGGTAGTGCGGCGATACGCCTTCAATATTGAACAAAACCTCTTCGATTTGGCTTGGGAATACATTTACGCCCCTAATTATGAGCATGTCATCCGTTCTTCCTATTGGCTTAGATATTCTAACAGTTGTCCTGCCACATTTACATGTTGAATAGTCCAATTTCGTTATATCACGTGTTCTGTATCTGAATACTGGCAGGGCTTCTTTTGTAATTGTCGTAACAACAAGCTCGCCATACTCTCCAGGTTTAACAGGCTCTTCTGTTTCTGGGTTTATAACCTCTACTATGAAATGGTCTTCTGCCACGTGCATGCCGTTTTGAGCTTCACACTCTCCAGCTACACCTGGCCCTATAATCTCACTTAAGCCATAATTGTCGTAAGCTTTTATATTTAAACTTTCCTCTATCTTTTTTCTTAATTGTTCGCTCCACGGCTCGGCTCCAAACATTCCAATGCGTAATTTTAAGTCCTTCTTTGGATCAACGCCCATATTGTGGGCTACTTCTGCTATGTACAATGCATAACTCGGTGTACATACCAAAACTGTTGCACCGTAATCCTGCATCAGCATGATTTGCCTTTTTGTATTACCACTTGACGCAGGAATTATAGCCGCACCGATATTTTCAAGACCATAGTGCAGACCAAAACCGCCTGTGAAGAGTCCATAGCCAAAAGCGATTTGTACTATATCCTCATCCGTTACGCCTGCCGCTTTTGCAATACGAGCAACAAGGTCTGCCCAGGTCTTTAAGTCTTTCTTTGTGTATGCCACAACCGTGGGTTTTCCCGTTGTTCCACTTGATGAGTGAATCCTAGCTATTTCTTTCATTGGTTTGGCAAGCAAGCCAAATGGATAGTTGTCCCTAAAATCTATTTTAGTTGTAAAAGGAAGTTTTCTTATGTCTTCAATTGTCCTTATTGATTCTTTCGTAATGCCGAATTCATCGAATTTTTTTCTGTAAAACGGCACGTTTTTATACGCGTATTCTATTTTTTCTTTCAGTAACTCAACTTGTAAGTTTTCAAGAGATTTCCTGTCCATTGTTTCCTTTTCTTTCTCCCAAAACATTGTGCCCCCTTAGATTTTTTCGAAGTAATCTTTGTCTAATAACTCAGAATTTTCTTCAAGCAGCTTTTTTATTGATAGGTCTATATCTTCAAATTTGAATAGCATTACGGCTTTTTTGTCTAAATTATTTACAAATGTGTACATGTATTCAACGTTGATATCCAAATCGCTTATTGTTTTTAATAGGTTGGATAAACCACCACATTCATCTTTTATGGCAATGGCTATAACTTCGTTCATCTTGACTATAAAATTGTTCTCAAGTAGAGATTCGTATGCTTTTTCTGGTTTATCCACTACGAATCTTAAAATCCCAAAATCCATTGTGTCTGCAAGACTCATTGCTCTAATATTTACACTTGCCTCTTTTAAAACTTTTGTTGTGTTATAAAACCTGCCTTTTTTGTTCTCTATAAAAACGCTTATCTGTGGTATTTTGTATTTTTCGGTGTTCATAATTCCCCCCTTAAATAAACTTAATAGTAGTATAACTTTAAAAATTATTCTGTTCAATAAAAATTTCATATATCTTGAAAAATAAAGGCTTTTGTGTATACTTAAGGCGGATTTTTATAAGGGGAGGGTGAAGTGGCTATAAAAGTTGCAATAAACGGGTTTGGAAGAATTGGTAGGGCATTCTTTAGAACTACGATAGGTTATGACGATATTGATGTTGTTGCGATTAATGACCTAACTGATGCTCAAATTTTAGCTCATCTCTTGAAGTATGACTCCGTTCATGGAATTTTAAAGGATCATGATATTAAAGCTGAAGGTGATACCATAATCTTTGATGGTAAGAGGATTAAAGTTTATGCCATTAAAGAATCTGAGAAGTTGCCATGGAAGGATTTGAACGTAGATATCGCCCTTGAATCTACTGGTCTTTTTAGGTCTCGCGATAAAGCTGAAAGCCACATCAAGGCTGGTGCTAAGAAAGTTGTTATATCAGCTCCTGCACGCGGTGGTGATGTGCCTACGGTTGTTTTGGGAGTGAATGATAAGGATTTTGACTTTAAAAATAACGATGTAATTTCCAATGCTTCTTGCACAACAAACTGCGTTTCTCCTATTGCAAAAATATTGCACGATAATTTTAAAATCAAACACGGTTTTATGACAACGGTTCATTCATACACCAATGACCAAAGGCTTTTAGATTTGCCTCATAAGGACTTGAGAAGAGCGCGTGCTGCTGCTGAGAACATAATTCCAACGACTACAGGAGCTGCGATTGCCGTTGGGCTAGTCGTTCCAGAGCTCAAGGGGAAATTAGATGGAATTTCTATTAGAGTGCCTACCTCCAATGTGTCTTTGGTTGATTTAGTGGTGGAGGTGGAGAAGTCCACAACGATTGAAGAGGTAAACGAAGTCGTTAAAATGGCATCAGAAGTGGAGATGAAGGGCATTGTTCAGTACATTGATGAGCCTGTTGTGTCTAAAGACCTGAACGGCAATCCGTATTCGAGTATTTTCGATAGCCTTGAAACGA
>WFYS01000059.1 GCA_015490005.1 Desulfurellaceae bacterium | reverse complement strand
CGTTTATTGTAAAAAGAGGCCAGCCTATGATTTATGGCATAACAATACCCCAAAATGCCAATTCACCGGTGAACAAAAAAGGGGCGGTGTTGTTCGTGAAGTTTGTTCTATCAAAAGATGGGCAGAGGATTATGAAAGAGTGTGGTCAGGGTGTCATTAACCCTCCAAAGATCATTGGCGATGCTTACATACTTAGATCTGTCAAATGAGTTATTTTAAGATCGAGAACCTATACGTTAGAAGGGGTGATTTTGAGCTAAATGGTGTAAATTTTGAGCTTGAAAGGGGTGATTTTCTTTCGATTATAGGAAAAACAGGCAGTGGAAAGACCCTGCTTTTGGAAACTATTGCCGGTATATACAAACACAAGGGAAGGGTATTTTTGGATGGTATTGATATAACGAACACACCATTACAGAAAAGACGCATCGGGCTCGTGTATCAGGATTTTATGTTGTTCAATCATCTAAGTGTTAAGCAGAATTTGCTGTATTCAAAGTTTAGGGATGAGGGTTTATACAGAGACATCGTTGACGTTTTTGGTCTCAAAAGGTTGTTGAATCGAAAACCCAAAAATCTATCTGGCGGTGAAAAGCAGAAGGTAGCCATTGCTCGTGCCCTAATCAGTAGACCGAAGCTGTTGCTTTTGGATGAGCCAATTTCTTCCATTGATTTTAGCTTTCGCTATATTTTTATCGAATTTTTAAAGGAAGTGCATGAGAGATTTGATTTGACAACAATCTACGTTACACACAACTTGAAGGAAGCCATAAGTTTGTCCAATAAATGCGGTGTTTTGATAGATGGTGAGCTTGTGCAGTTTGGACATACTAAAGATGTTTTTAAAAGACCAAGCTCCAAATCTGTCGCTGAGTTTTTGGGTTTTAAAAACATACTGCCTTGCGAGTTGATAGGCTTAAGGGATTGCTATTTTTCCATATCACCTTACGATATTAACTTTGAAAGCAAAGGAGACTTTAAAATCAAGGCAAAGGTGATTTCTGTAAGCCCAAAGGTGAATGTCAATTTAGTAAAGATGAAAGTGGAAAATGGTGTAATCTATGCTTATTCTTATAAGGCGCTAAAAGGGGATGTACTGATCGGTTTTGATAAATCGAAGGTGGTGTTTTTTAAAGAATGAAGCTGAAAGTAGTATTTGCCATTTTCTCCATATTGCTCTTGTTGTTTCTAACCATACCTGTATTTCGTATTTTAACGTCTCTATCCATTAATCAATATTTGCAGTCATTGAAAGATGGCTCTATTGTTTCGTCAATTTTGCTTTCATTGAAGGTGTCCATGTATGCGACGGTTTTGGTTATTTTAACTGGTGTTCCTTTGGCTTATGTTTTGGCAAGGGTGGATTTTCCCTTAAAAGTGGTTTTAGAAGGTTTGATCGATATACCTGTTATGATACCCCACGTTGCGGCTGGTATTGCATTACTGATGGTGTTTGAGGCAAACGGCTTTTTTGGTGAGTTTTTCAAGAGTATTGGTGTTACCTTTTTGGATACGCAGTATGGAATTTTGATTGCTATGATGTTTGTTTCTGCTCCATTTCTTATAAATTCGGCCAAAGAGGGTTTTAAAAAGATTGATGAAAGATTGGAATTTGTGTCGAGAAGCTTAGGTGCAGGTCCCTTTGAGACGTTTTTTAGAATTACGTTGCCGCTTGCACGGAAAGATATAATTAACGGTGCATTGATGATGTGGGGACGGGGAATTGGAGAGTTTGGAGCCGTTGTTATAATAGCTTATCACCCTATGACAGCTCCTGTTATGATCTACGATAGGTTTAACTCCTTTGGCTTGAATTACGCCCTGCCCGTCACTGCATTGATGATTTTGGTCTCGATTTTGATATTCATTGTTATCAGAATAATAAATAACATTCTGAAATGATTTACGAAAACAGAAAATTTGATTTGAAAGAGGGTTTCAGTGTATCAAACCAAGAGATAGAATTTAGGAATTGCGAGTTTTTAGGTGAAAGAGGATTTGAAATAATTAGCTCTTCGATCAAATTTTCCAATTGCACTTTTAGAAAATTTGCTTTTGATATTTTAGAATGTGAAAATTCGATCTGTTCTTTTGAAGGGTGTAGGTTTTTAGAAAACGGTTCCGATGGCTTGTTTATTAGCTTATTATCCTTCGATAATTCAAATATTAGCATTGAGAAGTGCGAGTTTATAGATAATATCTCTCCAGTTTTAGAGGCAAAAGGGTCAAATGTAAATATTGAAAATAGTCTATTTTTGAACAATAGTGGCTATGCTGTATTTTCTTCTAATTGCAATCTAAATTTAAGACTGTGCAAATTTGAGGGTAATGGCTCTTTTGAATTGGAGGCAAACCAGATTACTCTTGAATCCACAAAAGCAAAGGTTTTAGAGACGAAGATTTATGGGTGTAAGAGTGGTGTGGCCATTTTCATGAGAGGATCATCAGATGTTGAAATTATAAATTGTGAGTTTAAAGCTAATCTGGGAGGCGTTTATGTTGAAGATGTTTCAAATTTAACAATGAAACGGTCTGAACTGGTAAATAATAGGGATAACAACGATGAATTTTTGCAGGTTTTTTTAAATGAGTCAAAGGCATATTTGGAATTCACGCGAATTATTGGTGGTAACTGTGGTATGTATTGCCAAAAGGGTAGCAGTGCGCACTTTAAAGATTGTGTCGTGTCTAATAACGATAAAGGTTTGTGTTTGTTTGAATTTTCCGAAGTTATGTTGGATGATTGTGAAGTTAAGGATAATGTTAGAGAGCCTCAAATCTACTGT
>WFYS01000058.1 GCA_015490005.1 Desulfurellaceae bacterium | reverse complement strand
CTATATATTTTCTAGATAAATCCACAATAGCTTTTAACAATTTGTTCAATTTGTCTATAATTTCAAGTGTTGAATCCCTCAGCAAAAGTCTAACATCAAGTGCTATTTGGTCATTTCTACTTCTTGCAGTGTGAAGCTTTCCGCCTGTTTTCCCTATTAATTCAATAAGCTTTCTCTCTATGTTCATATGTATATCTTCATCTTCAATTCTAAACTCAAATTCTTCTTCATCAATCATATGCTTTATTTTTCTCAAACCCTCGATAATCTTATCCGCCTCATCATCAGTTATAATACCCTGTTTTGCAAGCATTTTTGCATGAACCACAGAACCTTCTATATCATATTCATATAACCTTTTATCAAAACTTATAGATTCAGAAAAACTCTCCATTACATTGTCAGTAGGTTTTAAAAATCTTCCGCCCCATAACTTTTTATTCATCGTTATCCACCCTAATCAAAAGCACTTTTTCTTTTGTTAAATCCATTTTTTCTATAACATCCAATGCTTGCCTAATGGAAGACTCCTTGGATTTATGAGTAAAAACTATCAAAGGAACCCAATATTCACCCTTATTTAACTGTATGACACTTTTTATACTAATATTATAATCACCTAAAATGCCAGAAATTTTCGATAGAACACCCGCTTGATCCTTAACTGTAAATCTCAAGTAATAGGACATCTCAAGGTCTTCGATATTAAATATTTCTCTTTTTTTCACGTAGTTGAATGGAAAAGCTAACAACGGAACACGAAGGTGGGAATTGTATTTTATATTCCTAGCTATATCCATAATATCAGATACAACAGAGGACGCTGTAGGTAGACTGCCCGCACCTTTTCCTATATAAACCGTTTCATCATCCATATCCGTTAAAACTTTGATTGCGTTAAATTCTCCATCGGTTTTGGCTAGTATATCACCCTTTTTAACCATGGTTGGATGAACCCTCACATCTACCTTTCCATCTATAAGCCTAGATATACCCAAAAGCTTGATTCTATAACCCAGTTCTTCTGCAAATTTTATATCCAACTGAGATATTCTTGTTATACCTTCAGTGTGCACCTCATTTGCTTTTACGTTATCACCAAAAGATATGGAACTCAAAATAGCCATCTTATGTGCAGAATCTATGCCTTCTATATCGAAAGTTGGGTCAGCTTCAGCAAATCCATTTTTCTGGGCGTCTTTTAAGGCATCGTCGAAACATATTCCATTATACAGCATCTCAGACAAAATGTAGTTACACGTACCGTTAACAATGGCTTTAATCGATTTTATATTATTTGCACCAAGAGATTCTTTTATTGCCTTGATAATAGGAATACCTCCCGCAACACTCGCCTCGTATCCTACATCAACTTTGTTCTCAAAAGCTTTGGAAAATATTTCAAAACCATATTCTGCAAGGAGAGCTTTATTAGCAGTAACCACACTCTTTTTTGCTTTTATGGCATCTAAAATAAAATCCTTGGCAAATCCCGTGCCTCCAATAAGTTCAACAACTATATCAATATCATCTTCAAAAAGCTCTTCCACACTAGAAGCTATTTTTCCATCAAGCAAATCTTTAACATCATCTCTAATTGCCAATGAATAAACTTTCTTTAAGTTTAATTCAAATCCAAGTCTCTTCTTTATAATATCAGCATTATGTGTAAGTATTTTTACAACTCCTGAACCAACAGTTCCTGCACCCAACAACCCAACGTTTACTCCATCCATAATCCCACCTTTCCCTTAAGAGTTATTTTAATATAAATCAATATAATATCTGTGTCAAACGTTAGATTATTAGACTTTTTTTCCTACAACCTCATCTATTTTTTCCAAATCTTTAACCAAATTACAGAATTCTTCAACTGTAAGCTGTTGAGCAGCATCGGATACAGCAACCTGTGGGTTGTAATGAACCTCTATTAGTAGACCATCTGCACCAGCCGCTATCGCAGCCCTTGAAAGGGCAGGAACATAATCCCTTTTACCTGCAGCATGAGATGGGTCTATAATAACTGGCAAATGCGTCTCCTTTTTTAAGACTGGAATAGCTGATATATCTAGCGTATTTCTCGTGGCTGTTTCAAAGGTCCTAATACCCCTCTCGCACAAAATTACATCCGCATTACCCTCACTCATTATGTATTCTGCACTCATCAAAAATTCTTGTATGGTTGTTGCCATTCCCCGTTTCAACAGCACAGGTTTATTTGTTTTTCCAACCTCTCTAAGGAGGGCAAAATTCTGGATATTTCTTGCCCCAATTTGGAGAACATCGGCATACTTCATAACTATACCCAAGTCCCTAGGATTCATCACTTCTGTTACTACAGGAAGCCCAGTCTCTTCAGACGCTTCTTTTAAGAGTTTCAACCCTTCTTCCCCCAAGCCTTGGAAGCTGTAAGGCGATGTCCTTGGCTTAAATGCTCCTCCCCTCAACATATGGGCCGAGCACTTCTTTATGCCCCTTGCCGTGGTTAATAATTGTTCTCTATTTTCAACAGAACAAGGACCAGCAATAATCGTGAAAGTATCGCCACCAACCTTGACACCTTTTACATCTATCACCGTATCCCTAGCTTTACTTTCCCTTGCAGCCAACTTATAAGGTCTTGAAACTCTGTAAACCAAATCCACCGATGGGTCCAAAGAAAACATCGACACCGGGTCTAAATTCTCCGCTTTTGAGTCTATATCCCCAATAATACCAATTATCGTTTTTCTGCTACCCTTAGATATGTGTGCCTTTAGCCCCAACTCTTCGATTTTTGAGTTAATCCTAGAAACATCCTCATCTTTAGAAGATGGTTTCATTACAATAATCATCCTTTCACCTCCATAAAAATAAAATAAAAAAGCCGTTTGGATTGACTACCCTTTAGGTTAGGGTAACCCATCCAAACGGCCAAATAACGCTTAAACTTAAACGGTTACCCTACACGCTGCCAAAACCAATAATATGTATAGAAAAAATATGTAAAAACTACGCAAGTAACCCTATTTACACACCTCATACTGAAATGCCTTATATCAAAGTCAAAACAAAAAAGCAAGAACTTTGTGTAAAAACAAACGCAAAACACATTAAAAACCTTTCATAACAAAATCACATATACTTAAAAAACTTATTCTATTCAACACATTCTAAAAAAATGGCGTCATGGCTTTATTTTTTATTGACACACCTACTATACATTTTGTATAAACTTGACATGTGGTTCAAGTACTTACTCACAATTTTTATAATCCTTTTCAGTTTTGAAAGCCAAGCTTACGAGATTTATACAGTAAAAAAGGGCGATACCCTGATTGGTATATCTCACAAGTTCGGTATAAAAGCCAAGTCAATAAAACAGGCTAATCCTAACGTAAATTGGCTGAAAATCAGGCCAAATGATAAAATTAACATACCAACGCAAGATTGCATTGATAAATTTAACGGAATAGAGGCTGTTATAAACGCGAACCAAAACAAACAAAAATCTAAGCATAAAACTAAAAACGCGTTCAGAAAAATTCAATTATATACAATAAAAAAGGGTGATTCTCTTTATAAAATAGCCCATACTTTACATTATTCTATTAGTGCTTTAAAATCAGCGAACCCAAAAATAGCTTGGAAAGACATAAAACCTGGCGAAAAAATTATTCTCCCATCAAATCATGTCATTCCAAAAGCAACTCCAAAACCAGGAGAAATCGGGGACGGATATTACATTGTAGCACATGGAGACACATTAAGAAGCATAGCAAACAGATTTGGCTTATCTTTAAAAAAACTACAAGAGTTGAACCCCAATTTGGACAAAATTATACGACCTGGTGATGTAGTTGTAATACCGAAAGAGCTCACAGAAAAAATCAAAGTATGCGAAAAGGAGAACCTGTTTATTCCACCAAAATATCTTATTTATTCTGATATTTATAAGGTTAAAAAAGGTGATACCCTATGGGAGATTGCAAAAAAATTCAATACCGATGTTGATATAGTGAGAACATTAAATGATATATCCGGAAATAACATTCATGTAGGACAAGTGCTATTTGTGCCAAGCAAAAACATAAAAGAAGCACAAAGGTTAAAACTCAAATACTCAATCCTTAATGAAGAGAGGCATGCTTTAATAAGATACGCTGAAAGGTTTGTTGGAGCCCCCTATAAGTTTGGTGGAGATAGTTTAAAACATGGAATAGATTGCTCAGCTTTTGTTCAAAAAATCTACGAAAAATTTAAAGTTTTCCTACCACGTACCGCTGAGGGACAATATAGAGAAGCAGGTGTTTTTATACCTTCAAGCAGGCTTCAGCCCGGGGATTTGCTTTTCTTTCACACATTGGACTATGCAAAGGCTACCCACGTGGCAATATATATTGGAAGAGGAAGATTTATTCATGCAGCCGGTAGAAAAAGCGGTGTAAAAATATCCCACTTTACAAAGTATTATTGGAAACGTTTTATAGGTGCAAAAAGAATCCTAAGAATAAATAACGTAAATTATGCTTATATTAGGAATAGATCCAGGAAGCACAATCACAGCGTGCGGGTTAATTAATCCGTCCACTAAAAAGGCTTATTACGACTTTATAAAACTCAAAAAAAAGTTGAAACAAGAAGAGAAAGTATTTGCTGTTTACAATTTTATTAAAGAAATTTTAGAACAGCACAACCCTACAGAAGTTGCCATAGAAACACCATTTTATTCAGTAAATATACAATCAGCAATGCTTTTGAGTGAAATAAAAGCTGCTGCAATAATAGCCGTAAAACAGTACGGAATTGAAGTGGAACAATATACACCTCGACAGATTAAACAATCAATTTGCGGTTATGGTGCTGCAGACAAAAATCAGGTTAAGTTTGTTGTAGAAAAAACATTAAAATTAGATTTAAATGGCCAACCGTTCGATGTATCGGACTCTTTGGCAGTTGCTCTAACACATCTATACGCGCGCGGTTTATGAAGCTTTCGTTGCCAACATACCACAAGCAGCGCTAATATCAGACCCTTTGGATTTCCTAATTGTGACAAATATGCCTTTATCCCTCAATTGTTGAGCAAATTTTTCTATATCGCTCACAGGGGTTGGTTCAAATTTAGTGCCTATCAAATCATGTTTATTCAACGGTATAAGATTTAATTTACTTTTCAAATTAGACATAATTCTAGCCAAAGCTTTTATATCCTCTCTTGTATCATTCAACCCTTTTATCATAACATACTCAAACGTAATCCTTTTTCTTCTAGGTACAGGGAAATCCTTTAAAACGTTGAGAATATCTTCTAAAGGGTATTTTTTATTAATTGGCATAATTATACTTCTTTTTTCTGGAACAGCACTGTGCAAAGATAAGGCCAAATTTATATATGGCAAATCTTTTTTCAATCGTTCCAAAGTAGGTGTGATTCCACATGTTGAAAGTGTCATTCGCCTTTTAGATATATCCAATCCAGCTTCTTCCATCATTATTAACATAGATTTAATTACATTATTGTAATTATCCAACGGCTCACCCATGCCCATATATACAACATTCGCAATTCTTAGGCTATTATCCTTTAAAATATACCTAACCTGCCCTACTATCTCGGATGCAGTGAGGTTACGTTTAAAGCCCATCCTTCCTGTGGCACAAAATTTACACCCCATCATGCAACCAACTTGGGTAGAAACACATATTGTAAATTTTCCGTTATCCATAGGTATAAGCACACTTTCAATTAAAGAACCGTCCAAAAGCTCAAATAGATACTTTTTAGCTCCATCATTTCCAATAGATATGGATTTAACTTTAAGTGGATAAATAAAGAACTCTCTCGATAGTTGTTCCCTTGCATCTTTTTTCAAAACCGTTATTAAACTAAAATCATCAACCTTCTGTTTATATAAAAAAGCAAATATCTGCCTTGCTCTATACTTTTCGTATCCTTTAGATAAAAGTATGCCTTCAAGTTCTCCTAAAGTAAGTGAAAGTATATCAATCATATAAAAAACATCTCACTTTTTCATATTCACCAATCTTTTTCAATTCTGGTTTTTCCTTCATACATTTTTCCATCCTATAAGGGCAAAAACCGTAAAAACTGCACCCAGCATCTACAAAACTATCTGAACCATCTATTTCGCCCTTCAATAGCACTTTTGTGTAAGGATGTTTAACGTCCGACAAATCCTTTGTTTCTTCCACTACCCTTCCTTTATACAGAACATAAACCCTATCTGATAAAAAACCTATTAATTTAACATCGTGAGACACAAAAATAAATCCGTAATCCCTGTTTTTATTGATATTGCAAAGCAGATTAATTATTTTAGCTTGTGTAGAAACATCCAAAGCACTTGTAAATTCATCAAAAATGAAATACTCCGAATTGGCGAGTAAAACCCTTGCAATCGCCACCCGTTGCTGCTCTCCCCCACTTAACTCGTAAGGACGTTTATTAAGCAACTCTTTTCTTAAACCTACTTCGCAAAGAACCTTATCAATCTCATCTTTATTCGCGCTAGCTTCTCTGAGCGTGGAAAGTATAGTCATCTTAGGATCTAAGGACGTTGAAGGATCTTGAAAAACCATCCCTACTATGCCTCTTTTTTTACTTATATTCTTCCTGGTTATTTCTTCGCCATTTATATAAACTTTTCCCTTATCGGGCAGCTCAAGTAATGATAAAACTCTAGACAACGTTGATTTCCCTGCGCCCGACTCTCCGATAATCCCTAGATGCTCACCTTTTTTTGCATAAAGACTTACACCCTCCAAAACATCTACGTAAGATTTAGAAAAAAACAAACCCCTTTTATATTTTTTATATACGCATTTAAGCTCAATCACCTAATCTTTCAAACCCATTACCGCTTCTATCTTCTCCTTTAGAACCTGGGGTGTGAAAGGCTTGACAACATAGTTATTAACTCCGGCTTTAAGTGCCGTAATAATATCCTCTTTAGCTGCTTCTGTAGTAACCATAATTATAGGTACATCATCAAATTTACTATCAGACCTAACCTTTTTCACAAATGTAAGTCCGTCCATAACAGGCATATTCCAATCTGTTATAATCAAATCTACTTCGTTGTTTGATAAAACATCCAAAGCTTCTTTTCCATTTTCTGCTTCTAAAATCTCGTCTCCATAGCCAATTCTTTTTAATGTATTTTTTATGATTCTTCTCATAGTGGATGAATCATCAACAGTTATAATCCTCATTTTATCTCACCCCTCTGCATTTGCTTTATTATTTTTTCAACCTCTTCATCAATTTCTTCTTTTTCTCCCTCATCAACAATGGTGTGAGCAACTCTTGCCCTTGGAACACTTTCATAATCAGACGCAAACCAGCTGTTTAAATAATCATGCAAAGCCTTGATTACACTAATAACCCGCTCAATCTTTTGCCTTGTTATATCCTGAAACTGCAATATATCCATAGCATCGAACGTATCATCCCTAATAGAGTTCACTTTTCCCTCTATTTCATTCAAGATATTGACAATGTTTTTAAAGTACTCATAATTCTTCTTTATGGATGTTTTAGGAAAGTGCTCAACAAAAAAATCCATAAACTCCTTATGCTTATTCACAAAAGGTTTTATATTCTCAATCAAATTCTCAACCTCATCAACTTCTGCAGAAATATTCTCTAATTTTTCAAACAGCCTATTGACCTTTTCTTCACTTTCCTTATTTATCTCATCAAGTCTATCTATAACCCTATGTTCCTTCAGAGGTAATCTTTCCCCTCTAAGCCTCTCAGACTCTACATCTCCCTCTGATGAAAAGTCATTTTTATCACCTTTGTATTCCATTGCTTTATCTTCTATTTCGTTTTCATCTTTCTCTTCGTAGTTCTCAATTATCGAGTCTAACTCACTGCTATCTTTCTTATTAAGTTCAGCTAACAGTGCATCTATTTCGCTTTGATCTGGCGCCATATCAATCCTCCGATTTATTTGGAACTAAGGATACTTGTATTGCAAAATTGCCGTTTTGTGACTCAAAAGGTATGACAATAGTTGGGGTTCCTTTTGGCGAAGATATAGTATGATTTTTGCCTATTACCACGTTTGGCACCGATATCTTTAGCTTTATACCTTTTTCTGAAAACAGCTTTTTAGCACGGCCAGCTATCATATTGGTTAGTTCACCAATTGCATCTGCCGTGTCGGCGTCAATACCCAATACTTCTTCGCCAGTAAAGTTACTTACAACATCTATTGCAGTCTTTTTAGGAAAAGACAACGCAATAGAACCTACTGCCTCACCTGTGATTCCTATGATTCCACTAACATCGTATTCAACTGTATTATCCCTTTTTAGCATTAATTTTCCTCTCTTTGGCTCTATCATAGCTACTGTACTCAAAATCTCCTCAGTAGCTCCTATAAACGGGTTAACCCATTCTACACTCAGCTTAGCAGACATGACTCAGTGCTCCTTTCCTAAACATGTTTTAGCACAGTCTTTGTGAATTCCTCAGCAATAAATTTCGTACAAAAATCATCAACGCCTACGTCTTTCGCTTTTTGCAAGTTAGCACTTCCAGAAAGAGAGGTATTCATTACAACAGGTATATCTTTAAACCTTTCATCCCCCTTTACCAGTTTTGCAAATCTATAGCCATCCATATTAGGCATTTCAACATCAGTTATTATTATATCTATAGCATCCTTTATATTTCCATTAGTGTCATTGTAAAGTTTATTTAAAAGGTCCCACGCTTCTTGACCATCCTTAGTTTCTATAATTCTCTCAGCAAGAGGTTCTACGGCTGTTTTTATAATTTTCCTTGCTGTAGCCGAATCATCTGCTATAAGAATCTTAGCCTTCTTTTGCTTATCCTTAACGCCCTGTATAGCAACGTCCTTTATGCGTTTTACATCATCTTCTGAGAATATTCCAAGCTCTTCGCAGATACTTTCAAAATCAAGTATAATCATTACATGTTCTTCATCTAAGTTTATTGTGCCAACAATTTTATTACCGTACTGATGCCTTAGCACCTCGCTTGGCGGTCTAACAAATCTCCAGGATATTCTCCTAATTCTTTTCGCATCATGTACAATAAATCCCACTGTAATATCGTTAAAAATTGTAATTATAACTTTTTTGGTCTTTACATCCTCAGGTTCATTTATGCCTAACCATTTAGCTAAGCTGACTATAGGGATTACTTCACCTCTTAAATTGTAAATACCTTCTATCAACGAATCCTTGGATGGAATTTTTATTAGGTTTGGATACTTTATTATCTCTTTAACTTTTGCAATATTTATGCCATAAATACCTTCGTAAACTCTGCTATCCTCTTTCAACTCAAACATCCTAAAGTCAACAAGCTCCATTTGGTTCGTGCCAACTTGAAGTATATCAATTCTATCCTCAGCATTTTTCTCAGCCATTGTTTACAACCTCCATAGCACTTCCGGTTTTAGGAGTTAAACTACCGCCCTCTTTCAACATCTCCTCAATGTTGAGTAATGTTATAATCTTTTTTGGCATTTTACCAACACCTTTAACGTATTTTTCTATATTTTGAGGTATATTAGGAGGCGTAGGTTCTATGCTCTTCTTCTCTATATAGTAAACTTTCTCAATTTTATCTACTAAAAAACCAACATTATATTCATTGTGTGCAACTATAATTACCCTACTATCAGCATTAATAGGATTAGGCACAAATCCAAATCTAACCCTTAAATCTACAACCGGTATAACCTTGCCCCTTAAATTTATAACTCCCATGACAAACGGCTTAGTATTAGGAACATACGTATAATCAACAGGCTTTATGATTTCTTCAACATCTAGTATGTCTATACCATAAAGCTCATTATTTAACACAAACCCCACAACTTGATCATACTCATCTTTCATTATTATAGTATCGGTTTTTCTGTTCTTCCTAGCCAACTCTTCTTCCATATCGGCATTTAAAGCCAAACTCTTATCAAAAAGGTCTACATCTTTTCCATTCATAAAAGCCTCCTCATAAAACTTTTAAGCAACCAAAATATTTCTACTCATTACTTCCTCTATAGCTGCATACACTTCATCTTTCTCAAGAGGAGCAAAGAGCAATTTGCCAAACCTTGATTCTTTAAGTTTTTCGTTATCATAAGTCCCATCTGTAGAAACAGCAACGAACGGCGTAACTTTATACGCAGGCATACTGCGTAAGGACTTAGCAAGATTATATCCATCATTTATGTAAATAGAAAGGTCTATAAATACTATATCTGCTATATGCTCGGATGCGAGATCCAATGCCTCTTTATCTGTATGCGCATATACAACCTTATACCCTTTTTCTTCAAGGGCGCTTACAAGGTCATTTTTTGCCTTAAGTTCCCTACTTGCCACAAGAGCTACCGGTTGCTCTTTTTTATACCCTCCAATTAAATGGTCTTCAATGTTGGCGGATATTATAGATGCCTCATTAATCACATTTGCTACATCAAGTATCAACGTAACAGAACCATCGCCCATAATAGTTGCACCAGATATACCCTTAATATTAGTCAGATAGTTACCCAAAGATTTTATAACGATTTCTTCTCTACCTATTAATTCATCAACTATTAACCCGATTTTCTTTTCAGCGATTGCAACTACAACCACATAAATCTCTTTCTCATCCAAAGTTTTCCTGTTTTTTCCAACACCTAAGGTATCACCTAAATAAACCAAAGGTATGATATTCTCCCTCAATCTTAAAACGTCTTTATTCTCAACCTTATCAATATCATCTTTTGTAATTCTTACTGTCTCAACAACACTTACAAGAGGTATTGCAAAGTATTCTTTAGTAACCTTAACAAGTAGTGCCTGTATAATTGCAAGTGTTAGAGGAATCTTTAAAATTACTTTGGTTCCTTTGCCAATTTCAGATTTAATTTCAATAATTCCATTTAGTTTTTCAACGTTCGTTTTAACAACATCCATGCCAACGCCACGACCAGAGATGTTCGTCACTTTCTCGGCTGTTGAAAATCCAGGTTTAAAAATCAAAGCAAAGGCCTCTTCCTTGCTCATCTGCCTAGCTTCGGTCTCTGTTATCAAACCTTTTTCTAATGCTTTTTCCTTAAGCTTTTCAGGGTCCATTCCTTTACCATCATCGGCCGCTTCTATGACAATATAGTTTCCCTCATGGTAAGCAGAAAGCACTATTTTACCTTTAGAAGGCTTTCCAAGTTTAACCCTGTCTTCCGGGGCTTCTATTCCATGATCTATGGCGTTTCTTACAATATGAACCAATGGATCGTTAATTTCTTCTACAACACTCTTATCAAGCTCCGTTTCTGCACCTTCTATAATCAGCTCAACCTCTTTATTAAGCTCTCTGGAGATATCCCTAACAACACGTGGAAATTTATTAAAAACCTTGCCAATTTGAACCATTCTTGTTTTCATTACACCCATTTGCAAGTCTGTAGTAACAAGTGTAATTTGGTTTGCAACCTCGCCTAATTCTTCTACAACTTCATCACCACTAAATTTTTCATCAGCTTTTTGCGCAACACTAACAAGCCTATTCTTACCTAAAACCAGCTCACCTACCAAATTCATCAAGTCATCCAGCCTTTGAACATCAACCCTTATAGTTTGTTCGACAATAGGCTTAGATTTTTTAGCCATAACAGGTTTCTTTTTTTTCTCAGGAACGTTCTTTGCCTTCGTTTCATCATCTTTTTTCTCTGAACTCTCAGTAGCCTGTTTTTTCTGCATTTCAGATAGTATCTTTTCTTTTCTTTTAAGCCTTTTTTCTTTATCTTCTTCCATTCTCTGCTTAAGGAGTCTTTCTATTTCTTCCTCAATCTCGTCTTTAGACTTAGGCTTTTCTTCCTCAGATTCACCTGCCTCTGCCTCGGATTCAGCTTCCTCCTCCATAACCTCTTGCTCTTGCAGCTCAACTAGCTCTTCTTCCGTCATTACGCCTTCTGCTTTATCTTCAGATTTCTCTTCTGGCTTATAATTTTCATCTAAAAAGCTCACCAATTGCTTTACATTTTCCTCAATATCTACAGACTCAGGATCTCCCCCATCTTTAATTAAGCCAATAATCTCTTTGGCTTTATCTACACCACCCAAAATAGCATCCATCATATCGCTGTTAAGCTTAAGTTCAAATTTTCTCAATTTGTTAAGGACATCCTCAAGTTTGTGAGTCAATTCTGTAAGTTTCTCAAACCCCAAAAAGCTAGCTGAACCCTTTATTGTATGAAAAGCCCTAAAAATCTTATTCAGGAGTTCTTCATCTTCACTTTCATTCTCAAGTCTAACTAGATCTTCATCTAATTCTTCTAACAACTCATCTGCTTCAACCAAAAAATCTTGCACAATTTCTTGCATATCATCCATATTTTCAGCCATAACTAACCCTCCTTGTCATTTTTACTTTTTTCAAAATAGTTCACTAGTCTGCTGATAACTTCTGCCAGTTTATCTATTTCAACCATTCCACTCTCAGGAACTTTAACTGCATAATCGCCATCCAGTATACTTTCTATAACATCAATCGTATTATTTATAGGCTCAACTACTCTTTTAGCAATAAACAAGGAAGCTGTTATAGCCATTAAAACCACAATAGAACTAAAAAGACCAAAGAGTGCAAGTGTAAAAGTGGTTTTAGAATTTATATCTTTATTTAGCTCATTTATAGGTTTATAAAAAGTGTCCACTGGCAAAGTCAAACCTAACCCCCAACCAAACTCCTTTACATATGTATATCCAACAAATTTATCAACCCCCCTAAAGGTGTACCTCGCTACGCCGGTCTTACCCTTTAAAATATAATTTTTAACGATATTTGCAAGAGCTTTTCCGTTTTTGGGGTTTTTTAAATCCACTTTATTGAGGAGCGTAAGTAAAGTATGCTCCTTGGTGGGTGGATCGTATATCAGGTAACCCATTTTGTTGATAATCCAAAGATACTTTTGTGAATATGGGCTAAATTGTGCCGTTTTAGCTAACGAATAAAAATCATATGGATTGTAGTCAAAGGCTATAAGCAGAGGAACATTATGCTTTATTCTTGCAACATAAACAAAAGAAAAAGATACAGAGTCATCCTTATTGAGATGAAAATTAAAATAGTTAATTTTGTGAAAATTTGTTCCTTTTATCAACTTTTTAATAAAAACAGAAAGGTTTGATACATCTTCAAACGAAGGATATTCTTCTAAAAGTTTTCCATTACCATCAAACAAAGATATATCCCTTAAGTCTAAAACATTGTTAATCTCACCATATAGATTCTCAATGTCTTGAGAATCCATTTTTCCCTTTGAGTTTATAAGCCTTTCTGCAACTTCACCAAACATAAAAGATGCTCTTTTTTTTGCCTCCATATCGCCTTTTAAGATTCTTGCATAAGACACAACCTCTTTTTTCAGATTATCATATGAGTTTCTTTTAAAAACAGACTCCACCTTATCCAAACTATACTTTTTTAATGTCATAACAGTAATGATAGAACTTACACTAAATATAATAAGCACCAACAGAACTAAAGATGTCGTATATACAATTATCTTAGAAGCAAGCTTATTAAACAAGGTACTCTGTCCTCATTTTATTCCTCTTTTCGCTTGGTATAGCTATAGTAACTTTACTGCCCTCCCCTTTTCTTGATTCTATAGAAATCTTACCATGATAACCTTCAATAATAAACTTAGCGAGAGATAAACCTACACCCATATTGCTTGGTTTCGTGGAGTAAAAAGGTATAGTAGCCAAAGACAGCGTTTCCTTATCGATTCCCCTGCCGTTGTCAACAATATCAATAATAACGTACCTTCCTTCTTCTGAGATACGAATGTCAATTTTTGCGTTATCTTGACCTTCTATCGCATCAAGGGCATTTTTTATAATCTCCTCAACAACAAAGCCTACATGCATCCTATCGGCATAAACATAAGCGTCTTTTTTTAAAATTGAAAATTTCGCACTATTTTTATACCTACTAACCACAGACTCAACAACATCCCCAACATTAACCCTTTCCAATTTCACAGGCAAAGAATTGCTAACGACCTCGATGTTAGCAATTATACTAATAATTCTATAAAGGCTTTTTTCAACTATTTCTATGTATTTTATAAGTTTTTCAGAATCTTCACTTCCAATATCCTTTATTTTGGATTTGACCCTTCCAAGCATGCCACCAGCTGACATTATAGGATTTCTAATAGAATGAGAAATACCAACGGACATATATTTTAAAATTTTTATGTAGCTAGAATCAGTTATTCCCTCAGCTCTATTTTCTACAGGTGTGAGGTCAAATATTTCAAAAACGTAATCATCGCTCCATTTAAATACCTTAAGCCAACTAAACAGTAAATCTCTATCTTTATCTAAAAAGCGCATAAAATTACTATAGGTTTCACCTTTATCAGACAGCTTTAAAACGTTATCCAAAAAAACCTCTTTGTCATCTTCTTTCAAAATTTCACGTATATCGCTGTTAACACCTATACCAAACAGACTCACCGCCATTTTATTTATATGCTTAACACGTTTATCTTTGCCAAACACAACTATAGCATCATTAAGATTATCCAAGAAATCCCACATGGACTCCCCTTACACTAAAAACTAATAAATTTTAACAAAAACTAATTTAATCGTCAAAAACTCTGTTAAATATATCATCTACTCTTCTTATATAGTAGCGTGGATTAAATAATTCTTTTATCTCATCGTACGTTAAATATTTTTTAATAAAAACATCTTCGTTTATTAGGCTCATAAAATCTAAACCGCTCTCCCATGATTTCATAGCATTCCTCTGAACAGCCTCATAAGCTTCTATCTTGTCAGCACCTTTTTCAACAAGCTTTAACATAACCCTTTGAGAGTATACAACACCGTGCGTTAAATTTAAATTCTTAATCATATTGTCTTTATATACAACTAAGTTTTTCAACACATTATTCAATCTATAGAGCATAAAATCTAAGGCAATACTGGAATCGGGTAAAATTATTCTCTCGTTCGAGGAATGACTAATATCTCTTTCGTGCCACAAGGCAACGTTTTCCAATGCCACAATAGAGTTTGACCTAACCAATCTAGCCAAACCACATAGATTTTCGCTTAAAACAGGATTTCTTTTATGTGGCATAGACGATGAACCTTTTTGACCTTTATGGAAAAACTCTTCGGCTTCCCTAACCTCTGTTCTTTGATAATGTCTTATCTGTGTCGCGATTTTTTCGATTGTTGAAGCCACTATTGCCAGGGTTGTCATATACTGGGCATATCTATCCCTCTGTATTATTTGACTTGACACAGGAGCAGGTTTTAAACCCAACACATTACACGCATACTCCTCAACATCAATCGGCACATTGGCAAAAGTACCCATAGAGCCAGAAATCTTTCCATAAGAAACAGCCTCCTTAGCATCTTTCAGGCGTTTTAAATTCCTCCTCATCTCTTCGTACCACAAAGCCAGAACAAAACCAAAGCTTATAGGTTCACCGTGTATTCCGTGAGATCTTCCAATCATTAATGTATCCTTAAACTCAAAAGCCCTGGTTTTTAACGTAACTAAAATTTCTTTTATATCGTTTATCAATATATCTGCTGACCTCTTCAATGCCAAAGCCATGGCTGTATCAATAGTATCCGAACTCGTAACACCAAAATGTAGATAATCTCCCTCTTCCCCCAAATTCTCTTTGACGTTTTCAAGAAACGCTACTACATCATGGCGAGTGGTTCTTTCTATCTCTTCAATTCTTTCTATACTAAATTTAGCCTTTTTTCTAATCTTATCAGCCGTACCTTTTGGTATTTCTCCAATAATTTCCCAACCCTCGCAAATCGCGATCTCAACTTCCAACCATCTTGCAAACTTGGCCTCTTCCGTCCACAAGTCACCCATCTCTTTTCTTGTATACCTTTTTATCATCCCACCACTCCTAAACAGTACTTATTAAAATCTTAAAATTGTGTATTTGGTTCGATTGTTGGTTATTACATAATTCCATAAGAACCTTATAGCTACTTTCCAACTTAAAAATCCATTAAAGAGTGCTCATGCCCTATTTTTAAACTTTACAGATAAAAGAATGCCCAAGGCAAAAAAAGAGGTAACAATGGAGCTACCACCATAACTAAAAAACACAAGTGGTATACCCACAACAGGCAAAAGACCCATAGCCATTCCCATATTAAACACCAAAGATATCCAAAAGTAGGCTATTATCCCAATACACACCATTTTATCAAAATCATCCTCAGAATTATAAGCTATTGATATTGCCCTGTACAATAAAAGCATATATAAAATGATTAGAACCACGCAACCTATAAATCCCCATTGTTCAGAAAATACAGAAAAGATAAAATCTGTGTGGCTTTCAGGTAAAAAGCTCAGCTGTGTTTGAGTTGCATGATGTATTCCCTTGCCGAACAACCCTCCTGAACCTATTGCTATTTCTGACTGAATAGTATTATATCCATATGTTGTAGGCGCTTTGTATGGATCTAAAAATCCCATTATCCTATCTTTTTGATAAGGTTTAAGATTAGACCAGGCAAACGGAAGAAATACCAAGAACAGAAGTATAAACTTGTATAACAAACTTTTCTTTATACCCGCTGCAAGAACTATACTCATAGCAATAACAGCAATAACTATTGCTGTACCTAAATCAGGTTGCTTAACGACCAAAGCTATAGGAAAAATTACAATAAAAAGTGGTACCAACAAATCCTTAAAACCATAAGGTTCAACCTTTGGATTTTCGTCAAAATACGCAGAAAGAACTACAATAACAGCTAACTTAACAAATTCAGAAGGTTGTATGTGGAAAAAATATATTGAAACCCAACGTTTAGCACCGTGACTAAATACACCGTTTAGAAAAACCAAGATTAACAATAGCACTGAAAATATATAAAAAAACCAAGCGTTCCTTTTTATATGTTTTGTATTTATATTATAAGCCAAAATCATAGACATAATACCCACCGCAACCCAAATCGTTTGCCTTATGGCAAAAACTTTTCCATTATTTGTAGTCGATATAGTCAATATACCTAAGCAAGTAATAATAGCAACAGGTATAAAAAGAAAAAAATCAAAATATCTTATCTTTTTTGGATTTATCTCAAACATTAATGCTTAAACTTTTCACCTATAATAGTAAAACTTATAACTGTTAAAAATATGACAATCCCTGGAAACAGGGTCATCCACCAAGCCACTTGAATAACATCCTTTCCTTCTGACAGTATACTACCCCAACTGGCCGTCGGAGGCTGAACACCTAATCCTAAAAAGCTTAAACCAGATTCAGCCAGTATAGCAGAACCTATGCCTAACGTAGCATACACTATAACAGGGGAAATAGCATTAGGAATAATATGCTTAAACAGTATATAAAATGTGCTTTTTTTAAGAAGCATGGCCGCCTTTATATATCCAAACTCTTTTATTTTTAACGCTTCGGCCCTGACAATGCGGGCAATACCCATCCAACCAGTGAGTCCAATAACAATCATAACGTTAAAGATGCTTGGTCCTAAAACCACAACAACAGTCAGAATCAAAAAAAATACAGGAAAAGTGAGCATAATGTCCACAAACCTCATCATTATCGTATCAACCCAACCGCCTAAATATCCGCTTATCGCTCCATAAACAACACCTACAGTGGTTGAAATGCCCACTGCAATTAACGATACAGAAATCGATATTCTACTTGCATAAATGACCCTAGAAAACACGTCCCTTCCTATCCTGTCCGTACCAAACAAGTGATGCCAACTAGGAGGCTTTAAGATTGCGTTTGGGTCAATTTCATATGGGCTATAAGGCGCTATGTACGAAGCAAAAATTGCACTTATTAAAACCAAAGCTATAAAGGCAACACTTAAATAAAAAAACGTATCCCGCTTCACATTAAAAACCTATCAAAAGCCAATTATTTTTTCAACTCTGCAAAAACCATAATCGTTCACTTTAGTTCATGATAATGAAATAACGGTGTAAGGTGAAAATTTAATAAAATTTCTTTTACTTTAATAGGTTGTACAAACAAAGTTTCTATCAAAACATACAAAAATCTCTTTTTCTGTTTAAAAAACACTTGACTTTCGAGTTCTTTTTATTAAACTTCCACATCGAGTGTGGGGGTGGTCCTTCCGGATGGCCGATGAGGCCAGACAACAAGCCTTCGTTTATCCTCTTTTTAGCCCCTTTCCATGCCCGCTCTTTAGCAATCCGCTTCATTAGAGATGGGCCCACACTCATTTTATTTTGATTAAACAAAATATTGATGTTATATTTATAAAAAAATTGAAGGGGGGTAAAGAATGCAGGGAGAAACTGTTAGCTTAAGCAGATTTATCTTAGAAGAACAAAGGAAATATCCAGGTGCAGTTGGTGATTTTACTTTAATCTTAGAACAAATTGCATTTGCGGCAAAGATTGTATCAAGAGAGGTGAATAAAGCTGGACTTGTAAACATAATAGGAAGCACGGATGGCATAAATGTTCACGGAGAAACACAACAAAAATTAGATTTATACGCAAATGAAAAGATAGTAAACGCCCTAGATCCAACAGGTAAAGTTTGTGCGATGGCATCGGAGGAAATGGAGGATATGCTCCCCGTAAGCAACAAAAGTCTTGAAGGTAAATATACTGTAGTATTTGACCCTTTGGATGGCTCAAGCAATATAGACGTAAATGTTAGTGTAGGAACGATTTTTGGCATCTATAGAAGGTTAGATGACACTGATTGTAAAAAGAGTTTGTTACAACAGGGAAATAAACTCGTATGTGCTGGCTATGTTATTTACGGTTCTAGCACGATGTTTGTCTATTCCACAGGCCACGGTGTAAATGGTTTCACCTTAGACCCAAGCGTTGGTGAATTTCTATTGTCCCATCCAAACATAAAAATACCCGAATATGGAAAAATCTACAGCATAAACGAATCAAACTATCATAGGTGGCCAAAAGGCATACAAGAATATGTAAATTTCATGAAACAACATCCAGACAGACAATACACTCTAAGATGGATTGGCACTCTTGTTGCTGATTTTCACAGAAACTTACTGAAAGGTGGCGTATTCTTATACCCAGAGGATTCGAAAAATAAAAACGGCAAACTGAGATTGTTGTATGAAGCAAATCCTATGGCATTTATAATAGAAAACGCTGGAGGTATGGCAACAGACGGTAAAGAAAGGATTTTGGACATACAACCAGAAGGACTGCATCAAAGAATTCCACTTATAATTGGCTCAAAATATGAAGTAGAAAAATATTTAGAATTTAGGGAAAAATACGGCTAATGAACATTATTATAGCGGGTGCAGGTGGCGTTGGATATCACTTAGCCAAACAATTAAGTGAGGAAAGAAAGAATATTTCCATAATAGAAAAAGATGCAGACAAGGCCAATTTTGCCTATGAAAATTTGGATTGCCTTGTAGTTCATGGGGAAGCGACTGATTTAAACACATTGAAAGAGGCAGGTTGCGATAAGGCGTATATGTTTATAGCCGTAACGAACTCCGACGAAGTCAACATGATTAGTTGCCTTATCGTAGCCCAAAATTTTAGCATACCAAAAAAGATTGTCAGACTTAGAAATGTTAAATATACAAGATACTTTACTTTAAAAAAAATAGGCATAGACTATGTGATAAATCCAGAGGTTGAAGCTGCAAAATCTATAATAAACACGGTAAATTTTGGAGCATCAAGTGATGTTGTTGTATTTGGCATAGACATTCAAATGAGAGGCTTCTATATAGACGCAAAATCTCCTTTTGTAAACAATAGCATTCATGAAATAAGACACTCTCTAAACAAACACTTTGTAATATCTGGAATTAAAAGAGAAAGCGGTGAATTCATCATACCTTCAGGAGCAACAGTAGTAAAAGAAGGCGATTACATATATATAACGGCAAAACAAAGCACTATAAACGAAATAGTAGAATACATAGGAAAATCAAGTATCAATATTAAAAATATAGCGATATTTGGAGCAGGCGATATAGGAATTATGACGGCAGCTGGGTTAATGGGAAATAGAAGAAACATAAAAATAATAGACAGCGACTACGAACGTTGCAAAAAAGTGTCAGATAGATTGAAAAAAGTTACTGTAATTAACGGAGAAGCGAACGATGCGGAGCTATTTGATGAAGAAGGAATAAAAGAGTTTGATGTGGTCATAACAGCTACAGATAATGAAGAAATTAACCTTATAAGCGCACTCTATGCAAAAAATATGGGTACAAAAAGGGCAATAGCACTGCTTGACAAAATCAACTACATAATGATGGCCAATAAATTCGATATAGATGCTGTCGTTAGCACAAAATTGACCACTGTAAACAGCATTTTAAGATTCCTTAGAAAAGGTAAGATCTTGGGTGTTTATTCAATATTTAGTGGTGACGCAGAGGCATTAGAGGTTTTAGTATCAGAAAGCTCAAAGATTGTAAACAAAACAATAAAAGATTTACATCTCCCTCAGGGCTGTCTCATAGTGGCAATTGAAAGAAGCAACGAAAATCTCATACCTGATGGCAATTTTGTAATAAAAGAGAACGACAGAGTTGTTATATTTACAAAAAAAGAGCATATATCGACTGTTGAAAAAATTATATAGATGAACATTAAATTAATTGTAAGATTTATATCCATATTAACAATAATAACAAGCGTTTTTATGTCTACATCAATCCTTTTTGCCTTATATTTTCACGAAAAAACAGTGTTGGATTTCTTAGAAATAGTAGCTATAGGTATATTTACAGGTCTACTAGGTTTAATGATAACAAAAGATGCACCAAAAAACCTTAATAGAAAAGATGGCTTTTTACTCGTTAGCTTAAGTTGGGTAATAGTTTCGCTGTTTGGCGGGCTACCATACATAAAAATAGCGCACTTAAGCCTTACCAATGCGTTTTTCGAAACAATGTCTGGATTTACAACTACAGGTGCTTCAATTCTAACAAACATTGAATCACTTCCCAAATCACTTTTGTTTTGGCGCTCGCTAACCCATTGGCTTGGAGGCATGGGAATAATTGTACTAACAGTTGCCATACTACCAATTTTAGGGATTGGTGGCATAAAATTACTAAAGGCCGAAGCTCCAGGTCCAAGTATGGAAAAAATATCTCCACGCATAACAGAAACAGCAAAATATCTATGGCTTGCATATATAGTATTAAGCGTCGCAGAAACGATATTACTAATACTCGGAGGAATGAATCTATTTGACGCATTAACCCACATGTTTGGAACAATGGCAACAGGAGGTTTTTCACCCAAAAACAGTTCTGTGGCATATTTTCACTCTGCTTATATAGATTGGGTAATAACTATATTTATGTTTATTGCCGGAGCTAATTTCACCATACATTTTAGACTCCTCAGCGGTAAATTGAGCGAAATCAAAGATGAGGAACTTAAGGCCTACACTTTAATAGTCATATTTGCTGTACTCATTGTAACATTGGATAACCTGAGTATTTATTCAACTTTCTTTAAATCTTTGCGCTACAGTGCATTCCAAGTGGTCTCAATAATAACAACAACAGGGTTTGTTACAGCAGATTATTCAAAATGGAATGGTCTTGCGAAAACTGTGCTATTTATCCTTATGTTCATCGGTGGATGCGCAGGCTCAACAGGAGGAAGTATAAAAGTTATTAGAATTTACACACTTTTTAAGCAAGCAATTAACGAGTTAAAATACAACATCCATCCAAAGGGGGTTTTCACTGTTACAATAAACAAACAGCCTTTGAGAAAAAACACAATCTTTTCCATTTCTGGATTTTTCTTTTTATATATGACAACATTTTTGATTGTAGCCTTAATTATATCATTATTTGGTACAGACATAATGACTTCCCTTGGGGCTTCGGCGGCTACACTCGGGAATATAGGCCCGGGTTTTGGAAAGGTTGGACCTGTTAGCAATTACGCTTGGCTACCAGCACCCGTAAAATGGATATTGAGCTTCGCAATGTTAACGGGTAGATTGGAGATATATACCGTTTTTGTTCTATTTTCCCCGGCATTCTGGAAGAAGTAAGCTATTCCTAAACTCTAGGAATCCTGTAGATATCCTCCATAATATCAATACCGCAAGATATACTTTCTATCCATTCAATAAATCTCCTCGATAATTCTGGTGTATTAAATATGGCTCCATGTTGCGGAACAATCATGTTTATATCAAGTTCCTTAACCATGTCAGCCCAGAGTTTTAACACCCTTCCGCACGGTATATACCGTTTATGAAACGGTTCCATATATTGGATGTGGTTATCGAAGTCTTCAACTATGAAATAATCCATCTCGAGAGATGCACCTAAATCACCAGTATACAGTATCTTAGATACAGGATCGTACACCTGAAAATTACCTGCGGAGTGAAGAAAGTGGGCAGGTATAATCTTTAGCTCTACCTCGCCAAGTTGTATATTCACCCCTCATCTGGAATACAGTGAATCCTTGAGATAACATACTTATCAACACCAAAATGGGGTATAAACCTTATCCAAAGTTCAGACAAATAGGCTTCAGCCTCCGAAATCATAAGCCATGCGTTGGCTGAAGCTATTATGTCCGGATCCTGATGGGAGAAAAATATATATTTTAAATTCTTTTTCTTGATTATGCTTGAGATACTTGAGAAGAGTTTTGTGTAAATCTTATGTCCTCCAGGATCAAGAATCATGGCCTCATCATTGTGAACAATCATATGTTGGTTTGACTGAACCATTAAGCCTTCACCTAAATCGTTAAACATTACATTCATATGCCCATTTTCATTAAACAATTCAATCACAACTCCCCCTTTTTTTATCACTCCTCTTCTTTGTCCCTCATAAGCGGAAACAGTATGACATCCCTTATAGATGTATTCCCTGTAAGAAGCATAACAAGCCTATCTATTCCTATGCCTTCACCAGCTGTTGGAGGTAGACCATATTCAAGCGCCCTAATATAATCCTCATCAAACATGGACGCTTCTTCGTCTCCCTTTTTCCTCTCCTCAAGTTGCTTTAAAAATCTTCCTTTCTGGTCAAATGGGTCGTTCAGCTCAGAAAATGCATTTGCAATCTCCATTCCAGATATAAAAAGCTCAAATCTATCTGTTATATCAGGATTTTCTCTGTTTCTTTTGGCAAGTGGAGATATAGCAACTGGATATCCAACAACAAATGTCGGATTTATCAGATTGGGCTCTACCAAAGCATCGAAGATTTCAGCAAGTATCTTTTCATGTGGCATATTTTCATTAACCTTCTTTTCAAGCTCCAACGCATACTTCAAAGCTTTAGATTTGTCGTTTAATATATCATCATCAACCTTACCAACCTCTCTCAATCCATCGTAAAAATCAATTCTTTTCCAGGGTCTTGAGAAATCTATATCTTTACCATCAAATTTAATTATTTTGTCTTTTATATCCAACTTTTGCAGCACGAAACTAACCAGCTCTTCCGTAAAATCCATTAAAAACGTGTAATCTTTGTATGCAACATAAAACTCCATCATCGTAAATTCCGGGTTGTGCTTTAAGTCCATACCTTCATTTCTAAAATTTCTATTTATTTCAAACACTCTCTCAAGACCGCCAACCACAAGTCTTTTCAGATAAAGTTCAGGTGCAATCCTTAAGTATAACTCCATATCCAAAGCGTTTAAATATGTTTTAAAAGGCCTCGCTGCAGCTCCAGTTACAAGCTTATGCAACATAGGTGTTTCAACCTCTATGAATCTATTTTTTATCATGAATTTCCTTATAGAATTTATAATAAGAGCACGTTTTAGCATGGTTTCTTTAGTTTCATCATTAACGATTAAATCAAGATACCTCTGTCTATAGCGCAGCTCTTTATCCTTTAAACCATGCCACTTTTCAGGCAGAGGTCTCAAAGATTTTGTTAACATAGTTATTTTTTTAGCTTTAATCGTAAGTTCACCTGTTTTTGTTTTGAATAATACACCCTCTACACCTATAATATCTCCAATATCTAGCTTCTTATAAAGTCTAAACTCTTCTTCTGATAAGCTATTCTTTTCAGCATAAACTTGCATATATCCTGTAAAATCTTTTAATTTCATAAACCCGGCTTTGCCGAAACTTCTGTAGGCCATAATTCTCCCTGCCACTTTGACAGGTATGTTTCTCTCTTCTAATTTCTCCTTTGCCTCTTCATCGTATTGATTATGTAAATCTTGGGCAAAAGAATCCGGATTAAAACCATTGAAATAAGGGTCTACCCCACTCTTTTTCAACTCTTCCAATTTTTCTATTCTTCTCTGAATTAGTTTATTCTCAGCTTCTTGAACCATTTATTAATTCTCCTCCCTAATTATTTTTAAAGATTCTTTAATAAAATCATTTAACTCTCCATCCAGCACAGCTAAAGCTGCCATATCTTTTTTCTCCATTCCTGTTCTGTGGTCTTTTACCATTTTATAAGGATGAAGCACATAGGAACGGATTTGGCTTCCCCACTCTATCTTCTTTTTTTCGCCCTCTAACTGTTCTATTTCCTTTTTCTTTTTCTCTTGCTCCAGCTGATAAAGTTTTGACTTCAATATCTTCATAGCGTAGGCTTTATTTTTATGTTGGCTCCGTTCATTTTGGCATGTAACAACTATACCTGTAGGAATATGTGTGATTCTAACAGCAGAATCTGTTTTGTTTACATGTTGACCACCAGCACCGGATGCTCTATATGTATCAACTCTAATCTCTGAAGGGTCAATCTCAACCTCAACGTCATCATCCTTAATTTCCGGCAGCACCGACACAGATGCAAAGCTCGTATGCCTACGTTTATTGGCATCAAAAGGTGAAATCCTTACAAGCCTATGAACACCGTTTTCTGATTTTAAATATCCATAAGCCCTTTCTCCATTGACCAAGAATGTAACGCTTTTATATCCAGCCTCATCTCCAGGCTGGATATCCATTATTTCTATTTTGTAACCATTTTTATCACACCACATAGAGTACATTCTAAAAAGCATTGAAACCCAATCACAAGCTTCTGTTCCTCCGGCTCCAGAATGTATAGTAATAATTGCATTCGAAGAGTCATGTTTGTCGCCCAAAAACGTTTCAATTTCCGCCTTTTCTACATCTTGTTCCAATTGCTTAATGTTTTCTTCAAACTCAGGCTTTAACGATTCATCTTCTTCCAAGAAATCAAGCATCTCTTCAAGTGTGTTAACCTCATTTTCCAAATATTTGAGCATCTTAAGTTGCTCTTCTATCGTATTCTGCTCTTTTTTTAAGGATTGTAGTAATTTAAAATCGCCCCAAGCAGAGCTATCCTCTAATTTTTCCTGTATTTCTTCGAGCCTTTTTTCTTTTTTAGAAGGGTCAAAGATACTCCTTTATTTTTAAAACCTTATCTTTTAAAACAAGAATTTCATCCTTCATTTTATTCTCCCTCTTGCAAATCAAACAGTTTCTTTAATATTTTTTTGGCCTTCATTTTGTCATTTTCATCCAAGCTACTAATTTTTTTCCTTATATCTTTTCTGTTCAACGTGGCAATTTTAGACAACCTAACATAGCTTTTTCTCAAAAGCCCCTTATCTTGCCAA
Source organism: Desulfurellaceae bacterium (assembly GCA_015490005.1). Classification (GTDB taxonomy): domain Bacteria; phylum Campylobacterota_A; class Desulfurellia; order Desulfurellales; family Hippeaceae; genus Hippea. The sequence goes on along the minus strand of WFYS01000058.1, from coordinate 42,382 downwards.
TTATTTATATAAAGGTCTGTATCTACATCCCTTCTTTGGGACGTAATCTTGCTAACAATTATATCCTCATCACCAACGTCAGCCAAAATAACCGCCGGTCTCAACACCGCATTATTCATATTTGTGAATGGAAAACCAATTATAACAATATCACCGAATGAGTACTCCGTCATCCTTCACCAAATCCTGAGTGTCTTCATCTTCAAAAAACCTATTATAAACGATAATATCCCAACATCCGCTTTTTTCTTCGTTAATTACAATATCCCACTTACCGCCTAATTTTTCTAGTTCATATACAAAAGCCTCTTTTGAATCCTTATCTCCGCTAAAACATATTTCAACTTTGCAAAAAACATTAAATTTATCCATAAAAAACCTTCTTTTTAGGCTTAACGCCACAATGTATGAAAGATACACCAAAAGTCAGAGGCTGGTAATAAACATCAACAAACCCAACAGACTCCATCATAGATTTTATAAATTCTACATCTGGAAATCTCCTGATAGATTTGGGCAGATACGTATATGCAGCTTTATCTTTGGAGATTAATTTACCAACAAATGGCATAAACGTAAAAGAGTAAAATTCGTAAAGTCTACCAAAAAACCTGTTCACTGGCCTATTAAACTCAAGCACAACAAGCTTGCCACCACTTTTTAAAACTCTTTTAAATTCAAACAGAGCAGAAACCTTATCTACAACATTTCTTAAACCAAATGATATTACAATGCTATCGAACACACCATCTTCGAACGGCAATCGTTCTGCCGGTGCACACACAAATTGGGCATTTTTAACCTTTCTTTTTGCAATCTTTAGCATATTCAAGCTCAAATCAACGCCTACCAATCTAGGGCTATTAAACCTTCTATCAACTTCTAAAAGCACATCTCCCGTGCCTGTCGCAACATCTAAAAAGGTGCTGCCCTCAAGCAGGGAAACCGACCTTTTTCTCCATATTTTGTCTATATTGAAGCTTAAAAAGTGGTTTAAAAAATCGTAGGTCGGAGAGATGTTTGAGAACATCTCAGCAATCTGTTTATTTTTACGGTCCAACCAATACATGGGTATCTTCTAACAAATTAGGCAAATCAAAGCAAGAACTTTTGCAAACTCCAGAATTTTGAATTAAAATTGAGTTGAAAAACATAGGAGGTCTAAGAAATGCAAACGAGCGTCCCAGTTTTGCTTTACCATCACATAAACTACGACAATGACGTACTTTCCATACCACCAGAGTTATTCGAAGAACACTTGAAGTTTTTAAAGTCTGAGGGCTACGAATCAATAACAAAGGAACAGCTTGGTGAATACTTGGGGACAGGAAAGAAAACATGGAAGGACAAAGCCGTTGTTATAACCTTTGACGATGGCTATTTGGACACGTGGGTTTATGCCTACCCGCTGCTTAAAAAATATGGCTTTAATGCTATTCTGTTTCTTGTTACATGGACGGTTGAAGAGGATGAGTTTACAGGATTGAACTTAGAGGACTATTGGAACGGAAAAATACCCAAAGAGAGACTGCCAAACTGCTCATCCACATATTCAATGGAGTTTGGATGCAGGATCAAGACCGTAAGAAGGTTATGCTGGGAAGAGGTTAGAACAATGGAGCGAAGCGGCATTATAGATGTTGAGCCGCACAGTAAGACACACAGGAAAATATATGCATCGGACAAAATTGTAGATTTCAACAGGCCAAAGGACAAGCTCTCTGCATGGCAGATGGTTAAAGGCGATGAGCGGTTCGGTACGCCGGATTTTGAGCGTAAACCGGAACTTGCTGCAAGGGAATTCATAGCTTACCAAGACTTAAGGGATAGGCTTGCAGATTACGTGATACAAAATGGATACGCTGAATTTTTTAAAAAACCTAATTGGCGAAAGGAGTTAGAAAACATCGTTGAGGAGTACAAAAAAGAGAAAGGCACAGAAAAAATCGGCGAATTTGAGTCGGATGAGGAACAAAATAAAAGAATGAGAACTGAGATTGAGGTAGCAAAAGGCGAGGTTGGATACGAGGTAAGAAAGATCTGTGAGGCATTCTCATGGCCCTGGGGTGCATACACCCCACTATCATTAGAAATAGCCAAAGAGGTGGGTTTTAAATACATGTTCACAACAAAACACGGCTCAAATTCACCTGGAGACTCGCCCTTTGAGATCAAGCGCTTCGGTGTATGGAAAAAGGATTTGGACTGGTTTAAGTCCCGCGTAAGGCTTTATTCAAAGAAGCTCCTGTCAAGAGCCTATGGGGCGGTTTATAGAAAAATATGAGAATACTCCATGTTGACACACAAAGGGGCTTTAGGGGCGGTGAGCAGCAACTGCTGTGGCTTGCCGTTGGATTAAAAAACAGGGGTATTAAAACAGCCGTTGCATGTATCGAGGATGAACTTTATTCAAGGTGTTTAGAAAACGGTATAGAAACAATAAAGCTTGACAAAAATAGGCTAAAAAACATCTTTGAAATTGCAAGGATAAACAAGGATTTTGATATCATTCATGCCCATGCCTCACATGCCCACACAATTTGTGCTTTATCAAAGGCATTCAACAAAAAGCCTTTGGTCTATACGCGCAGGGTTGACTACAAACCCAAAAACGACCCGATCACAAAATTCAAATACAGAAACACGGATAAAATAGCCTGTGTTGCACGATACGTTTGCGAGGTCTTAAACCACACAATAGGCATCAATGATTTTGAGGTTATACACTCTGCAACAAATCCGCTTTTAGAAAGAAACGTTGATTTAGAAAAGGTAAAAGCTATCAAAGAGCAGTTCAAACACTCGACAATCATAGGAACGGCAACAGCGTTGACAGAACAGAAAAACATACCAAATCTAATAAGTGCAGCCGAAATCATCATAAAAAAGCGTAAGGATGTTGTATTCCTGGTTGTTGGTGAAGGGCGTTTAAGGGGAAAGCTCGAAAATTCGGTAAGAAGGAAGGGTTTAGAAGACAGATTTAGGTTCATGGGCTTTAAAAAGGACATAGAGAACTACATAAAGGCGTTTGATCTGTTCGTATTGCCATCCGACTATGAGGGCTTAAGCGGTGCGGTTTTGAATGCCATGCTGCTAAAAGTTCCTGTTGTATCAACAAATGCGGGTGGCTTGAGTGAGGTTGTATTTGATAAGGAAACGGGGCTTTTGGTTGAAAGGAATAGACCTAAAGATCTGGCAAAGGCTATTGAAACCGTGCTTGAGGATGAAAATTTAAGAAAAAAGATCACAGAAAATGCATATAAATTGGTCAAAGAAAATTTTTCCGTTGATAAAATGGTTGAAAAATATGTAGAATTGTATGAACAATTGGTGGAGGTAAAGCGATGAACTTTCCAACTGTCAGGCCAAGAAGGTTAAGGAGAAATCAGGTAATAAGGGATATGGTAGCAGAAACCACATTATCCATAGATGATTTTGTGTATCCAATATTTGTAATAGAGGGTGAAAACGTTAGAAATCCCATTAAATCCATGCCGGGCATATATCAATTGTCCCTCGAACATGCAATTCAAGAGGCAAAAGAGGCCTTCGATTTGGGCATAAAGTCCATAATTTTATTCGGCATTCCAGAGAAAAAGGACGAAATGGGCAGTGAGGCTTACTCAGAAGACAGTATCATTACAAGGGCAATACATGAGATAAAATCCAAACTGCCCGACCTAATCGTCATAGCTGATGCCTGCCTGTGTGAATATACATCACATGGTCATTGCGGCGTTTTGAATAAAAACGGCAATGTGTTGAACGATAAAACGCTTGAGCTTTTAAAGAAAGAGGCCTATGTCTATGCCAAGATGGGCGCAGACATCATAGCACCAAGCGGCATGATGGACGGCATGGTCAAAGCAATCAGGGAATCTTTGGACGATAACGGTTTTGAAAATGTGGCTATTATGTCGTATTCTGCAAAATACTCATCGAACTTTTATGGACCTTTTAGGGATGCAGCAGAATCGGCACCCGCATTTGGCGACAGAAAGTCATACCAGATGGATTTTAGAAACTCAAATGAGGCTATTAAGGAGATGATGCTTGATATAGAAGAAGGTGCCGACTTTTTAATGGTCAAACCGGCACTAGCTTATTTGGATGTAATTAGAATGGCAAAAGATAGGTTTCCTTATATACCACTTGCTGCTTATAATGTGAGCGGTGAGTATTCTATAGTAAAGGCAGCAGGCCAGATGGGCTGGATCGATGAGAAGGCAATCATGTTTGAGATATTGACGGCTATAAAGAGGGCAGGAGCAGATATAATAATCACATATTTTGCCAAAGATATAACAAAAATTATAGTAGGAGGTTGATATGCAAAGAATATTGGCCTGTGATGATAGCGAATTTGTTAGAAAAATGATTAAAAGGGAGTTGGAAAGCTCGTTTGATGTTGTTTTATTTGAGGACGGATTAGAGGCTTACGAGCATTTAAAAGAAGACCCTAATTTTGACTTTGCCATAATAGATGGTGAAATGCCAAAAATGAGCGGCTGGGAATTGATAAAAAAGATTAAAGGAGAACTTAAGCTACACGATTTACCAGTTATAATGCTAACCGCAACAGATAAAGATTTTTTTAAAAATGAAGCGTTCGATCTGGGAGCTTTTGACTACCTAAAAAAACCATTTAAAACTGGTGAATTACAGAAATATATAAAAATATTCTTTAAAAGTGAGGGATTTAGAGAGGGTAAAGCACTTGTTGTTGAGGATTCCATTGCCCAGAACAAAACAATCTGCCATCAATTAAAAGAAAAGAATATTTGGCCAATAAGCGCTTACTCCGGAGAGGAAGCCGTTAAAAAATTGGTCAGCGGTGCAGATATTGATGTAATTTTAATGGATATACATCTACCCAAAGCAAGCGGAATTGATGTTGCAAAGGTATTGAAAAAAGATGAAAGATTCTCAACTATGCCAATAATAGGAATAACTTCTGCGTCAGGAGCTGAGGCTGTTGAAATAATGAAAGAGGCATTTGAAGCAGGCATTGATGACTTTTTGACAAAACCTTACAACATGGTCGAGTTTCATGCTCGTGTAAAGGCAAATATTAATAGAAGCAAGTTGATGAAAAAACTCAAAGAAGAATCTGAACTAGATTTTTTAACGCGTCTCTACAATAGAAGAACGCTGTTTAGATTTTTAGAACATTTGGCAGCAATGGCAAACAGAAACAATGAGAGCTTGTCATTCATAATTTTGGACCTGGATAAGTTTAAGAATGTTAACGACACATACGGACACCAAACGGGCGATGAGGTGTTAAAAAATACTGCCAACATAATCAAATCTGGCATTAGAAAAGCTGATGTTGTTGGAAGGTTTGGTGGTGAGGAGTTCTGTATTGTTATGCCTCACACAGATTTAAAAAATGCCTGTGTAGCATCAGAAAAAATAAGAGAGACAATAGAAAAAAACGGCATAGAGATTGGAGGTAGAAAAATAGAGGTAACGGTATCGTTGGGTATATCTGAACTGGACAGTAATGACGACATAAATACGCTCATAAAAAAGGCCGATACGGCACTATACAAAGCAAAAGAGACAGGCAGGAACAGAAGCGTAGCTTACAAAGATGGGAAATTCCTGTCCTGTCAAACTAAATAACCTATTACTCTAAAATGTGCCTTATGGCCTCGTTTATATGGCCAATAACGTCAATGGGCTGCAGGCTCTCGTAGGTAAGGCCGTTTTCTATAGCTATGTCCGCTGCGAGACCGTGCAGGTAAACGCCGTTTATAGCAGCCTGAACAGGGTCATAACCTTGAGATAAAAATGCACCAATCATACCGCTTAACACATCGCCACTGCCACCTGTAGCCAAACCCACATTGCCCGTAGTATTTATGTAAATTTTACCGTTTGGTGTTGCAATTAGCGTATCCGCCATCTTTAACACGAGTATAACATTGAAATCTTTAGCGAACTGTCTCACAAGCTCCAATCTATTTTTAACTACATCCTTTGTATCCATACCAAGCAGTCGTGCAAATTCCTTCGGATGCGGCGTTAAAACGGTTGGAGCTTTCCTTCCTTTTAATTCGTCCTTAAAAAAAGCAAGGCAGTTCAGTCCATCCGCATCGATTATCATGGGTTTGTTAACGGTTAGAAGTCCTTTAACAAGCTCCTTTGCATCATCAAAAATACCCAGACCCATACCCAGGCAAAGGGCATCCTTATTTGATACAAAATCAACAACCTCTTCTATGGAACCTTTGGAAAAATGACCATTGATGGATTGAAAGGGGTAGCTCATAGCCTCAAGAACGCTCGATTCAAAGGCCGTATTGATGGAATCCGGGATCACGGCGCTCACAAGGCCTACACCACATCTTAGGGCGGCTTTTGATGCCATAATTACTGCACCGGACTTACCCAACGAACCACCGATTATGGCTAAATGTCCAAAATTACCCTTATGCGCAGTCTCATCCCTAAAGAAAAGTTCTATCTCACCATCGTCCAAAGCAATAAAATCAGAGTCAAACTCATCGATTACGTATTTTGGCGTTGATATATCAACAACCGCCACATCCCCAGCGTAGGATCTACCCGGATACAAGAAATGACCCGGCTTTGCCAAAGCAAACGTCGGCGTCAGATCCGCTTCAACGGCCATACCCATAACCTCGCCCGTGTCTGCTCTAATACCCGATGGAATATCCACACTAACGACAAACGCATCGCTTTTGTTTATCAACTCAATGGCCCTCTTAAATCTTCCCTCAACGTGGCGAGACAAGCCCGTTCCAAATATGCCATCGATAATGATATCGCACTCCTTAATCAGATCTTCGTTAAAATCATCTTCGCTAAACACAAATTTATGCTGTATACCCATGTTTTTTATGATCTCAAAGTTGGTTTTAGGTGAAGGGTTGAGTTTGGATTCATCTACCAACATGTAAACAAATACATTGGCGCCGTTGTTGTAAAGATGTCTTGAGATAGCCAAAGCATCACCACCGTTGTTGCCCGCACCGACAAAGCTTACAACCAAAGAGCCCTCAACATCACCGTAGTTTTCGATTATCTTGTAAAACGATTTAATAGATGCGTTTTCCATCAAAACAATATCCGGTATGCCCGTCTGTATAGCCTTCCTGTCCATCTCCCTCATCTGGGCCGCCGTTGATAGTTTCATATCTAACCTCCTGGAACATTTTTTGCTACTTACTCTTTAGCACAAAAGTGCGAGGTGAAAAATGATTAAAGTAGAACTGATAAAAAGTATAGCACCAAAGCAGGAAGTATCAAGGGCAAAAATTTTAGAAAACAAGACATCATTTAAGGACGTACTAACAAGGGAAACAAATAAAATTAGCAATAACAATACTAATAAAACTAATAAAGCAATAGAAAAAACTAATGCCAAAGAGAAGGATAAAAGTTTAACAAAAACAAAAACGAAAACGAAAATTTCCAAGGCGAATGATAAAAAAATTAAAGAAAACAATCAACTGGCAAATAACAAAGAAAACAAAAAAACAAAGGTTGGGGATAAAAAAAAGAAAACTAAGGCAAACGTGGAAAATCAACAATTAGCTTTTATAGACATAAAACACATTACCACAAAAGGAAAAGTGAACAAAAAGAATGATGGCAAAAAAATAGAGGTATTATCGGTAGAGACAAAAAATAAAAACATAAAGCTTAAAAGGAAAATCAACAACAATATAAAGACAAAAATATCTGCTAACGTTACAGATATAAAAGAAAAAGATAGCAAGAATGTTATGTCTTTAAAAGACGCACCGGCTACCAACAAAGAGAAAACGGATAATAGTGAAAAAGACAAACATGCAAAACTTATTAAATTAAGCAAGGATATAGAAAACTTAAAAGAACATAAAAACAATAAAGTAAAGCAAGAATTTATATCAATAGTAGAGGCAAAGCAAAAGAAAACATCGGGTATCAAAAAAGGGACTAAAACAAACCATATCGTTGGAACAAACTCAATAAAAGATGGTAAAAAAGAGAATAAAAACATTAAAACAAAACATGCTGCTAAAGATACAAAGTTATATGCACAAACAGAAAAAAAACATAACCAAAAGCACAGCTTAATTTTAAATAAAGAAAAATTGCCTAAAAGTAAAAGTTTAATTGTAGAAAATCACACAACACAAAAAGTTAATGAGAAAAAAACAGAGAATACAAAAATAAAAAATACAGACACAAAAGATTTAGAGAAACCAAACGGTAGAAACAATGTAGAAATATTGAGAGACAGCAATAATAAGGACACAAAAACCGCATTAAACAACACAACAAAATTAGATAATAGCAACAATCAGGTAAACACAATTCAAAACTCAGAATCCAGGAAAAATATAGAAATAAGACCTGAAAAAATTAAGAAAACAAGTTCTGTGAATGTAAAAAACAAAAAAGATAAGAAAATTTTAAAAGTAGATACCAAAAAACAACATACAGTAAACACAGAAAAAGACTTAATGCAAAAGGTGCAAAAAAAAGATATCAATAGTCAAGATAATCACCAACAAAACTTAACTCTACATAGCAAAGAAAATATTGAACTCGGTAAAAAGTTAAAAAGTAGACAAAAGATTACTTTTACAAACGAAATTAAGGATAAAGCAATTAACCATGAAAACAACGTACAACAACCAAACAACACACATATATACACCACAAATACACAAACAAACAGTACCAATCAAATCCAGCAAGTTCAAACAAATCAAACAAACCTTCATCCACCACTAGACAAAGTAATTAAAGAGATAGATAAAATTTCAAACCTAAAACCTCCTGTGACAAAAAGCATTACACTAAAACTCAATCCACCAAATCTTGGAAACCTACACCTAAAAGTCAGCTTAGACGTTCAAAAAAATTTAACCGCATCAATAGCCGTGCATGACAAAAACACTTACAAAACTATCGTTAACCATATAGATTCCTTAAAAGAGTATTTAGTAACGAACGGCATAAAAGTTCAAAACATAGATGTGCACAACTCCTTCAACGAGAATTTTATGAACCAGTTTTCAAATGGCTCAGGTAATTTCCAACAGCAGGGGCAAACAAACGGCAACCAAACAAGCTCAGGTTTCAATTATAACAATTTTGATGGAGAAACAGCACAAAAGGAATCACGAATAATAACTCAAAGTAGGCATGTTTCAGGAATAGATATAAATGCTTAAAACTTAAAAAGGAGGCTTAGAATGGACATAGCAAATATAGCAAATGACGCAAACATAGCAGAAAGCATGAAATCAGATAAAGTCCAGAACCCAAAATCTGTCTTAACTAAAGATGGTTTTTTAAAACTTTTAGTTGCCCAACTTAAATATCAAGACCCTCTACACCCATTAAACAACGACCAGTTTATACAGGAAAACACCATGTTTTCACAATTGGAACAGTTGATGAATATAAGCAAATCTGCATCAAAACTAAATAGCAACCTTACAACAAACCCTAGAGAGTACGCAGCAAGTTATTTAGGTAAATACATCTCTACAGGTCAAAACGCAATTAGGGTAGATAAAAACAAAATAGATAGTGTTAGTTTTACCCTTAGCAAAGAGGCCGATATAACTGTTCATATTTCAAATTCCAAAGGAGAAGATATTGCCGATGTGGATTTGGGAAAACTCTCAAAAGGTGCCCACTCATACACATGGAACGGCAAAGATAACAAAGGCAATAGCGTGGCATCTGGAACATACGAGGTTAGAATAACAGCCAAATATGACGACGGCACCCAAATAACTCTATCAAAAAGTGCTGGAAAGGTAATAGCTGTGAATTTTGATGGCAACCAAACTATGCTTGTTACAGATTCCGGTAAACAAATACCGCTGTCACAAGTTCAGATAGTGTCTTCGGGAGGTTAGGTATGATAAGGGCTTTATATACGTCGAGCAATGCCTTATTTGACCAGCAACTAGGCGTAGATTCTATTTCAAATAATATTGCTAACGTAAACACAATAGGTTTTAAAAAAACAAGGCCTGTGTTTAGTTCCCTTCTCTACCAATCACAAAAAATAGGCTTGGCTGGACAAGACCCAATGCAAATAGGCTTAGGTTCAAGGCTCCAATCAACAGACACAATAATGACTGAAGGAACTTTGGTACAATCTGACAACGACACAGACCTAGCTATCGAAGGAAAAGGATTTTTTACTTTATTAAATCCAAAAGAGAATGAAACTGGATTTTTATTCACAAGAGCTGGGGATTTTTCAATAGATGCGAATGGAAATTTGGTAAATCCAGATGGATTCAAGGTTGTTGGTTGGCTAGCCCAACCTTCACAACAAGGAACAGGGTATTTTATACCTAAAGACCCAACCACAGGTGCACCAACAGGACAAGTTCAACCTATAAATTTTTCAAATTACGAAAATGTGGCTGCTGTAGCATCAACATATATAAGGTTTAAAGCCAATTTAAATTCATCATCAGAGGTAAAAGAGTTCGCACCGTTAAAAACAAACAGCGATCCTAATATGCAAGTGGACTTCAGTTCTATCTTTAACAATGACGGAAAACTATTGGATGTAAAAGATGGCGATAATTTCCAAATTAGCTTTGATGGGGGCCAAACGTGGCATACCTACGAATACGATAATAACGGAAAAGTATCACAAGGCGCAAAAAAATTCACAACAATTGATGATTTAATTCAAGATATATCCAATGATTTGCAAAAAGATAAGATAAACGCCAGTGCCACATTCGAAAATGGTCAGCTCGAATTGAAAAACACAGGAAACACTAATCTAAACATAAGAGTAAGGCCAACAACAGAAGACCCAACTTTCCCTACTCCTCAGGAAAATCAAAAACTAACAACAGTTTTCGAAAATTTAAATCAAATAATCAAACCAGGACAGACAGCTTCAACTCAGCAAATGGAAACCGCAACGCATATTGTTCATTCATTTTTTTACGACTCAACCGGACAAAAACATAAAATTGACATAGATTTCACCCGTATAAACCAAAACAAATGGTCATATAATATAACACTGCCAGACGGTGACGGAACAATAAAAAATAACACAGGCATAATTAAATTCGATAATAACGGAGGATTAGATCCTAAAACACAATCACCAACAGTAGATATAAGTTTAAACAATGGAGCTCCAGCAGTTCAATTGTTGATAAATCTTTGGAATACAGATGATGGAAAATATGATGGTAATCAGTTCACAGGCTTGACACAGTTTGCGTTAGGTTCAGATACAAGTGACCAAACACAAGATGGGGCTCCCCCTGGATTGCTGCAAAAACTATACGTGGATAGAACAGGAACTTTTTGGGGAGCATATTCGAATGGCAAAAACTATTCAATTGCACAGATCGCTGTATCAAAATTCATGAACCCTCAAGGACTGGAAAGGGTAGGAAAAACAGCTTTTAAAATAACGCCAAATGCGGATAAGCCAGAGGTTCTATCTTCTAATGGATTCATAGGTACAGCAAGTGAAAATGGTAGAGGAATAATACTATCAAAGCATTTAGAATCAAGCAACGTAAATTTAGGCGATGAATTTGTCAATCTAATTGTATATCAAAGAGGTTTTGAGGCATCCTCAAAAGGCGTAACCACCGCAAATCAAATGCTTATGACAGCTATTGGATTAAAAAGATAATAGGAGGTAGATAGCTATGTTAAGATCTCTATGGAGTGGAGTGTCTGGTTTAAAATCAGAACAAGAAGCAATGGATGTTGTGGGAAATAACGTGGCAAATGTTAATACTATAGGGTTTAAAAAAGGTAGAATAACATTCGTAGATGTGTTGTCTCAAACCATGAGTGCAGCTACAGGGCCAGAAGGTAACATTGGAGGTAAAAATGCAACACAAGTTGGTTTGGGGGACACTGTAGCCGTTGTAGACAATATATTTTCACAAGGAAGTTTGCAGGCTACAAGCAAAACAACCGATTTAGCAATTCAAGGAGACGGATTCTTCGTGGTAAGCGATGATGGCGGAAAAACTTATAGATATACAAGGGCTGGCGATTTTTCATTTGATGCAGCAGGAAACCTAGTCAATCCTGAAGGTTTCATAGTTCAAGGATGGATGGCAAACGATGAAACACACAAGATAAACACAGCAGCAAGTATAGAAAACATCGTAGTTCCACAGGATAAAACTGTTCCTGCGGGCATAACAAAAAATATCACATTAAAAGCAAACTTGAATGGCGGTGATCATATAGAAGAAATGGCGCCTGCACATGGTTCTGTCGATGAAAGCGGAAATCCAGCCACCCCTGATGATATGGCTGTTTTGTTCGATGTAAATGGAGATGCAATTAATTTAGGGAAGGAGACTGCAAAATTTGCTGCACATGATACATCATTTAGTAAAATTTACGACATAAACGGTCATCAGATACAACTAGCAAGTAACGCTACAATTTCTATGGATATAACCTACAATGGGACAACAAGTACAATAACAGTTAGTAAGAGTGAATTTAACACATTAGGTAGTTTGGCAAGCGCTATAACGAAAGCGGTAAGCCACGCTTTTGGATCTCATATCGCAAGCCTATCAGTGACACCAGATGGAGAAATCAAATTTAAGGATGTAGCAGCGTCAAAGAGTATCACAATAGCGAATATAGCAACCGTAGGCGATTTAAATAGCTATTTAAAACATGCCCTAATAAACCTACAATCTGGTGAAGGGCGTAGCGCAACAATAAATGCTGGAGACTCAAGAACAACCTTAGCCTTTTTAGGTAAAGCTGGAGATGTATTGGCCATGAGTTATGATGGGGGAGCAAATTACAATACCTATAGGTATGTGCAATCTGATACTGGCGTAGGAAACAACGACTTTCACACAATAGAAGATTTGAGGGCTGAAATTCAAAACGACATAGTTAATGGAGGCAATGCAGGGTCATCAGGAGCATGGGCTACATCCACCACCCAAAACAAAGATTGGGTAACCATAGATCCAAATTCTGGCGAAATAGTAATACACAACTACAACACCAATAATAAAGTTATAGGTGCAGTATACTCAAATAACCTGAAATTTGCAACAATAATGGGTACCTTATCTGGCCTTGTAAACTCAGGTGCTCAAGTTTCATCTCAACCATTTGAAGCAGCAGTTCATGTAACATCAATAGACGTATACGACTCTTTAGGCAACAAACATACGGTAACATTTACATTCAGAAAAGCAGCCTACGATCCAATAACTAAGCACACAACCTGGGACTGGAAAGCAACAGTCCCTTCTCCTGGAAGTGTATCAAACGACAGCGGGGAAATACAATTTGACCAAACTGGTAGGCTAGTATACCTGTCAAGTCCATTGGCTATAACTGTAGATTGGAAAAATGGAACAACACAGCAAGTAATAAATTTAGATTTCGGCGATATAAACACATTTGACGGTTTGACCCAATTTTCACTTCCATCACAAACGACAGCTGAGACACAAGACGGTTATCCTGGCGGTAGTTTGCAGAGAATCATGATAAATCAAGATGGAGTAATTGTAGGTATTTTTTCAAATGGAAAGAGCTATCCGTTGGCCCAAATATCTTTATCTAAATTTGCAAACAACGAGGGATTAATGAAAGAGGGCAGCTCAATGTACTCTGAAACCTCAAACTCTGGTGCACCAATTATAGGAACTGCAGGAACAGGTGGCAGAGGAACATTTGCACCAAGCCACTTGGAGATGAGCAATGTGGATTTGGCAGAAGAATTTACGAACATGATAATCTATGAAAGAGCATTCCAGGCAAACTCAAGAAGTATCACCACATCTGATCAAATGATTCAAGAACTGTTGAATCTTAAGAGATAATAACTTTTGGGGGCTTTTCCCCCTTTTCTTTTAATATATCTTCAAGTGGGTTAGAAGAAAAAGATACAAATACCGGATGAGCCTTGTATCCTTTAAAAAACCCCCATTTCAATTTTAGAGCTTTTGCTCCTCCAATAGTAGCCCACCTAAAAATAGTATTGGCGTCCAAAAAAGGAAATTTATTCTTTATAAACCTTAATTCATTCAAGAAATTTAAATCATCATTACTAGACAAACTATCTGTCCCAATTGCAACATTCACACCGCTTTCATAAATAGAATAAAGACTTGGAAATTCACCTGTAATGTAATCATTACTCTTCAAACACAAACACACTGTCCCGTCTAATTCCCTTATCTTTTCAAAATCGCTTTTTTTACCATAAACGCAATGGACAAATACAGTTCCTTTCCTTTTACAACCACATTTCTCCAAAAAATCCCAATGATTTTTAAAATCTAAATTATCATCAATCAAATCCAAACCATTCAAAAAATCAAATAGTTCCCCTCTTCGGTGAAAAAAATCTAACTCTCCACGACTTTCAAGGAAATGAATTGAAGTCAAAAAGGACTTGCTACACAGATATTCCATTAAGCATGGATGAGAAGAGTATATTGAGTGTGGTGTTAAAGAAACCATTTCGTTATCTATTTTTAAACTATCAAGCTTATCTTCAATCTCGCACGCTTTTTCTTCTTTTAAAGAATAATTTTCATAAAAAACCACTGACTCTGGCATTTTCTTTTTTAAAATATCTACACTTAGAAGCGTATTTGATATATCTCCCACAACAAAAACGCCACTTTTTTTAAGTTCTTCAATGCCATTTTCAATACTATTAATAATTATTCCACTATCCACTTCATCTTTTTTCAAATACATCATAGCCTTGAGCCACTCGACAAACCCCCTTTTTTTAGGCAGTTTACCTTTTAAATAGCCTAATTCGAGATGCGTATGAGCATTCACAAACCCGGGAAACAGAACACTCCCAAAAAACTCTACATTTTTAGCTTCAGGGTAAGACTTTCGCATCTGTTTAAACCTACCTACATCCAACACAACATCGCCCTTCATTAAGACCGCCGTATCCTTTAATAATTCATCGCCTGTAAAAACATAATTAGACAGGTACAATCTCATTTTTTACCCTCTCCAGATTTAATATTAAAAGCACAATGTTAGCAAAAAAAGACGTAAAATTAGATACAGCAATAGAAAACCATACGCCATTTAGGCCATAATGTTTAGATAAAATATAGGCCATTGGCAACATAAAAAACCATAAATTAAACAAATTAATCATGCTAGGCCTTTTTGTATCGTTTAAAGCCATAGACGAACGCGCAGAAATCGTAGCTAGGATAACAAATGGATAGCTAACGAAATAGTAAAATATTATATTAAAAGCTATCTTTCTAACACCAATATTATCAACAAAAACGTTCAAAATAGGGTTTTTAAGGAAATAAATGAACACATCCAAAGCACCAACAAAAACTAAACCAATAAGTAAAACCAAAAAAACACTCCTCTTGATTCTACTAATTAATTTAGCTCCGTAATTTTGCCCCACTATAACAAAAGACGCATTTGCGAGCCCAAAAACCAAAAACAGGAGCACTTGATAAACTCTAATAACCAAAGAATAAGCCGACAGAGCAATTTGAGAGAAACTGCCTACCAATTTTATCAAGACAAGCATGCTTATAATCCTAAAAAACAAATGGAGACTCGCAAAAACACCTTTGCCAAATAGTTTGGATATAATTTTTTTTCTAAAAACAAACTTGAAATAATAGCCGTTTCTCCCTAAAAACATTACTTGGAAACCTACGCCTACAGTTAAGGAAACAATAGTTGAAATAGCGGCTCCTTTTATTCCCAAATCCAAACAAAATATAAAAAATGGGTCTAGAATGGCATTTAACGCATTTGTTAACACCATAACTTTCACAACAAGAGACGGCAAAGCATTAGACCTCAAAACTGAATTATTCAAAGAAAACAAAAAATTGAAAATTAAGCCCAATACAGAAACACTTAAGTATTGATACGCAAAAACACGCGTCAACCCTTCAAGATTTATAAATTTTAGTATAAAACCAAGCAAAATATACAATACTAGAGTAAAAACACCAGATAGAACCAGAACCATTGAAAATGCGTTAGCGTAGTAAAATTTGGCCTGAGATGGTTTTTTAGCTCCCAAACTAGACGCCACGTATATGCCAGCAGCTGTAGCTATTCCTATAAAAACCGAATAAACAACCATAAGGATAATACTTGAGCTTACTAAAGCTCCCATTGCAAAATATGAGATTCTTGAAACAAAATAGACGTCAACCAAATTAAACAAGTTTTGAGACAACATCTCTATCATCATGGGAATGGATAAAAAAACTATACTCTTTAAAATAGAATCTTTGGTAGGGTCTATATTAGGGAAAATTTTCACTTATTGGTTTATAAGCGATAATCTTGTTCTCGATTCGTTAAGCACTTCTAAAATATGCGTTTTTATCCAGTGTGGATCCCACCATTCGATAGGATTAACGTAATGTCCGTCAACAATAATATCAAAATGCAAGTGATCTCCACCCGCCAATCCGGTCGTATCTGTTATTGCAATCACTTGCCCCTTTCTCACAAACTCGCCCTTTTTCACTAAAAAACTCTGCAAATGGCCATATAAACTAAACACACCAAATCCATGATCTATAATCATAGCATTTCCATAAACACCTAAATAACCTTCAAAAGCTACAATTCCATTATTAGACGCCCCAACTCTAGCGTTTTGAACACTTGCTAAATCATAACCCTTGTGGTACTTGATATCTACAAGCTTGCCCTTGTAATAGTACGATCTCTCATCGTTGAAAGTAGCTGTAACCTTTGAATTCCTCAATTGCAAAAACCTACCTTTCCATAATATCTTATTAACTGAATGGGAGCATATTTGCATAATCTTTTGCGTATCCTTTGCACGCTCAACCCTGTTAACATACAGGAAATCTGCAAGCAATGTTTCCTTCTGAGGGATGTTTTCCTTCTGCATTATGGCAAGCACCTTATTCCTTATAAACGCATCTGTTATATTTATTCTACTTTTCTTAATTTTCCAAGAAGAGTAATAAATAGGCACATGAACAACGGTTAAATTACCAGCTTTATCCAAAGCATAAACATTCGTGGAGTAGTTTTTAAGCTTTGACATTGGATATGTAAAGAAACTTATGTAAACATGTTTATTACCAAATAAGCCTTCTGCATTAAAAGCTTTGAATTTATTAACTACACCGTCATGAGATACACCCAAATAAACATCTTGTAGGTTTTTATCTTTGGCATAAAAGACAGCTAGGGATGTACCTCCAATTGCAACCCTTCCAACACCGCTTAGCAAGATAATCTTTGGAGGAGTTGTATCTACAACTACTGGAAAGCTCTTTTGTTTAGCAAAACCATTAAAATAGTTGTTTTTTGAATAATCTTTAACCTCTACCACAAATGTAGCTTTACCTTGTGGAACGATTTTATTAGCTTTAAAGTTAATATTAAACTTCTTTATAAACTGGTCTGCAAACGTTTTCTTGTAAAGCTCAATTTCCGTATTCATGGATATCAACTTAACGGTTATGCTTTTAATACCTGAATACCTATCAAAAACATGCACTATTATTGGTTTATTAGCAGAAAAGTACTCCTTCGGACTATCAACAGTTATGTTTATACCATTACCCCTGATAAGTGGTGTATAACTATATATGCAATAAGCAAAAACAGCTATGAGTAACAAAGTAAAAAAGACCCTACCCTTGCGCATTATAACCTCCAACTTTTATTGTTAATTTCTTTGTCCTGTTGTTTTTTACATTTTTTACTTTTTCAATAAGTTTCTGAATGTCAGATTGATTCATGATTTTTTCTGTTGTTGAATATATAAAAGAACTTTCTTCTAAATTTCTATTTAAATAACTCAAAAAAGGGAAGTTTCTGATAACAAACACAAGAACAGCAATCATTAAAAATGCTTTTAGAGCACCAAATGCAAGTCCAAATATCCTATCCAACCACCCAAGCTGGATAGCTTTAATAAGATTTGATAACACATACCCTACCAAAAGAAATCCTAGATAAACAATAATAAACACAATAAAAAATGCCGACACATAGGCTACAGGAGTAGAAACTGTAATGTGATTATAAATAACATTACCGAACTGTTTACCAAGCATATCGGACAAAATAACACCACCAACCAAAGCGGCAAATCCAAAAATCTCTTTTATTAATCCTCTAATTAAACCACGTATTGCCAAAACAGATATGAAAATGCCCAAAACAATATCAACTACATTCATTTTTTTTCACAGTTACTGTTTTAAAGTTTTTATATAAAACCATGCCAGGTTTTAAACCCTTTGGCTTTTTTACATCCTTCACAAAAGCGTAATCCACGTCAACCTTCTCTTCACAATTTGCTTTACTTCTTTGCGCAACAACCTCTGCAGCCTTGATAATAACACTATAATCCAACGTTTTCAACTTAGAAGGTAATTTCAATATCAAATGAGAAGAAGGTCTGTTTTTGGCGTGAAACCAAACATCACCTTTAGAAGAAAGTTTCAAAGTCACTATATCATTCCCCCGTGCATTTTTACCTAAATATGCGTCATATTCTCCAATTCTTATCTTTTCATAAGGTGTATAGCTTTTTAAACGCCTTTCTTTTTGAATAGATTTTATAATTCTCTCCGCCATAAGAATATTAATTATATAGTCTAAATCTTCATCATTAACGGAACTCTCCACATCAAACATTAACTGCTCAACAAAATTTATTTCATTTTTTGTTTCTTCTATCCTTTTTCTCACAAGTTCTACACTTTTTTTTGCTTTTTTGTATTTTTTAAAATACTGTTGCGCATTCTCAAATAGGCTAAATTTTGGGTTTAAATCTATTAATATTGGCTTTTGCGTATACACATCCACCAACTCAACACTATTTAAATAAGACACATCAAGTTTAGGATTGGACATTAAATTTTCAGCATACACTCTATATTTGTCAAAATCTCTGGCAGCCTTAAGTTCATCTTCAATTTTAAACATTCTACGTCTCAGAGAGTTCAATCTCCTCTTTAGAATCTTCAAAATATTTCTTTTTCTATTCTCCAATTCCATTGTTTTTGGTTTCTCAATCAGTTGCTCAAATAAAAAATCTTCATCAATCCTTCTAATAGCTTTATTAAAGTAAAAGGGCAAAACGTTATTTTTAGCATATAGGTGCAGTTCAAATATTTTTTTCTCAAACGTATCCCTTATTGTTCGAACCAACTTTAAAAAATCACTCTCATTACTCACAAGTCTCCTCAAAACGGATGAAAAACCTAATATATCTTCATCATATTTAAATTTTTTAATAAGAAGGTTAGTATCTTCTTTCAAAAGGTCTGGCATATTGTTATTAACTGGAACGTATTTTCTTCTTGGCAAAATAGGCCTAAAAGGCGATTCAATATATTTGAACGCCTGAATAACAATATCGTTAGCATCCACAAATATTGCATTCGTATTTCTATCCATTATCTCAAGTACTAACTTAAATTTATTAACTATGGAACCCCTTTTGTCCTCAAGGAAAAGAGTAGCTACACGCTCAGAACCATTTTGTACAATATCAGCTAACCTTAAACCAACCAGATTCTTCTTTAAAAACGAGAAAAATGGTAAATCGTTCCTATCTTTCTTTTCTATATTTTTTCTAAAAGGCATTAGAAAACTATTTTGAGTTGATAAATCGAAAAACAGATAATAGCTACAATTCTTAAAAGCTAAACTTATAAGAGTTGATGAATGTAAACATACAGAACTAATACGTTTAACTAGAAAAAGAGCTTTACTTCTTTCTGCTGCATATTTGAAGAGATAATGGTTCATTCAAAACAAAAAATGAGGAGGCGAACTACCTCCTCCTCTTCATCATTTTTAGGCGCTTAAGCAACTTCTTTCTCGCTGCTAAAGCCTTTTTTTTTCTTTTCTCGCTGGGCTTTTCGTACCTCTCCCTTTTTTTAATCTCAGAGAGTATACCGGCCTTTTCACACTGCTTCTTGAACCTCTTTAAAGCTTCCTCAAAGCTCTCATTTTCCCTAACAACAACGCCTGGCAACCAAATCACCCCGCTTTCTTTTTTCAATACCGCAGGATTATATTAAAAAAAGTTAATGGGGTCAACATCAAAATATATGCCGTTTCTCATCCCTATTTTTTTGTTTAGAAAATCTATTGTTTTTAAAATAGCAGTAGTTTTTATAATCAAATGGTATCTAAATTTATTCCTTAGCTTAAAAATTGGACATTTCGAGGGTCCCACAACAACAAATTCATCTTTCAAAACCCCATATACATCTTCAATTAGCTTTAGGGATTTTTCTGACTTGGTTGAGGAAGAAACAATCCTAATGAGCCTGCAAAATGGAGGATAATTAAATATCTTCCTAGACACTATTTCCTCTTCATAGAAACCGCAATAATCATGGTTAACGATAAACTCAGACAGATGAGTCTCTGGTGTCAATGATTGAACAATAACAGAACCTTTAGACTTTCTTCCACTACGTCCCGCTGTCTGAATAATTAATGAAAGTCCCTTCTCAAAAGCCCTAAAATCTGGAATTGAAAATAGTGATTCAAAATCAGTTATTACAACAAGTCCTATTCTAGAAACATCGTGACCTTTAGACAGCATTTGGGTGCCAACCAAAATATCTATATCACCATTATGCAAATCGTTTATAATTTTTTTAAAAGAGTCTTTCTTTAACGTTACATCCCTATCAAATCTCTGCACTTTAGCATCTTTAAAAATTCCCCTAACCTCCTCTTCAAATTTCTGGGAGCCAACACCCTTTTCTTTCAGGTCAAGAGAACCGCACTTAGGACACACTTTAGGAACCTCAAACACAGAATCACACCAATGACATTTCAAAGAGTTACTTTCTTTATGATACACTAGTGAAACAGAACAGTTTGGACACTTAAAGACATAACCACATTTCTCGCAAACCAAGTACCTTGAATATCCCCTTCTGTTTACTAACACAGCAACAGTCTCCGACCTGTCAAGTGAACTTTTTATAGATTCAGTACTCTCTTTAGATAAAAGCTCATCACTCTCAACTTTCACAAATTTAATTTCAGGAAGTTCAATACCGCCCACACGTTTTGTTAACTTTATCATTTTAAACTTGCCTTTTTTGGCTTTATAAAGTGATTCAATGGTTGGGGTAGCAGAGCTTAAAATAACTGGTATATTTTTCTTCTTAGCTCTATATATTGCTATATCTTTTGCATTGTAGGCCGGTTGATTTTCCTGCTTGTAAGACTCATCATTTTCTTCATCTATAACAATCAACCCAACTTCTTCGAAACTCGCAAATACAGCCGACCTTGTTCCAATTAAAATAGAAGTTTCACTGCGTTTAAACTTAAGCCAGTTCTCAAACTTCTCTTTTTTAGTCAATCTGGAATGCATAATCGATATAGACTCTTTAGAAAATCTATTTGAGAAAACACTTATATATTGAGGCGTTAAAGCGATTTCAGGAACCAACACAACAGCTTTTTTTTTCAACTTTACTGTTTCTTCAATCAACTTTAAATAAACCTCGGTTTTACCACTTCCAGTTACACCAAACAATAGATAAACGCCAAACCTAGATAAATCCACATCATCTATCGCCTTTCTTTGTTCTTCCGTAAGCTTAAAAAATTTCTTAGGGAAAACCTCAAGGTTAGCTTTAGCCTCGGATAAATCTATTTCATCCTTTATTTCAAATATCTTCCTTGGCAGGGCACTTTTTAAAAATAGACCAATTTTTGCCATATAATAAAAAGAAAAAAACTTTAAACACCCTATAAGTTCATCACTTACTATTGAATCTTCATCCAAAACCCTTAAAATCGGCTTAGTCGTATATGCAGGTTTTTGGGTTTTAGACCAAATAACACCAACCCTTTCACTGCCCTTAAAGTCAACCAAAACACGACAGCCGACTTTTACGTCTATCTCTGATTGATATACAAACCCATAATCTATGGCCAAAGGAAACAGAACTTTGTAATAGAACATTAACTTATCAACGATAGCCCTTTAGTCTGCAAACACCACAAATGTCTGAAAATGTTGGGTAGCCACATATTTTACAGGTATTCTTTCTACTATTTTCATCATTAGTCATTATAGGTCGTAATTTCTTTAAAAATCCCTGATAAAAATCTATCTTTGTTCCGGGAAAGGAAAACTCTATCTGATTTAGGTGCTTCTTGTAAACAGTAAAGGTTGCTCCCTTGCTAAAAGGACATGCAATGTCGACAAAATCCAAATCTTTAAAAAATGCGTAAGCAGATGTATCAAACTCAGTAACTCTGTATAAAGGTTTCACTTTTTTAAGCAAACCGTTTTCACTTGGCAAAACCGGGCTTTGGTCTTTTAAATACTCCATTTTCCAATGCAAAACATTTGAAAAAAGCCTACTAACCTCGTCGTCTAAGTTATGCCCTGTAGCAAGCACACTGTACCCTTCTGTCAAACCCATCATGTTGAAATAATATCTCTTTATCTGGCCACACAGAGAACATACTGGACGCCTTGTTTTATTCTTAACGTCAGGTATAGAAATTCCTTCATCAACTAAATCTACAGTTATTAACTTAACTTTTCTAATTTGTGCAAATTTTTCAACTTTACTTCTTGCAATCTCACTAAAGTTGTTTATACCAAGATTAATGAATAGCCCATCCGCATTATAGCCTAAATCCAAAAGCACACTCCACAACGTTAGACTATCTTTACCACCACTAACGGCAACTAATACCTTATCAGCTTTTGAAAACATACTGTGTTTTTTTATGGCTTTCTCAACCTGATTCTCAAAAAAATGCAAAAAACAATCTCTACAAAATGCCGCATTATGGCTTTTAAGTTCAACTTCTGCCTCTTTTTTACACCTTATGCATTTCATCCTTTAGAATATACCATCCTAATTTCTATTTCTTGCTCACCCCTTATAACGACGTCTCTTGTTAACAACCTATCTTTCATAATAACCAACACCTCTGAAGGCAAAAACCCCAATTTTTTTAATATCTTCCCAACACTTATAGGGGTTTCAAATTTATAGCAATCCCTTTTGTCTACAACCACACTAACCATAACTTCTATTTTTCAAAAACAAATACACAAGTCAAATAAAAAATTGAATTTTTATCGTTTATAGGATAGAGTTATATTGTATGTGTGCGTTTATAGAATTTTTAATCATCTTCTCGATTATTCTGACGATGATAGAAATAATCATAAGCTCGGGTGGCATCTTAGCTTTTAGCGGTATCATCACATTTCTCACAGCTATGATTCTCATATCCATTTGGCATGTTCCAGTGCCAAAAATCTTTCTCGGCATAACGATACCGACATTCATTGTCCTGTTTACTTTAAGCGTTGCAATAATAATACTGGCTTGGAAGGCTCATAAAAAAATACCTATTATAGGTGAAAAAAGCTTAATAGGTAAAAAGGCAAAATGCATAAAAACAATAGACAAGGATTGCCCAGGCATAGTTGAGGTCGACGGAGAAATGTGGACAGCCGTGTCAGATGAAAGAATAGAAAAGGATGAAACGGTTATAATAATCAATCAGGAATCGTTAAAACTAAAAGTAAAGAAAGGGGTGTAGCATGTTTATGTTTATAATTTTTGTTATCCTTATTGCCATTTTACTCATATCAGTTAGAGTTGTAAAAGAGTACGAAAGAGCTGTGATATTTAGAATTGGTAGAGTTGTTGGAGCAAAAGGACCTGGAATATTTTTCTTGTGGCCGGTTATTGACAGCATGATAAAAGTCAATTTGAGACTAATAACGGTGGAAATCCAACCCCAAGACGTTATAACAAAAGATAATGTAACAATAAAAATTAGTGCTGTCGTATACTTTAAGGTTGTTGACCCAGTAAAAAGTGTTGTGCAGGTGAACAACTATTACTATGCCATAGAACAGTTGGCCCAAACCACACTAAGAAGCATATGTGGCCAAGCTGAGCTTGATAAATTATTATCAGAAAGGGAAAAAATAAATACTGAAATTCAAGAAATTTTGGACAAACATTCAGACAGTTGGGGAGTAAAGGTTACACTTGTAGAACTAAAACAGATAGATTTGCCACAAGATATGCAACGTGCAATGGCTCGCCAAGCAGAAGCAGAAAGAGACAGGAGAGCAAAAATTATATCAGCAGAAGGGGAATATCAAGCTGCACAAAAACTTAGAGAGGCGGCAGAGATAATCTCGCAATACCCACAGGCAATACAGCTCAGATACTTGCAAACACTTAATGAAATAGCATCAAAAAATAACACGACAACTATTCTTCCTATACCGTTAGAAATTTTGCGGAGCATAGGAAGCAAAGAAAATAGCTAAATTTAGATTTTAAAAATTCACATAATTGGGCTATGGATATTATTAAAAAAGACCCATACCTAGAGCAAATTAGAAAAATATCAAAAAGATGTGGCGTTAAAGCATATCTTGTAGGTGGAGCTACAAGGGATGCTCTTTTAAACAAACAAACAAATGACTACGATTTTGTGGTCTTCGGAAATTTAGAAAAATTTGCCCACGCAATAGGTTCACAACTAATATGCAAAGCAATAAAATACACAAAAAAAATAACAACTTACAGGATTTTCTGTAGCCTCAAGACTATCGATATTTCTGAGCCAAGAGGCTCAATTCTAGAGAAAGATTTATTAAAAAGGGATTTTACGATTAATTCCATTGCATACGATTTAGAAAAGAATAAATTAATTGACCCTCTGGGAGGCATATATGATATTGAGAAAAAGATTATTAAAGCGAACACAGAAAATTCAATAAACGATGATCCACTAAGAATTTTAAGAGGGTTTAGATTAGCTGCACTATTCCGTTTTGATATAGAGCCAAAGACATTAAAGCTATTCTCGGACAAAATATATCTCATAAAAAATGTATCAAGGGAACGTATAACCGAGGAATTAAAGCTGTTCTTCAACTTTAACGAAACCTTTGTATACCTGCTACTCATGGACAAAGTTGGTCTCATTGATACCTTGTTTGATGATTTGTCCCTAACAAATGGATGTCTTCAAAGTTCTAAACATTTATACGATGTAAAAACACACTCCCTAAGTGTTTACAATTACATAGAATGGGCTATAGAAAGGATAAAAAAAATATTGGGGAAAACGTATAAAAAGTATTTAGTGCACTTTGCGGCAGAAAGAGACACTCTAATGCCAGCTCTTAAACTTGCAGCTTTATTTCACGATTCTGGTAAGCCATATGCAAAAATAGTTGTAGACGGCATTGTTGGGTTTCCAAAACACGAAACAAAAAGTTCTGAAATCTTTGAAAAATACGCAAAACTATACCCATTTGGGAAAAAGATATCAAAACTAACAAAATTTTTCATAGAAAACCACATAAAGCCATCAAATTTATATAAAATTTGGAGTATGGGCGAGCTAGACGATTTAACAAAGATTGACTTTTTCATACGCTACGGAGAGCACGGCATGGACTTGTTGCTCTTTGCATTAGCAGATACACTTGCTAAAGGAAAAATCAGTGCTCTAAAAAAAGAAGTGTATTCAACATTTTTAAAAGAAATGGTGCAATTTTACTATACCATAGAGCAAAAGTTGAAAGGAAAAACACTAATAGATGGACATGACATAATCAACAAATACCCAAACATAGATAGACGCAAGATAAAGGAAATCTTGAACCAGATAAAAAAACTACAGCTCATAGGCGTTCTAAAAACAAAGGAAGAAGCTTTAAAAATCGCCTCACGTTTGATATAAACCGGAATATTTTTTGCTATATAAAAATCGAGAGTAAAAATGGAGGTAAAGCGGTGAAAAAGTTTGTTTCATTTGCTTTAGCAATGTTACTTTTAACTGGATGCACAACAACCAATATTGCGAGAAAATACGCTGAGATGCCGGAATACGTAAAAGAACAACCTTCAGAGGCAAAACAGCCCACTCATTATGAAGGTTCATTGTGGACACAAACATCGGAAAATCTATTTGCAGATGATAAGGCAAGACATATAGGGGATATAGTAACAATAGTGGTTCAAGAGCAAGCAACCAGCCAGTATTCATCCAACCTCAAAGCCCAAACAAGTTCAAATATGTCAGCCGGTTTGAGCACCTTACTTGGATTCCAAAATAGAATCTTAAATAGATTTAAAACATTGGGCGGGAAGGATGCAAGTAAAAACGGTATTATGGGCACAACTTCCAGCAATCAATATCAAGGTAGCGGAGAAAACCAAGTTAACAACAAGCTTATAGCAACAATAACTGCAAGGGTTGTTAAGGTATTGCCAAATCACAGATTATTCATTAGAGGAGAAAAACAGGTATTTACAAACGGAGAAGAAAATACATTGATAATAACAGGCATTATAGATGCTGACCAAATATCAAATAACGACACGATTGACTCATCGTACATAGCGGATGCCAAAATATTTTTCAACGGCAAAGGCATTGTGAGTTCAACTAGAAACGAGGGATGGCTAGCAAAACTGTGGAACTTAATAAAGCCATTCTAGGAGGATAGTAAACATGAAAAGGATTTTGTTAATCATAATTACACTTTTAATAGCCACAAATAGCTATGCATTTCAAGTAAAAATAAGAGACCTAACTAATGTTGTTGGAGTAAGATATAATCAACTTGTGGGATACGGCCTTGTGGTTGGCCTTGCTGGAACTGGTGATGGAACAAGTGCATACTTTACAATTCATTCCATAGTCAACGCTTTAAAACGCTTTGGAGTAACACTATCTCAATCTGATATTCAGAGTTTGCAGGTCAAAAACATTGCTGCTGTTATGGTGACCGCCACACTTCCACCATTTGCCAAGCAGGGAGACAAAATAGATGTTACAGTATCCTCTATTGGGGACGCAAAAAGCCTACAAGGAGGAACGCTTATTATGACACCGCTTTATGCCCCTAATGGCAAAGTGTATGCTGTTGCTCAAGGCCCCATATCAATTGGTGGATTTAATGCTGGAGCTGGAGGATCAAAGGTAAGAAAAAATCACCCAACCGTAGGAAGAATTCCAAACGGAGCTATCGTAGAAAATCAAGTAAACGTAGATATAAATTCAAAAAGCAGTTTTGTTTTGGCACTAAAACAGCCAAGCTTTACAATGGCAACACGCATCGCCGAGACAATAAACAAATTCTACAGAAGACAAATGGCCTTTCCTGCCGATGGTGGAAGTGTAAAAGTAATAGTCCCTCCATTATACAAAGGTGACGTAGTTGAACTTATATCCCAGATAGACCAACTGTCCGTAAATCAAGTTTCTGTGCCTAGGGTAGTTCTTAACGAAAGAACAGGAACAGTAGTTGTGGGTGGCAATGTGACAGTAGAACCTGTAAGTATATCCCACGGCAATCTAACTATTACAATAACAAGTACAAAAACCGTATCACAGCCAAATCCATTAGCTGGTGGCAAGACAAAAACTATTACGAACAAGAAAATCTCTGTAGAAGAAGGTAAAGGCAAATTCTTAATGTTTCCTAAAGGGGCAACTGTATCACAACTGGTTCAAGCTTTAAACAAAGCCGGCGCAACACCAAGAGATATGATGGCAATTTTCCAAGCATTAAAAAAAGCCGGAGCTTTAAACGCAAATTTGGAGATGATGTAAAATGATGTTGAACAAGCTAAACTACATTCCTATAAAAAATAAAATAACCAATATCAACAACACAAATCGTTTAAAAAAAGCTTGCACCGAATTTGAAGCCATGTTTGTATCTCAACTTCTGAATGAAATGGAAAAAACTATTCCCAACGATTCAATAATTAAAAACAATGCTGAAAACTCTATTTACAAGTTTTTCTATATTAATGCCTTAAGCCAGAAGATAGCAGAAGATTCACCGTTTTCCATAGGAAAAACACTTTTTGACTCGCTAAAAGAATACACAACATATAAAGCATCCATTCCAAAAAACTTAAATAAAAAGCCTATAAAGTTACACGTTGAACGCAAATTCAACCTTCCATCGAAATTTAAACCACTTTCTAAAGATAACGAAAGGATGAGAATTATACAGAAAGCTGTAGACGAAGCATCAAAGAGATTTCACGTGCCCAAAAAACTATTGTACGGCATCATAAAAACAGAATCATCATTCAATCCACAAGCCGTTTCCAAAGCTGGAGCTGTTGGTCTAATGCAGCTTATGCCACAAACAGCTCTTGAATTGGGCGTTAAGAACATCTTTGATATAAAACAAAACATTATGGGTGGAGCTAAATACATAGCAAAACTTCTCAAGGAATTCAAAGATTACAAAAAAGCTCTTGCCGCATACAATGCAGGCCCCGGAAATGTTAAAAAATTTAACGGCATACCTCCATTTAAGGAAACCCAAAACTATGTAAAGAAAGTTCTTGCTTATGCCAACGAAAATTACTAAAGTTTCGGGAGAATATGCCGATTTAAATGTAAGAAACGATGGAGGTGTAACATGAAGATAGGAACATATATTGACGGGGCATTGGAAAAATACATAAAACAATCAAAAGCCGACAAAACCAAGCAAGTCAACATTAAGGAAAATAATACAGAAAACACACAACAAGTAAGCAAAAGCGAAGTCGATAAAGTAGAAATATCACCACAGGCTAAGTTGTTGTCTGAACTTTTGGGTAACGAAGACACAAAAGCAGATAAATTAGCAAGGGTAAAGACTCAAATAGAAAATGGAACGTACAAACCGCCAATCAGTGAAATTGCAAAGTCAATACTAAAGGAGTGGAAAGGTGAATAACGATTTAGCTTTAATAAAAAATGTGTTAAGCGGTCTTATCACCATCTACCAAAACGCCACTGAACTGATGGATAAAGAAAGAGAGCATTTGATAAAAGTTGACAGTGACAAATTAATGGATGTTATTAAACAAAAACAGGTATTAGCGAACAAGATAAAAAAGTCAGAAGAACAGCTTAAAGACATTCTTACAAGAAACGGGGCTGATACCATAAACGAGTTCCTATTTTTTGCCAGCGAAAAGGATTATGTGGATGATATTAGAGTTTTAAATGGAAAATTAAAATCTACAATTGATAATTTTAGGATAAAAAGCGACGTGAATAAAATGATAGCACAAGAGCATGTAGAATTTTTTACGGGGCTTTTAAATATCTATGCCAGTTTCTTCTCAAGTGCAAATTACGACAAAGATGCAAAAACAAATATAGGAACTCAGATTATGAGTGTGAGGGTATAAATGCCAACTATTTTCGATGCACTAAACTTAGGCGTCAGTGGATTATACGTCTCAAAAACCGCTATAGACGTAACAGGTAATAATGTTGCAAATGTTAATACGCCTGGGTACTCAAAAGAAAGGGTAGATATACTGCCTTCAATGCCTATGACATCATATGCAGGTGTGTTCGGCACTGGCGCAAAGGTGAGCCAAGTAATAAGCACCAGAAACAACCTGATAGACAAAAGGGTAAGAACAGCAAATGAAGAAATGAGCTACTACAACAAGCTCAACGACACAATGGACGAGATACAAAGTGTATTTAACGAAGAAAACGGTGTGGGCTTAAAGGGTGCTATGGAGCAGTTTTTTAACGCATGGCATGCTTTAAGCCTAAACCCAGACTTGGAAACAGCAAGGCAACAGGTCATAGAAAAGGGATTAACCCTATCAAAGGCTATAAAAGATGCAAATTCATCTCTCCAACAAATTAGGAATGGTGCAGATGATCAAACAGGCTACATTGTTACACAAATAAACTCATACGCCAAGAGAATTGCGCAGCTCAACTATGAAATAGCAAAAGCAGAGTTAGGTGACAAAGACCACGCCAACACATTACGAGATGAGAGAAGCCAACTTTTAGAAAAGCTAACGGGTCTGGCAAATGTCACAATCCTAGAAGGTTCTTACAATAAAAGCACAAAACCTGAGATGACAATACTCATAGGCGGCATGCCTCTTGTATCAGGAAAAGATTACAATCAACTTGAGGCGGCAAAATTAGAGGGAGCAAAATACAACAAAATATATTTCGTCGATGCAGCTGGCAGTAAAACAGATATAACACAAAAAATCACAAGTGGAACTTTAGGCTCAACTCTTTATATGAGGGATAAGGTTATACCCCAATATCAAGATAATATAAACAATATAGCAACAAAGCTAATTCAAGAAATCAACAAATTACATTCAGCAGGCTCAGGTTTAACACCTTATGCACAAGTTGAAGGTATATATAATGCTAATCCAACAGCAGCCTTAAGCATACCGCAGGCAAGTGGTCTAGATATGGCAGTGAAAACAGGCTCATTTAAAGTCAAAGTTATAGACCAAAACGGAAACAACGTTGGCACATTTACAGTTCCGATAAATGCAGACGATCACCTGATAAAAGAAAATGACAGCGATACGAATTCCATTATTGGTAAATTCAACAAAATATTGCAAGGCTATGCACAAATGAGTGTATCACCTGCAGGCAATGTACAAATAACAGCAGAAGATGGTTACAAATTCGCGTTTACATACGATTCATCTAACTTTTTATCAGCCGTAGGTATAAACACATTTTTCACAGGACACGGTGCAAGTGATATAAGTGTAAATCAAGTGCTGCAGGACGACCCAAGTAAAATAGCAGCTGGCAAATCTTTAAACCCTGGTGATAACTCAAACGCTGAAGCTATCGCCCAGGTACAACTCGATAAAGTCATGGTAAACAACACGCAAACGATTGACGAATACTACAATGCTTTTTTAGGGTCAATCGGCTCAACGAAGCAGAGATATAACGAAATATACAATGCAAAACAGGCAGTTTATCATCAACTAAAAACCACGCAACAATCTATTGAAGGAGTATCTTTAGATGAAGAGGCGGCAAATCTAATAAAATTTCAAAGGGCATACCAAGCAGATGCAAAGTATATTTCAGTCGTAGACCAATTAACCGAAACTCTTATAAATATGGTGTAGAAACATGAGAATTACAGACAATATTTTATTCAACAATTTTCTATTCAATATAAACAAAATTAACCAAAAAGTTTATAAAAACAACGAGGAAATGTCTAGCGGAAAACGTTTGCTCAATTTAGACAGTGACCCAATTGCATTATCTAAAGTTTTATCCCTAAAAGATATCAATTCGCGATTTGACCAATACATAACAAACATAAATTCATCTAATGCTTTTCTTGATGCTGAAGACACATCTCTTTCAAACGCTGATAACTTGTTGCACAAAGCAGGAACATTGCTTGTCGACGGAGCAAACACACTCAACAATGACATTGCAAGCAGAACTGCAATTGCCGAAAATTTAGATGCGATAAAAGAAGAGCTAGTAGACTCAGCAAATACTGTTTTTCAAGGAAAATACCTGTTCTCTGGCTCAAAAACAGACACGAAACCTATACAAAATGTTCAAAATGAGGCAAGCACAATTAGTGTAACAAAAGACAATAATATAGAGAGCATAGAAATAGCAGCAGGAGAAAGTTTTGCCGATATCAACGGCTTAGAGTCTGGTAATTATCAAGTAAAAATAAAAAATGGCGAGCTACAAATATGCAAAGGAGACTGCTCTGATTCAAACAACGTTGTCCCTATAGACTTGGATTCGTCTGACGAATCTGATACTGGAGGAAACGAGTTAGGCGATTATATAAACTTAAACGACCCAAGAGTTAAGGAAAGAATACTTAACAATGGATGGATAGATACAGGAAGAGGGTTAAAAATTAAAATCAACCTAACTTCACCCAACGTTAACTTGTCAAATATAGAAGCAAATGTTTCGGTCTTTTACAAATCAGGTGGGCAAGATGTTTACATGGGAGACGATGGACAAAAAAACGTGGAATACTCAGATAAACTTACAAGCCCCATAAACTTGACAGCAAAACAGATATTTAAACCCTCTAATCAAACATTGGAAAACGACAATCATATAATAGACGATACAACGCAAGATCCAGTTACAGAATCCTCAAAACTTGTTGATATAGACCTAGATCCGGCATTGGCGGACGCAATAAAGAAAGCCTCAGCAGAGACAGGATACAAACTCGATGTTGGAGATAAAATTGACATAAAAGGCACAGACCATAACGGTAATGTTGTAGAAGGTGAATTTGAAGTAACAAGTACAACAAATATAGAGAACCTAACAAGCTATATAAAGAGTTTAGATTCTGTGGAAATACTTAACACAAACAAAACATTTGCAACATTAGAAGGACAACCCGTAACAGCATCTACAACACTTTCTAAAATAAACGACCCAAATATTCAAGCTGCCATAGGCTCTACACTTACAATTAAAGGATTTAATCACAGTGGAGACCAAGTGTCTTTTAGTATATCTTTAAGTAGCAATACTACGCTCTCAAGTATAGCGTCTTCTATATCGTCACATTTCGACGTTACAACATCAGTGCAGCATGGAAAAATTGTTATAGAAGATAACGATTCCGGCTCTAGCAAATTATCAATCCAAGCATTTACGGAAAATTCTAAAGTTCCTATATTTGGCTCTTTTGTTGAAAAAAGCCATGGAGGCAGCGGAGGTTTCAAGGACATTGATGCTTATGTAAAAAATGGCCATATCTATTTCGCTGACAAACGGCCATCTACAAGCAAGTTTAATTTAAGCTTTAATATAAAAACACAAAACGGGGATGTAAAACCCAGCATATTCGGTGTTTTTAATGTTGCACAGCTGGGTCAAGGGATAGATACGTTTCGAACATTAAGGGACGCAAGTTATGCTTTAAAAAATCCACACTCATTAAATCAAATAGGAAAACCATCGCCGTGGCAGGATATTTCCACATTCTCAGCAAAACTTAGCGGCCAATATTTAGGAGACAAAGATGAAACATGGACGATAAAAGTTGCTAAGGTCAACAACACCAACAGTTCACACTTTACCTCAATCAGTAAAAATCAAATAGAAACGGTGGCCGACAGTTTAGGTGTTGGGCAAACTAAAACCGCGGGAATGTTTGAAGTAACAAATAAAGAAGGAAAAGTTGTAGCTGTAGTTGGTCTAAAAATAGGAAGGACGGGTTCTAGTAGCTACTATTATGATATAAAAACAGTTGCACCTAAAAACCCTGACAAACAAATAGATTTTTCAAAGGTTAGCTCAATAGACCAGATAGAAGGAACAACCATATACAACATGAAAAATACTTCGTCATCAAACCCAAATGACCTTGCAGAGAATCTAATCAATGGCTTAAAAGATATAGTAATACAAACAAGGGATGCAGATGAAAGTAACTTTAATGGAACTGTAAATGGCATACCCGGAGTAAAACTAAGCCTTATACCACCAAATATTAGCGACACACCAGCAATACTAGAGCAAGGAGATAGCTTCTCTGTAAAATTGTCCAATACAGTGGAACAATCACTAGGTAAAGTAGAAAAAGCACTAAATCAAGTCTTGGCGTCAAGATCTATAATTGGAGCGCGAACAAACAGATTCCAGCTTGCAAAAAGCAGAGTGAATTACATAAAATTATCAAATTCAAAAACAATTTCAGAATTAGAAGACGCAAATATCGCTGATGTTTTTACAGAATTCAAAAGAAATCAAATAGTCATGCAGGCAACATTAGCCGTAGGCTCTAAATTAACATCTCAAAACCTGTTTGATTACCTATCCTAATACTTGACAAACAAAATTTTATACCTTTAAATATCATGGATGGATACACTTAAAACAGTCCAAAAGTTTTTAAACGAAACATTTTTAAACATAACGATTAGAAACTTGCTGATATCAATACTTGTCTTATTCATACTCCTTTCTGTAAAGAGAATTATGGCCAAAATTCTTATTGGTACTTTAAAAAAATTTGCCAGCAAAACAAAGACAAAATTTGATGACGAACTAATAGAAATAGTTGAGCCCCCTTTACAATCATTTTTTACCTTTCTTTGCTTTTATGTGGCTTTCTTAGTGCTGAATTTAGGCTCAACTTATAATATTGTAGCCCTCAAAATTCTTGTGTCAGTTGTAATCATAGACATAAGCTGGGCATTGTACAGAGCGGAAAACATATTCTCAAAAGCCATGGAGAGCTTTTTTAAAAAGAAAAATTCGGAAATCGGTTTAAGCTTCGTTCCGTTTTTTAACAAGTTCATAAAAAGCTCTGTTGTTGTTGTAGGATTTATATTAATTGTTCAGGAGTGGGGATACAATATCGGTGCCATAATTACAGGGTTGGGCATTGGGGGTTTGGCTGTTGCTTTAGCCGCCAAAGATACATTGGCTAACATGTTTGGTGGTTTAACAATAATCATGGACAGACCGTTCAAAATTGGAGATTGGGTCAAAATTAGTGATATCGAAGGAATTGTAGAGGACATAGGATTTAGAAGCACGCGTATCAGAACATTCGAAAAATCACTAATCTCCATGCCAAACTCAGTTATCGCCAACACGGCTATTGAAAATTTCTCACGCAGAGTAGAAAGGCGCATAACCTACAAAATCGGTGTAACCTACTCCACTCCGATGAAAAAGTTAAAAGAAGCAGTGGAGAAAATAAGAACAATGTTGAAAGAACACCCAAATATATCGAAAAACAACATCATGCTTGTGTATTTTACAGAATTTGCGGATAGCTCTCTAAATATTTTTATTTATTGTTTCACAAATACTTCTGTATGGTCGGAATATTTAAAAATACGAGAAGATGTAAACTTTAGAATCATGGGAATCATGGAAGATTTAGGCATAGACTTTGCATTTCCATCCATGTCAGTTTATATTGAGAAAAATGCAAATGGACTTCAAAACAAACCTTAAAAACGGCTTAAAAAACGGCCTTTCTGTTTCCTTAAAACTCATAAAGACAATAGTGCCGTTTTACATAGTAATTGACCTACTTAGACACACACAATTTGCAAATATTATAGGCAATTATTTATCGCCTTTTATGAAGCCATTTGGCTTAACGGGCAAAATGGCTATTGCAATCATAAGTGGTTATCTGGTTAATCTCTACGCTGCCATAGCAGCCCTTGCTCCTCTAAACCCTACATGGCAACAGGTCACGATAGTCGGATTGATGACAGGCATATCCCACAACTTAATTATAGAAGGAGCAATTTTGCATAAAACAGGAACAAATGCGTTTTTTACAATTGCTTTCAGAGTAACAGTCTCAATAATGGCAGGACTCGCTTTAGCTGAATACTTTAGGTTAGTCTATGGTTGAATTGCTTCAACATGCCGCTATCGGTAGTTTAAAATTATCCTTAAAGTTAATCTTCATAATAGTACCATTAATGGTTGCGTACGAGTTCCTGCAAAATAGCAAAACGTTTAAAAAAATTTTGCGCACCCTACATTTTGTTCTTAAACCATTAGGGTTTTCTGAACATGCAAGTGTATCAATGCTGACAGGAATTTTCCTAGGTATCACTTATGGTTCAGGTATACTTTTAGCTCAAAGCGAAAAAGATATGCTTACAAAAATGGATATTACACTAACTGCCGTTTATCTTTCCATGTGTCATGCAGTAATTGAAGACACCCTAGTTTTTATGGCAATTGGAGGAAACGGCTTTTACATATTAGGTACGAGATTAGTCATAGCAACGATTGTGACATTCATGTTTTACAGGTACCTTAAAGGTAAATTAGACAAAACCTAACTTTTTTCTATTCTCTTCAGATAGCCTATTAGGCGTCCATGGAGGATTAAAGGTAAGCTCAACCTCAACAGATTTTACTCCATCGAGTTCTTCTATTTTGTTTTTCACAAGATTAGTTAACTTGAAGCTCACTGGGCAAAACTTAGATGTGAATGTCATAACGATATTAACGTTGCCATTTTCTACTTTAACATCATAGATTAAACCCATATCAACAATATCAACAAGAGGCATACACGGTTCTTCTATCTCCTTAAGCTTTTTCAAAACCTCATCTTTAGTTACCACTTTTGCACCACCTGTTAACAAACTGTAGGGCAAAACCTAACGATGGGTGCTTTGCAGAAAGCATATACCGCCCCAATCTATTGCTCGAATCGTATGCATAAGACAGTTCAAAAAAATCCTTGCCATTCATGTGTTTTTTCACCCTGATGACACCCAAAAGCGCATACACGCGCGCATATTCTTTACTTGTCAAGTGTTCCTTTTCAAGGTCTGATAGTAAAGCCTTTGCCCTTTTCAATTCACTGGATTTTATGTAACAATAGCTTAGACAAATCTTGTCATCTAAAGAAAGAAGACTTCGCCTTTTCTTTACAAAATTGCGACAATTTAAAAACGTAATTTGAGATTTTTTGCTGTTTTTACTCTCTTTCCTTTTAACAATTTTGCGATTATTCGATATGGGCTTGTTTTTTGAATAATAAACGGCGGATGGAGATGGATATTTAACACTACTACTCTCACATCCGCCTAGAATTAAAGCCAAAACAAAAATAAATAGTATTCTAAGAGATGGCATCCTGAAAAATCTTGTACATATTTTCAAGAGCCGTTCTTATCCACTCTTGTGCGTCATCTACATACTCAAGCAACATTTCTCTTCTTTTTACCTCATCCTCACCAAACATTAAATTATACCCTACTCCACCTATTGCCCCTACTAAAATTGCCGGTAAAATTTTAACTTTTTTTACTAGCAACTTAGTTATAACGCTAGCAGCGACAAAAGACCCTACACCTATAGCTAAAGGCAGTGTATTGTTTTCTTCTTTAATTAGCTCAACGGGGGCAACATATAAACCATATTCTTTTAAAGAATTTGCCCTTTCTAAAATACTATCCCACTTCTCTTTGTTATTTTCTATAAAACTTGCATTATTCTGCTCAACATACCCAACAAGCTCTTGATAAAACATAGCAAGCAGGTTTCTGCCTATATTTGACAAATCTTCTCTAATCTTGTCTACCAATTCATCAAACCTTGCAGTTCCCCTAACCTCTCCTTTTTTTTCTGCTATCTCTTTATCAAGTTTTTCCTTGTAAATGCTAAGAATCTGCTCCATTACAAAACCTCCTATATTTTCTTTTCAACTATATCGCCGTACGGCTTAACTTCCTCAAATATCTGTCCTGTAAACCTATAAAATACGCAAGCTTTTTCTTTATAACATGTGTATGGTAAACCAGCCTTTTGGCACACATTAGCCAAAAACTCTTCCTCATTCCATCCCCACTCTACAGGTACCTGGGGCAGCAAAAGCCCACTGTATGCACCACATACAACATAAAGACCATCCCTTCCAACCTTTATCTGTTCGGCATAGTTCTTTGATGAATCAAGGGAAATCATTGGCGACAAGACTGTAATCTCAACAACCACATTGTCAAATTCAAATGTACTCAAAGGCTTAAATCTTGGGTCTCCAAAGGCAGCAGATACGGCCGAGGATATAACGCCATTTATAAGCGGTTCGTAGGCCAAAGGATAACCTATACATCCTCTCAAACTGCCATCTGGACAATTATTCAGTGTAACAAACACGCCCCTCTTCTCGTTTAAGATTTCAGGGTAGCCTTCAGGCTTAGGCATCAACTCATTATGCTTAAAATAATACTCTATAGATTTCCTAGCCAATTTAACAAGATACTTGCCCTGCTCTAAACTTAAATCCATTTCCTATTCCTTACTAACAACACCGTAGCATCTTGAACAAACCTTTTCTCCCTTATCGTTTTTTCCTACCCGCTCTGAATATTTCCAGCATCTATCGCACTTTTCACCCTTTGCCTTTATAACAAACACCTCAACCTTCGTTTCTTCATCATAATACCTACTCAAGCTTTCGTCAAGCCTACCAAACTCAAATTGTGAAACTATGCAGATATCGGCAAGGTCATTTTTATCAAATCCATGAACAATCTTCTTCATATCATCATTTTGAATATCCACATAAACACAAGCCTCAAGCGAATTACCTATGGCCTTCTGAGACCTCGCAAGCTCGAGCGCTTTATCCGTAACTGATTTTAATTTTCTCAGCTCATTCCATTTCTTTATCAAATCTAAATCTTTATGTTGTTCTTTCAACGGCACAAACTCTTCCATATGGACGCTTTCTTTCTCGCCATTCATATAGGAATATGCCTCTTCAGCCGTAAAAGAAAGAATTGGCGCCATATAAAAAACTATAACCTTCAAAATCTCATTCAACGCCGTTTGAGCAGACCTCCTCTTTTTAGAATTCTGACCATCGCAGTAGAGCCTGTCCTTTAAAATATCCAAATAGAACGAAGAAAGCACCAAAATACAGTAGTTGGTCATATTTCTATAAATTACATGAAAATCATAATCTTCATAAGCTTTTAACAACTTCTCTTTCAAAAGTTCAGTTTCGGCCAAAACCCATCTGTCGATTTCTTCCATCTCCTCATAAGGAACAGCTTCAGATTCATTAAAATCATACAGATTACCCAACAAAAATCTAATAGTGTTTCTTACTTTTCTATAGTTATCCACAAGGCGTTTCATTATCTCATCTGAAAGTCTTACATCCTCTTTATAGTCCGTTGCAGAAGCCCAAAGTCTAAGCAACTCGGCTCCGTATTTCTTTATCATCTTGTCAGGCTGTATGACGTTACCAAGGGATTTGCTCATCTTCCTGCCTTTTGAGTCCACAACAAAACCGTGCGTCAAGACGGACTTGTAAGGTGCCTTATCACGCGTTCCTATAGATTCAAGCAAAGACGAATGAAACCAACCTCTGTGCTGGTCACTGCCCTCCAAATACATATCGGCTGGCCATCTCAAATCTTTCCAATTATTAAGAACAACGGCATGAGAAACACCAGAATCAAACCACACATCTAGTATATCCATCTCTTTCTCAAACTCTGTGCTCCCACACCCACACGTATAACCATCTGGCAAGAAGTATTCAGGTTCATGTTCAAACCACGTATCAGCACCTTCACTCTCCATCTTATCAGCAACCCTATCGATCAACTCTTTACTGAATTGAACACGACCACACTTCTTACATTTAAATAAGGCAATAGGCACGCCCCAAGCCCTCTGCCTTGAGATACACCAATCTGGTCGCGTCTCCATCATGGAATAAATCCTATTTCTACCCCACGATGGAATCCACTTTGTCTCATCTATCTCTTTTAAAGCTTTCTGCCTCAAATTGTCCTTATCGACAGATATGAACCACTGCTCAGTTGACCTAAAGATTATAGGGTTTTTGCATCTCCAACAATGAGGATATGAATGAACTATTTTTTCCTCTTTTACGAGCATCTCTTTTTGCTTCAGCATCTCTATAACTTTTGGGTTGGCTTCAAATACATGCATGCCAGCAAAATACTCGATTTCTGGCAAAAAACGGCCATCATCATCAACAGGCGAATAAATCGGCAGATGGTACTTCATACCAACAACATAGTCCTCTTCACCGTGACCAGGAGCTGTATGAACCAAACCTGTACCAGCATCAAGCGTTACATGCTCCCCTAGAATAATTCTCGACTCACGGTCATAGAACGGATGCGCTAAAACCTTGCCTTCAAGCTCCCTACCCTTAACAACCTTAATTATCTCGTAATTTTCAATCTCAAACTTTTTCATCAATTCATCAATAAGCTTCTCAGCCACCAAATACACATGTCTTGGAGCAATCTGAACAAATGCGTAGTCAAAATCGGGATGAACGGCGACTGCGAGGTTTGCAGGTAATGTCCACGGGGTCGTTGTCCAGATAATAGCAGAAACAGCCTTACCCAAAAATTGTCTATCCTCAAGCCCAAGTTCATCTATAAAATCAAATCTCACGTATATAGAGTTACTTTCGTCATCCTGATATTCAACCTCAGCCATAGCAAGGGCTGTTTTGCACGAAGAACACCAATAAACAGGCTTTTTTTGTTTATAAACTAATCCTTTCTCAACAAACTTCCCAAGTTCCCTCAACGTCTCAGCCTCATATTTAAAATCCATTGTTAGATATGGCTTTTTCCACTCACCAAATATTCCTAAACGCTTAAATTCATCCCTTTGTATAGCAATATATTTTTTTGCATAATCCCTACACATCTGCCTGAACCGGAACTTGGGTATAGCTTCCTTCTTTTTCTTTCCCATTTCCTTTTCAATATTGTGCTCAATAGGCAAACCATGACAATCCCAACCTGGCACATAGGGACATTTATACCCCATCATTGTTTTTGATTTTATAACAATATCCTTTAGAACTTTGTTTAAAACATGTCCCATATGAAGATGGCCATTGGCATATGGCGGTCCGTCATGCAAAACAAAAAGTTCTCTATTCTCTCTACTTTCAATTATTTTATGGTAAATATCTTTTTCATCCCATTCTTTAAGCATTAAAGGCTCTTTTTGAACAAGATTTGCCTTCATCGGAAAATCCGTTTTAGGCAAAAGTAGTGTATCTTTATAGTTCATCATTCCCCCCTCAGTCTCGCATTGAATTTATCTTTCAATCTATAATATATTAAATTCAAAATCTCACTAATCTCTTCTTCTGTAAACGTCCTATCGTCTCGTTTCAAAACAATCCTAAACGCCAAGCTAACCTTACCTCTTTCCTCTAGCTTATCGTACACATCAAAAAGCACTACTTTATAAACGCTCTCTATGCATTTAATCTCTTTTTCTATATCAATCCACCTTACGCCATTATCCACAATTATAGCCAAATCTCTCCAAACAGTGGGTAACTTTGGCAGGTGCTCATACATCACTTTTCCTTTTAAAAGATTTACGGCAACAGTTATGTCTATTTCACCGACTAAGACCCTGTTTCTCTTTTCAAACTTCAAATCGTACTCTTTATACAGGTCTGGATGTAGCTCACCAACATGCCCCACTTTTTTATCGTTCAATAATAGGTCAGCACCCCTTTTAGGATGCAAAAACTGCTCTTTTGTAGGCATATAATCAAACTCTACACCCAAAACGCCACTTACGGCTTCAGAAACACTCTTTATATCGTAAAAATCAAAGTAATTGCCCTTTTCATGCCAAGAAAAATCCCTTAAACCCCAAAGAAGAAATCCTAATCTCACAAATTCCTTTGCAAAATCTTCATCTTTAAAAAACACTCTTCCAACCTCAAATATAGGAACGCTTCTCGCACCTTTTGCAATGTTAAAAACGAGCGTATCCATTAAGCTTACGGCAAGGTTTGTTCTCATAACATTTTGTGCGTCAATCAGAGGATTTTTTAAATAAACAAATTTATCTTTGTCTTTATCAAACAAAACGAGCCTTTTATCGTCAACAAAGGAATAATTATTTGTCTCAAACAGTCCAATATTGGCAATGGTTTTTGCAACCTCTTCAGAAACCTGCTCTACTTTATCTTTAACTTTAAAACGCGTTTCAACTGTTGGATAAGTTGGCTCTATAGTGTCATAACCCTTGATGCGTGCAACCTCCTCCGCAATATCCGCTTCATTTTCAATATCAAATCTATAAGTAGGTGCTTTAAGCTTAATCTTGCCCGAACCAATATTTTCAACGTCCATATTTAAACCTACAAGCACATCCACAATTTCATTTGATGTATAACTTGCACCCAAAAGCCTGTTTATACCGTCAAAGCTAACTATAACCTCTTTCTTTTCAAATGCATCACGTTTTTTATCTATAAAACCCCGATAAACCTTCGCCGATGCATATTTCTCCAGTAAACTCAAAGCATATTTCGAAGCCTCAACGCACAAGTTCGGGTCAACACCGCGCTCAAATCTATGGGAAGACTCCGTATGAAGTTTCAACTTTCTTGCAGTTAATCTAACACTAACCGGATTAAAGAAAGCACTCTCTAATGCCACAAGCTTTGTATTTTCATCAACGCTTGAGAACTCACCACCCATAACACCGGCAATGGCAACGGGCGATTTTTCATCTGCAATCACAAGCATAGAACCATCGAGCTTATACTCCTTGCCGTCCAACGCAATGATGCTCTCGCTCTCTTTAGCCCTTCTAACTATGATATTGCCATTTAGCTTGTTAAAATCAAACGCGTGCATCGGCTGGCCAAAAGCCATTAAAACATAGTTTGTTATATCAACGATATTATTTATCGCCCTTATGCCGCTCTTCAAAAGCCTCATACGCATAAAAAACGGTGCAGGTTTAACCTCAATCTCCGCCAAATGCAGCGAATACCTCGGGCAGCTCTCATAATCCTTTATCTCAACACCAATAAAATCATCGATTTTTTTATCAACCACAGAGAAATCACTCGCAGGCAATCTGATCTCCTTGCCCGATAAAGCCTTCACATCCCTTGATATTCCCAAAATACTCAAAGCATCCGCCCGATTTGGCGTAAATTCAATTTCTATAACATAATCGTCAAACTCATCAATATCATTTAAAGGTT
>WFYS01000057.1 GCA_015490005.1 Desulfurellaceae bacterium | reverse complement strand
CTCAATCCAAAAGGTGTTGGTTCGC
Source organism: Desulfurellaceae bacterium (assembly GCA_015490005.1). GTDB lineage: Bacteria > Campylobacterota_A > Desulfurellia > Desulfurellales > Hippeaceae > Hippea. The sequence continues at coordinate 70,266 of WFYS01000057.1, read as the reverse complement.
TGACAAGCAAAACATAATCTGAATCCTCTATTGTCTCAACAACGGTGCAGCTTGTTCCGGGAGGAGAATCCAAAATAACGGTTTTAGACTCATCCATATACCTCTTCTTCAAATTTGCTATAAGCTGTGTCGCACTGGCCTCACCGATGTTTAACTCACCCATAACAAAGTCTATGTGTCCAGCCCTTCCAATCTTGAACTTACCAACCTTCTGTGACACCTCTACCAATGCACCATCCACAGGACATACATAGGCGCATGCTCCACATGAATGGCACAGATCATCAAAAAACATAGTCTTTTTTAGCGGCTCTCCCATTACAACCAGAGCCTTATAGACACAAGCATCTGCGCACTTTCCACAGAAGGTGCAGATATCCTCATTTATCTTAGGGACAAGTACATTAAAAGATTCAACCCTTTCAATCTTGGGTTTCAAAAAGAGATGCCCATTGGGTTCTTCAGCATCGCAATCAATGTATTGGGGATTATCGCAAGAATATGCGAGCATTGTTGCTATCGTAGTTTTTCCCGTTCCCCCCTTGCCACTCGTAACAGCTATCTTCATAGTCTAATTTCCTCTAAAACTCCTTTAGCTTGCCTTGAAGGAGTTTGTCTATATTCTCCTTAACTGTTCCCTCTTCTGCTTTGTAAAGCTTAATCGAAGAAGCCCTTAAAACCTCCAAAGCGTTGGGCCCAAAACTGCCAGAAACCAAAGCATCTACACCCTTTTCAACTGCAAATTTAGCAGCAGATATACCAACACCACCCTGACTGTTCAAAAAGGGATTCTTAACCGCCTCAAATTCACCTGTCTTGCTATCATAAATTATAAAAACCTCAGCCCTTCCAAATCTTTCATCAACAGGGCTGTTTAGAGCCTCACTCCTCGATGTAATCATGATCTTCATTTTTCTACCTCCAGCAAGTAAAAACCCCGCAAAAATGCGGGGCATTAATCTTTTTCTTTTTTTAATTCTTCCAGCCTATTTTTAAGGCTTTCTACTGTTTTTGTCAAACCCACTATCTGATCTTCCAAAAATTTCTTCTCATCCTCTTTTGAATAGGCATAAGGGGCTTGTGGATAGTAGGGATTAGACCATCCAAAGAATCCTCTGTCCCAACCTCGTCCATGCCAGCCTCTACTCCAACCTCGACCGTATCCTCTGCCTCTTCCAAAACCCAATCCAGGGCCACCTACCATATAGCCTGGAACACTGTTTCCTGAGCAATATCCTAAACCCCTTCCTGTTCTTGGTCCTGCTCCCAAAGGACCTGTTCTGTCACCCCACGGCATATCTATCACCTCCATTCATTTTTTTACATTTTTTCATAATGCATTAATACACCTTTTCTAAAAACTTTCAAGAGTTATTTTCTCACTTATTGAACTTATGTTCAAATTGTTTTGGTTTCTTTCAATAAATCACATCTAAATAAATGCCACTATTATTAACAAAAAGCGATAAATTTTATGGCTAATTTCTAATACATAATTCTTAGTGAAATCTATAAAATAAAGTTGTAAAATAGACGTAAAAATGTATATGGAGGTATTGAGCTAATGGCGGAAAAACAGGTACCTGCGGATTATTCAGAGATGGATATAAAAAAGGCAAGAAAATTTGATGAAGAGGTTAGAAAAAATTTTATGCCTGCAATAATGTCAACAGTGAAGCAAATAGTAGAGGACTACAACGTAAAAAATGGCATATGCATCGAGGTTGGATGTGGCACGGCACTGTTTGCTATAGAGTTATGCAAAAACTCAAATTTAAAAATATTTGCATTAGAGAAAGAAAAAGCCATATACGAAGTGGCAAAAGAAAACATAGGAAAAGAAAACTTAACCGATAGGATTAAGCTTGTTTTAGGCGACGCCCACAACTTACCTTTTAGTGACAATTTTGCCGATTTTGTAATCAGCAGAGGAGCTTGCCACTGTTGGGAAGATAAGGCTAAAGTTTTTGCCGAAGTATACAGGGTACTAAAAATCGGCGGTCTGGCAATCGTTGGCGGGGGTTTTGGAAAATACGTAAGCAAAGAGGATCTGGAAAGAATGAAAAACTTAAGGGATAAATCCTTAGGTAAAGCTGCCCAATTCTATTATTCACCTGAAATCATGAAAGAAGAGTTGATAAAAGCAGGTATAAACAACTTTAACATACAATACGACGAGACAGGCCTCTGGGTTGAGATAAGAAAATAGGTTTTGGAGGTTGAGATGGATGAGAAACTGTGGACAAGAAAGTTAGAGGAAATCTACAGGTCGGCACCAATCAAAAACACTCTAAACAGCGATATATGGTTTGACGACGAAAACAGGGCACATTTTAAACTAGAATTTAAACCTGATTTTTGCCACGGACTGGGCGATATACACGGCGGCATAATTTCGGCTTTAATAGATAATGCTACCTGGTTCACAGCTGCGGCATTTTATCCAGAAAAATGGATTGTTACAACTGAATTACACACATATCTGCTAAAACCTGCCAAAAGAAAAGACCTTTATTCTGAAGGCTTCATGGTGAACAAAGGATTAAAGCTCGCTGTGGCGAAAGCAGAAGTTAAAAATACAGAGGGAACTTTAATTGCCTACGGGAGCGCTACTTTATACGTTACAAATATGGACATAGACGAAGAAAAATCTAAGAAGATTATAGAAAAAATAAAAAATCAGCTTAGGTAAGTCTCGCCATCTAAACTTCATAATCTCATTAAAGTTTATAAAATCAAGTATGGTTTTAAAAAAGAAACTTCTTACTGAAAACACCTAACAATTTCCTTCACAAATAAAAGCCCAAAAAATATGAAGGCTGTATAAGATGAAACCTCAAACAAACGGATAGCATTCTTTATATCTCCTATCTCTGGAAACCTTTTAAAATCACCTATAAAAGGTTTGTTCACCAAAACACCATCGTATTTCGTTTTTCCGCCCAACCTTAAGTTTAGAGCACCGGCAAAAGCACTCATTGGATGGGCCGAGTTTGGGCTTGGATGCTCCCTTCTGTATTTGCCAAAAACGCTAATCGTCTCAAAAAAGTTAAAACCCAAAATCAGACAAGACAAACCAATAAACACAATACTCAAACGGGCCGGTATAAAATTCAATACATCGTCAAATCTGGCTGCAAATCTGCCAAAAAACTCATACCTTTCGTTTTTATAACCGATCATCGAATCGAATGTACTTACGGTTTTAAAAACAGAAACACCCACAATGCCAAAGGCTGAATAGTAGACCATTGGCGATAATACTCCATCGACAAAATTCTCAGAAACAGACTCAACTGTTGAGGTTATGATCTTCTCTTTTTCCATACCCTCTGTATCCCTGCTAACCATGAACGATAGGAACTTCCTTGCTTTATCCAGATCACCTTCCTCTAAAGCATCAAGAACCCTTTGTGCATGTTGATATAGGGATTTTATGCTTATGGATGAGAAAACAAGATAACTTGCAACAACTCCATAAATCATCCTTCCGAAGAAACCACCTCCTACAAAAAGATATATTACGCTGACGGTAAAAATGACAACAATAAACAAAACACTCAAAACCAACAAAGCCCCGCCTAAAAGTTTATTTTCAAGCCTGTAAAAACAACCCTCAAGAGAACCTATAAGCTTTCCTATCCAAACAACGGGATGCAGGGCATTTGGTGGCTCTGCGAACACAAAATCCAAAACAACACCAACAAAAAAAGCTATTGCGTTATAGCCAACAAGCTCACAGATCAAGTCCATCGAGCATAATCTCCAAATCGAGTGAATGTTCTAAAACTTTAGAAAGTTCATTTAGCTGTTCGTCTTTTTCTTTAAAAATATTGATGCCAAGCTCTATATCCACACCTAACAACCCAAATAACCACTTCAAAAAATCGTTGTTGTTAAATATGCCGTGTAAGTATGTACCAATAACGAGATTATCCTCATCAAAAACAAGCAAATCCTCATCCTTAAGTAGTTGCTTAAGCCTTCCATTAGATCTTGTCCTGCCGTGATGGATCTCATATCCAACCAAGTGCTTCCCTTCAAGCTCAGAAATCCCCTCATACTCTCTATATACGACAACCTTATCATCCAAAAGCTCCGTTTCAACATCCAACAAACCTAAAGACTTCTTGCCGTTAATACTTTTGCCAAGCATCTGATAGCCGCCGCATATCCCAATAATAGGCTTTTTGCCCAAAATGCCCTTTAGATAAGCATCAAAACCCGATTGAACCAAAAACTCAAGGTCAAATACAGGGTTTTTGCTACCTGGCAAAATCACAAGATCACAATCTTCCAATTCTATAGGCTTTCTAACAAACCTAAAACCCACATCCAAAAACCTAAATACATCAAACTCGTTGAAATTTGACATATGCGGCAGCCTAATTACACCAATCCTTACTTTGCCGTCTTTTTCAGCGGGCTCAAAAACAGAATCCTCCTCATCAAGCTTCAAGTTCAAATACGGCACAACGCCCACGATGGGTTTAGAACAGTAGTTTTTAAATATGTCAAATGCAGGCTTTAAGATCTCATAACTTCCCCTAAATTTGTTGATAATGAACCCCTTAACCAGATCCTTATGTTTAGGCTTTAAAAGTTCCACTGTGCCTTTAAAGGCTGCAAATACACCGCCTCTGTCTATGTCGCCAACAATATAGACCACAGCATTGGCATATTCTGCCATCGACATATTGACAAAATCGTGTTCATATAGGTTAATCTCGGCTGGCGAGCCTGCACCCTCAAGAACAACAACATCGTATTCACTTTTTAAGCTATCAAAGGCCTCAAAGGCAACCCTTCTATTTTCGGCGTTCAGTTTGTAATAGTCCTCATAAGAATATACACCCACGGGTTTTCCTAATCTAACAAGATAAGACTTGCCGCTATCAGGCTTTAAAAGTATAGGATTCATTCTAACATCGGGCTTTACCCTGCAGGCAAAGGCCTGTAAAGCCTGCGCTACGCTGATCTCTCCGCCTTTGGGCAAGGCAATGCTATTTAAAGACATATTTTGGGCCTTAAACGGTGCAACTCGCAAGCCCTTATTGGACAGAAGCCTACAAAAGCCGGCTGTGATTATTGTTTTGCCTACACCACTTGCCGTGCCGCAGAACATTATGGCCTTTTTCATTTAAAATACCCTTCAATAAGCTTTAAAAACAGCTCAACACTGTATCTATTTTTGATCGAAACCCTAAAGAAGTCTTTATTTAGGCCGTAAAAGTTTGCACAGTTCCTCAAAAGCAATCTGTTATTTTTTAAATAGCTAAAGAAGTCTTCTGGGTCGCCTAAAAGCTTAAACAAAACAAAATTGGTATGGCTATCAAAGACCTTTATCTTCTCAAAACCTTTAAGCCTTTCTATCAAGTGATCCCTAAGTCTCACTATCTCTTCTATCCTCTTTGCAAAGTCCTTATCAAGGGCGGCTTTTGCAAGCTCAAGTGCAAACTCAGAGACACTCCAGGGTACTCTTAAGCTTTTGAGTTTTTCTATAAAGTCGCCATTAAAAGAGAAAAGCCAGCCAATACGTAAACCGGCAAGGCCATGTAGCTTGGAAAAAGACTTTAGCACGCAAAGATTTTCAAGCTTTTGACCCAAAAGTGAGTTTCTGTTGAAATCAAAATCCATGTACGCCTCATCAATAACAAAGAAACTATTTGGGTTGTTTTTTATCGTCTTTGAAAGATCCTCTTTTTTTAAAAGACCACCGGTTGGATTGTTGGGGTTGCATATAAAAACCATATCAAAGCCAGAAAAATCAACCTCGTCGAGCTCAAATTCAAAACCGTTATTCTCTTTTGATAAAGCATAATGAACAGTTAAGTTAAAATTGTGGCTCTGCTTTTCGTATTCTATATATGTGGGTGCAAAAATTAAGGCCTTCTTGTCTCTAAATACGCAACAGATATCCTTTATAAACTGCGACGTACCAGCATTGACCAGAACGCTATTGCGCTGAAGGCCAAATTTTTTCTCAATTAAACGCTCAAGCTCATCAGGCTTTTCCGGCGGAAGCCTGCTTTTTAGTTTAACAGCACCTGAATCAGCGTCCACTACATTACTGCTTAAATCAACTATCTTATCGGGGCTTATCTTAAGCTTTTTTGCTATCTCAAATACATTACCGCCGTGTTCTGAGGCCATAAATACTCCTAGTTAATAATAACATAAATGTCGTATTAAGCAAAATTAGCCAAGCCAAACTTCACAACATAAAATAAAACATTAAACACAGCTTTTACTGAGGATTTAACATGATCCTTTGCTAAAATACCTTTTTAGTTAACTTACACAAATATTGTACATTGCTTGTTATCCAAAAAATGTTGCACTCTATAAAAAATTGTACAGAATAAATGAAACTTTAAAAGAGGTATCGAGAATGAAGAACAGTGGCTTTATTCTAATCACTGGTGCAACAGATGGAATAGGCTTAAGGAGCGCAATAGAATTTGTAAAACAAGGAAAAAATTTAATCATTCATGGAAGAAACAAAGAAAGATTAAAAGAAACAACCAAAAAGTTAGAAGAGTTAAATAGCAAAATAGTCGTAAAAACCGTATGTGCAAACTTTGAAAATCTAAAGGAAACAAAGAATGCTTTCGAACAGATACAGAACGAGAACATAAATTGTGTAATAAACAATGCAGGATGTTTTACACATGAATTAAAACCAACGATTGACGGCTTTGAAAAAACATACCAAGTAAACCATCTATCCCATTTTTTGATAACGCACATACTTCTGGAAACGCTCATTAAACACGCACCATCCAAAATTATTGTTATTGCTTCAATGGCCCATGCAAATAGTGTAGACTTTAAAGCCATTAAGAAGGGAAGCTTTCCAAAAACATACAAAGCCTACTCTGTATCGAAATTGTGCAACATACTCTTTGCTTTCAAAATGGCAAGGGAATTAAAAGACAAAAAAGTCTCTGTTAATACCTTGCATCCAGGAGTTATAAACACCAAACTCTTAATAGAGGGATGGGGAGCCTGCGGAAGCAGTGTTGAAAACGCCTACAGAATGATAGAATTCGCTTATAATTTAGATACCTCGATTACCGGTCAATATCTAAAAGACTTTAGGATCCAAAAAGTAGCAGATTTCGCACACTCAAAAGAAAATCAGGATAAGTGCTATGATATCTCAAGAAAACAACTGCAAAACGTTAAATTTGTTTGACTTCTTTCTTCTAAACTGGTATAAAGCATTATCTTCGTTGACTTAGGCCATAGGTTAATGAGGAACTGAATGTTTTAAAACGTTCAGTAATAGATTTTTTGTAGAGGTGTGTTTTTATGGTTAAGACGCTTTATGTGGGTAATCTACCCTACCAGACAACTGAGAGTGATCTCAAGGAGCTATTCGAGGAGTATGGAGAAGTTAACTCAGCTAAGATTATCACAGACAGAGAAACAGGCAGGTCTAGAGGATTTGGTTTTGTTGAAATTGATGAAGGAAATGCTCAGAAGGCCATTGATTCCTTAAACGGAACAAACTTTGGTGGCAGAAACCTAAAGGTAAACGAAGCAAGAGAAAGAAAACCTAGAAGATTCTAAAACCAACTGGGCGGTTTATCCGCCCTTTATATATATTTTAAAATTTTTTATTTTATATTTGTGCTGGTTTTTATGATTTTTTTTATTTTGCTTTTTTAATTTGAACTTATTTAAACAACGAGAAAGAGGGCAAGTGCCCTCCAATGAGCAATTATTCTATCATCTTGTTATTCTACTTTTAGAACTTCTTTTATAGCCTGTTTAAAGGCATCCTTTGGTAGAGCACCAACAGCCATTTGAGGCTGTTCATTTAAAGGAACAAACAGTAAGGAAGGGATGCTTCTTATGCCAAAAACACCTGCAAGCTCTTGTTCCTGGTCTGTATTTACACGATAAACCCTTAGTTTTCTTTCATATTCTTTAGCCAACTCTTCCAAAATTGGTTCAACCATTTTACAAGGCCCGCACCAGTCAGCATAGAAATCAATAATACAAGGCAAATCACCTTTATAGTTCCATTGCTGACTCTCATCGTAGTTAAAAACTTTCTCTTTAAAATCCTGAGTAGTTAAAGTCTCAACCATCAAAAATCCTCCAACAAAAAATTTCAACTCAAGGCTAACATAGAGACTCCAAAAAGTCAATAAATGTATTGCTAACTTTTTTCTAAAGTGTAGAATATCAGCCATGTTAAGCTTGACAACCACAGGAATTCTACACGCTATAGGGATTTTTTTGATAGGTAATTTAGTGGGCTTCATAAACGTTTTAGCTGCTGGTGGCTCATTTTTGACACTAGCATTTCTTATTGCCATAGGCTTACCTCCAAATGTTGCAAACGGAACGAACAGAATTGGGTTACTTTTACAAAACACATTTGCGACGGCTAAGTTTCATAAACTTAAAATACTCAAAGCACGTTTTGCCTTGACTGTTGGAATACCGGCAGTATTAGGAGCTTTACTCGGCAGTTATATAGCCGTCCACATCTCAAATGAACTATTAAAGAAAATAATAGCCATACTCATGGTTGTTATCAGCCTAGTTACGGTCTACAAGCCAGATAAATTTATAAAGAATAGAGAATTTTCAAAGAAAAAATGGATAGCGATGATAATAATCTTCTTCTTTATCGGCATATACGGCGGTTTTATTCAAGCAGGCGTTGGTTTTTTTATTATAACGGCATCGATTTGGGGTGGTTTCAGCATGATTGAGGCAAATTCAATAAAGGTGTTAATCATTACAATGTACACAATCGCCGTGTTACCCGTATTCTTAATATCACATCAAGCCGATATATTTGCTGGTATTCTATTGGGGCTCGGCAGTATGATAGGAGCAAGGCTTGCTATAGGCGTTTCTGTAAAAAAGGGGGACAAGTTCATAAGAACGGCACTACTGTTACTGCTCTTTGTTTTTGCAATTAAATTGTTATTCTTTTAAGAGGTAACTATGAGCGTTTACATCTTAGCTATAGGAAACGAAATCTTGGAAGGTTCAATTCTGGATACAAACTCAAACTACATAGCAAAAGAGCTTTTTAAAGAGGGTGTAGAGACAAAAGGCATATTCGCCGTTGGTGATGACAAAAATGACTTGGTCAAACTGCTAAACGACCTATCAAAAAGCACGTCTATCATAATAACTACAGGTGGTTTAGGGCCAACATTCGATGATATTACAATGGAAGCTATAGCTGAGGCTTGCAATAAAACTCTTAAATTAAACAAAAAGCTTTATTTTGAATTGCTAAACAAAGTTAGGGCAAAGGGTGTAGAACTCAAACTCAGCCACCTAAGGCAAATTCACATACCACAAGATGCCATTGCAATAAAAAACCAACTTGGAACAGCACCAGGGCTTTATTTAAAATGCAAAAACAGCCATATAATCGCCCTACCCGGCGTGCCAAGCGAGATGAAACCCATGTTAGAAAGCGAGGTTATGCCTTTGGTCAAAAGCTTATACAATCCAGAAACACTTTTTAGTTGCGATATAAAAATGATAGGTGTTGCAGAATCTGATGTGGATAAGTTGATAAATTCCTTTAATCTCAAAGATACAGAGGTAATACTCAATGCAATGGAAGGAGAACTCGCGGTAAGGGTCAGGTCGAAAAACAAAGAAAATGTGGAGCAAATAAAAAACACATTTTTGGACGTGTATGGCTTTAAAGTTTTTTCTGTAAATAATGAAAATATAGAAGATGTTCTTTCCAATCTCCTTGATAAGCTGGATTTTAAAATAGCTTTCGTAGAAAATGTAACTGCAGGTACGTTAGCCCAAATGATGGGAGGAGAAGCTTGTTTTTCAGGAAGTTTAGTATTAAATGAAAATGCAGATATGGGAACTACGCCATTTGAAGCTGATATACTAGCTGCTCCTTCAAATTTATCTGGAAATGAATTTAAATTAAAGTTAATGATTAAAGATAAGGAAAAAAGCTTTTATCTAAAATATCTTGGAAATGTGAACTTCATGAGAAAATCCATAGCCAAAAGAACGCTAGGTTTTATTTTTAAATATCTAAAAGAACATTACGATTGATTTTTTTGACCTTTAATATTATCATCCCAAGCGGAGGCAAAAGATGAGTGAAGTTAAGGTTTATCCAGATAGCATCTTAAGAAAGAAGGCTAAAGATGTTGAAAAGATAGATGGTAGGATTGTGCAACTTTTGGATAAAATGACTGAAATTATGTACAAGCATAATGGTATAGGGCTAGCTGCTGAACAAATAGGCATACTTGACAAACTAGTTGTAATAGACCTGCGTCCAGACGGAGAAAATCAACTTATAGAACTTATAAACCCTGTCATTATTGCATCAGATGGCACATATGAAGAACACGAAGAGGGTTGTTTGAGTGTTCCTGGATATTACGATGTAATAAAGGATAGAAAGAAATGGATAAAGGTTAAATATTTGGATAGAAACGAAGAAGAGAGGATTATCGAAACAGAAAACTTCTTAAGCGTAGTTATACAGCATGAAATCGACCATCTAAATGGGAGATTGTTTATAGACCATCTCTCACCAACACAAAAGTTGGTGTTCAAAAAGGAGTGGAAAAAATTACAAAAAGAAAGAGAAGAAAATAGGTGAAAGTTCTATTTTTTGGCACAAGTAAATTTGCAGTTGAACCACTAAAGGCTCTTGTTGAATCGATATCTTTTGATGTTGTTGGTGTCGTAAGTACGCCAGACGCCGTCGGTAAAAGAGGCAAAAAGCTTATCCAACCGCCAGTCAAGAAAGAAGCCATAAAATACGATCTTGACGTATTCCAGCCAGAAAAACTAAAAGACGAAGCTACGGTAAAAAAAATACAAAGCTACAGCGCGGATATATTTGTTGTTGTATCGTACGGTAAATTCATACCAGATGTGCTGTTAAAGATACCAAGCTTGGGTTCAATAAACATACACCCATCACTTCTGCCCAAATACAGGGGCCCATCGCCCATCAATTTTGCATTACTAAACGGCGATAAATACACTGGCGTTTCAATAATCTCCGTAACAAACAAGATGGACGCCGGAGACATCTATATGCAATGGGTTGAAAAGATAAAAGAGCACGACAACTACACAACATTACACGACAGGCTTTCAAAAATCGGTGCACAGATGGTTCTATGTACGCTTGAAAACTTCGATAAAATCAAACCGATGCCGCAGGATGAAAAATTTGCTACGTATACTCGGATTATCAAAAAAGAGGATGGCTTGATTGACTTTAAAAATGAAACAGCTATTGAAATCATAAATAAAATCAAGGCATTTTACGAATGGCCCACAGCTTACTTCTTCTACAAAGGCAAACAGTTCAAGGTTTTTGACGCTGAATTTGTAGAATTGAAAGAAAACCGGCCGGCGAAGGTTATTGAGGTAACAAAGAAGAGGCTTGTTATGGGTTGCAAGGAAAATGCCATATCGATTAAGACCATCCGGCCCCAATCGAAGAAGGTTATGGATATACATGCATTCTTAGCTGGCTATAAGTTCAATGTCGGCGAGATTATACAGTAAAGCCTTACCCTTTTTAAGCATCCCTTTAATACTTGCATATTACTTCTCGTGGCTATCGTTTGTAGCACTAATTCCTCTTTTTTTCTTTTTTGAAAACAAACACTACATAAAACCTGTCATATTCACATTTTTACCTTTTTTGATTTTTATATATAGCGGTATTTACAAAGGTACACACGTATACTACGGATTGTTCTTTGTATTTTCTGCCGGTCTTGTTCTTTTGCTTTCACTTTACCATCTCTCATACCTCTTGCTTGGCAGTTGGACTTTTAAAAAGAGCAATCTACCCCTGCCCTTTTTTGCCCTATTTTTTGTTTCATCAGAGTTTTTGAAAAATAAATTGCTATACGGCGTCCCTCTTGGAAATTTGAGCATTTTAACTTACAACCTTCCATTTTTTATAAAAGATGCATCAATTTTCGGCTCATTGTACATAGATTACAAGATAATAATCGTCAATTTGACCTTATACTATGTTATAAGGAAAAAAATAAAAACAGCATCAATATTAATTTTTTCCATTCTTATAATCAATTTAATACCATACCTACCACACAAAAAGCCTATAAAACAGTTTAAAACATCAATGGACATCGTCCAGGGTGACATACCCCAAAATCAAAAGTGGGAAGGGCAATACCTAGAAAGAAACTTGGACAAATACTTAAATTTAAGTAATGGATTACAGTCAAACATTGTCATATGGCCAGAATCTGCATATCCATATCTTTTTGATCCTAGAACCTCTGTAAGTATAAAAAATCTTATAGATAACAATACTTTTGCTTTACTCTTTGGAGCTTTAACCAAACAAAACAATAACTATTATAACTCAGTGGTATTTTATAAAAAGAAACACATTGAGTTCTACAACAAAAGACAGCTCGTTCCGTTTGCTGAATTTATACCTTTAGCCAAATTCTTAGGATTGGAAGAATACAACTTCTCAAGAGGCAAAAGGGGTATGATATTTAAGTATAAAAACTTAAAAATTGCCCCTCTTATATGCTATGAAGAAAATTTCGCCTATCTAAGCAGGCAGTACAAACTATCTGGAGCAAACCTAATTGCCGTTTTTACAAACGATGCGTGGTTCGATAAAACCCCAACGTTTAACCTATTTCCAAGAAGCGATGTGTATAGAAGCATAGAAAATCGTATATGGCTTGCAAGAAGCGCAAACACCGGCATCAGTTTTATCGTTAGCCCAAATGGAGTAATATTCAAGACAATAAAGCCCGACACTATAGGCGTTTTAAAGGCAAAAATAAACCTTACTGTGTATAAACCCACTTTCTATGACAAATTCGGTTGGTTATTCGGATACGTGATAGCGGCCGTCTCTATACTTTTACTTTTTTGTAGAAAACGTAAAAGCTAAACAACATAAGAATAATATTAGGCAGATAAATAGGCCAAATTAAACCGTGTGATTTAAATAGGGACTGACCCAGCATCAGAAGTATGTAGAACAAAAAGAAAAATAACAAACTCACGGCAATGCCGCCACTTTTACCACCGCGAGAAAAGGTTATTCCGAAGCTAAAGGCAATTAAGGATAAAGGGAATATGCTCAAAGACAGAGAAATGATTTTGTTTATCTTAAAGAGTGCCTCACGGCTATGAGTCTTTTTATAATAATTAAACAACTGGATAATCGTCATATACCTAATTCCTACATTTTTTTCTTTATCACTACGTGGTTTTTTTAATAAAAAAGCTACTTGATATTTGTTAAAATTGCCGTATTCCCATCCTTTAGGATTTGCACTAAACATCTTTACATCATAAAATGTCGCAAGTATACCATTTTTTATATCGTCCAGCTTACCCTTTTTAGCAACAAATATTTTATCTTTATCTGCAAAAAAAGTTTCGTATAATTTTTTGTGATTAGGAGAAAGACTTTTTACCCATAGACTCCCCCCTAAATTGTTGTAAAACAGGCCAGGCTTTAAGCTAAAGTAAATTTTATTTCTAAAGGTTTTATCGAGCTCATTCTTGTAGCTTAACCTCGACGGATATGCAATGAAAGATATATCACAGAAAAGAATAATAAAAAAAACAATAGAAAAAGCTAGGGATGGTAAAAAAACCCTATATAGATTAATACCTGAGCTCCTCAATGCCGTTATCTCTGAATTGTTTGACATCTCTGTATAAACATAGTTTATGGCAATGGTTAATGCCATAGGTATAGTAAAAATTGACAGAAAAATACTAATATAACCAAGAATCTTGATTAGCGCCCCCAAAGATGAGCCACGAGCAAATAATATATCGTATATTTTCACTATATCGCCAATCATCATGACAGCTGTTATAATTAAAAAAGAAATAAAAAATGAAGAAAGTAAATTCTTTAAAATATATGCGTCTATTTTTTTTAGCAATTTAAACCCCATAAATTTTAGTTATAATTTGATATCCAACAAAGACATATAGAATAGCTGATAGACTTAGATAAGGACCGAATGGAATTCTTTGGCTCATACTTGTTTTACCCAAAGCTATTAAAACAATTCCGACAAAGCTACCCAAAAGCGAAGCTACAAACAGAGTAAATAAAACGCCTTTAATGGCAATAAAAGCACCTAACGCCCCAAGCAGTTTTATATCTCCGCCACCCATAGCTTCCTTTTTAAAAATCGCCTTGCCTAAAACTGCCACTAAATAAAGCAAGCCAAAACCAAACACAAAGCCCACTAAAGAATGAACAAATTCATGTCTTAAAAAACCGTACGCCAATCCAACAACTGCCAATCCAATACTAATCCTATCTGGAATAATGTAGTGAAAAAAATCTATAAAGCTACCCACAATAAGCATATATCCAAAAACCAAGTAAAAAACAAAGTCAACAGTCAAACCAAATTTCAAATATACTAAAATGGTATAAACCGCTGCCAAAATCTCCACTGTAGGATATATAGGAGAGATTTTACTTTTACAATTTCTACATTTTCCCTTAAGAAAAATATAGCTTAAAATAGGTATATTGTCATACCACTTAATCCTAGCACCGCAGGCAGGACAGCTTGATGGTGGATAAACTATGGATTTACCCCTAGGAATCCTATAGATACAAACATTTAAAAAACTACCAATAATAAGTCCAAAAATAAATATAATAGTAATCATTCTTCTTTGTCTTTTGTTTTTTTAGTTGAGAACATATAGGCTATTATAACGCTCAATATATACAGCAAGACTAATGGAGTAGCCATAAGAAATTGAGTAAACACATCCGGAGGCGTTAAAATAGCCGCAACAATGAAAATAACAAGTAAAGCATAATCAAATTTTTTCAACAAGTCCTTTCCACTAACCAATCCTAAACGGGCTAAAACAAATGTTACGACAGGAAGTTCAAAAACTACACCAAAAGCCGTTACCATTTTCAAAAAAAGATACATATACTGCCTTATGGTAGGCATGGCAGAGAGTTCTTTTCCACCATAGTGCAGCAGAAATTTAAAACCTAAAGGCAAAACAACCTTATACGCAAAAGCAACACCTGAGATAAAAAAGAAACTAAACGCAAAAACAAATGGAAATGCAAGTCTCTTCTCATTATCCTTCAATCCTGGAGCTATAAAAAGCCAGATTTGATAAAACGTGAAAGGAATAGTTAAAACTATAGCCGCAATCAACGCTGCTTCTAACCTTACCCAGAAAGCTTCTGTAACGCCTGTAAAAATTATTTTACTACCATGGGGTAAGGCCTGTTTAAGAGGAGTAATTATAATATCAATAATTTGTTGTGAATGTCCGATGGTTAAAGCTAATCCAACAAATATACCCCCAACAATCCACAAAAGCCTAATTCTTAACTCTTCTATATGTTCGAGTATTGTCATATTATTTGGGTCTTTTTTCTTTATCTTCCCTATCCTCATCTTCCTCTAGAATCTCTTTCCACTTTTTTTCAATCTGTTTTTTTGGGTTTATATCCTCAACCTCTTCTAAATCTTCTTCAAGCTCCCTCTTTAATTCTTCAATAGCTTTCATGAAATTTTTATAAACATAGGCCAAACCTCTCAGCACTTCAGGCAATCTTTTAGGGCCTACAACAAACAGCGCTATTACAGCGATAACTATCATCTCTGGAGTGCCAACTGAAAACATCTAAAGCCTCCCAAAGCTGAAGACTAATAAAAGTTGACCACTTTGTCAAAAAATAATAATCTTTAAAGAAAAACAGGAGGTTAACAATGAGGTGTCATGAAGTAGATTATGAAATAATCGGAAATGATATGCAGATAGTGGAGGTAGAGTTAGATCCTGATGAAACAGTTATAGCGGAAGCTGGGGCAATGAATTATATGGAGGATGGTATAGAATTCAAAGCAAAACTGGGAGATGGCTCAGATGCAGATAGTGGTCTTCTAGGTAAACTCTTTAAAGCTGGCAAAAGGGTTTTGGCTCAAGAATCTCTATTTCTAACCCATTTTACAAACAGAAATACGCAAAAGAGACGTGTAGCCTTTGCCGCACCTTACCCTGGCAAAATCATTCCCGTGGATATGGCTAAAGCAAACGGCGATTTGCTGTGTCAAAAGGATGCGTTTTTGTGTGCAGCCTACGGAACACGAATAGACATAGCATTCACCAAAAGGTTTGGAACAGGCCTGTTTGGTGGGGAAGGATTTATCTTAGAAAGAATAAATGGTGATGGCATGGTGTTTATGCACGCTGGAGGAACAGTAATTAAAAAAGAATTAAAAAACGAAACACTAAGGGTGGATACAGGTTGCATTGTTGCTTTTGAAGAGTCCGTTGACTACTCAATTGAGATGGTTGGTGGTTTAAAATCAATGATATTTGGAGGCGAAGGGTTGTTCCTTGCAACACTTATAGGTAGCGGCACAGTGTATCTCCAAAGCCTACCGTTCTCAAGGCTTGCAGATAGAATCATCAGCAATGCCCCAAAATTTGGTGGCGATCAAAAAGGTGAAGGCTCAATTTTAGGAGGATTAGGCAGGTTATTGGACGGAGATTAATAAAAAATGGGTAGCCTAATATTGTGCTATCACCACATAAACTACGGTGAAAGAGTAACACCTGAGGACTTTGAAGAAAACCTAAAAATACTAAAAAATGCTGGATTTAAACCTATAAAACTCAAGGAAATTTATGGATTTTTAGAAAATAACGAACCACCACCTGGAAAAACGGTTCACATTACATTTGATGACGGATATGCGGATAACTACCTATACGCATATCCTATATTGAAAAAGTATGGCTTCTTCGCAACAATTTTCGTTATTGCAAACAAAGTTGTAGATGGGATGAAGAGAGCAACCTATAATCAACTCGTTGGTATGAACATAGCAGACCAAGTTAAGAAATTAGAGGAAAAATCAAAATTCGTGAGCTGGGAAGAACTTACAGAAATGGCAGAAAGCGGTATATTTGAAATTGGCAGCCACTCACTCAATCACAGGGCGTGCTTCTGCTGCAATAAAGTGCATAAATTCAACCCAGATAATAGCTATGAATGGTTTACAGAGTTAACAAACGATAGAAGACTTGGAGTACCGATTTATGAAAAGAAGTGGAATTGTGCAACGTTGTGTATGAAAGATGACCTTGGGTTGAGGGATTACCTTGCAAACTACGTAAAGAAACATGGGGGAGTATTATTTTTCAAAAGGACCAATGCACAAAAAGTTCTTATGAAAGAGTTTAAAAGATATATAAAGCGCCACGATGTGAATTTTAGCTTCGAAACGCTAGAGGAAAAACTGAAAAGAGTAGAAAGGGAGATTAAAGATTCTAAAAAGGTATTAGAAACAAAACTCAATCAAAAAGTAGATTTCTTTTGCTATCCATGGGGAGACTACGATTCAGATTCCATATATGAGTTACAAAAGCAAAAATACAAGGCTGGCTTGACACTAAATGTTGGTCTTGTCGAAAAAGAAACATATCCTTATCTTTTACCAAGAGTTGAGGTGAGAAGTTCAAAGTGGCTTAAAAAAAGGCTTAAGATTTATTCAAATAGTACACTTTCAAAAATATATTCAAAAATCCATAGGGCTATAATATGAGATCGAGCATCATTGCCTTCTTTCTGATACTTGTAACCATAGCGTTCTTTTCTATAATGCTCCCGTTTTGGAAATCCTTCGTTATGGGGCTCACAATAGCAATAGTGTTCTATCCCCTTTTTGACAAAATAAAAAAACTATTTAAAAACAACAATATAGCCTCCCTCCTAAGTATACTTGTCGTACTTCTAATAATTGCAATACCCATAACACTCGCAATTTACATAATGGTTAACGAGACAGAAAAATTCATAGGAAACATATCTCAGATAAAAAACGCTTTTGAAGGTCTGCTATCCAAAATCCAAACCATATCTCACTTGAAAATCTTAACACCGTATATTGACAAACTTGATGAGGCTATTTTTGGACTATTGAAAAACACAGGCATAATAATAACAAAAAATGTGGGAGCCATCTTCTCACAAACCTACAGAATTCTGGCCAATTTCATATTCTCATTTATAATTGCCTTCTATTTTATTAGAGACTCGGAGGTGTTTCTTGGTTACATATCGAACATGATAGATGATAAGGAAAGTTTCTACAGGATATTAAAATCTATCAGGGATAGCATCAATGCTACAGTTTTAGGTGGCGTTTTAACAGCATTTATTCAAGGAATTGTTGGAGCATTAGGTTTTTTAATAGTTGGCCTAAACGCCTTCTTTATGTGGATGTTCTTAATAGCTATGTTTTCTTTCGTCCCACTTGTAGGAACAGCTATTATATGGATTCCCGTAGCCATTTATCAGTTCATAAACGGGGCTTTTTTCAAAGGAATTTTCATAACAGCTTGGGGCATTCTAGCTGTAGGAATGGTAGACAACTATGTAAGACCAATGATTATAAGCAATAAAATAAATATACACCCAATGATATTGTTTTTTGGTATTCTCGGCTCTATCATTGTGTTTGGACCAATTGGAATAATAGTTGGCCCAGTTATAATATCAGTAGGTGACGTTTTAGTAAAAACATATGTTGCAAATAAAATTAAAAGAAAAAATCAATAAGTGCCGAAATAAGATAACATGCAATCATCTTAACTGGATACAAATCCTTTCCTATTTATCAAAGAGATTTCCCTTTTCAGTAGTCTCTGGGATTGCAATTGGTTTTATTGCCGCACTGTTTGATCTATTTGTAGTCAAAATTAATTCTATTCTTGCCTCAAATATACTCTACATAAAAATATTTCCTATAGTTGTTGCTATTGTAACAGGTGTCTTTATTATAAAAGATGAATCAATAGCCGGGGCAGGAATAAATTATGTATTGAACAATCTAAAAGATGCTGTTCCCGTAAAGACACTTATAAAGAAATTTATAATTAGCGTCTTGGCACTTTCTGGTGAATTTATAGCAGGAAGAGAGGGTCCATCTTTTTTTATAGGCTCAACTTTATCACTGTACTTATCCAAGTTTTTAAAATGGAGTGACATAAAGAAAGAAGAGGCTGCACTCATCGGTGCTGGAGCTTTTACTTCTGCATTACTCAAAGCCCCCCTCGGTGGTGCAATTTTTGCTTTAGAGATTAGATATATATCAGATATGGAATATGAATCTTTTCCTGATGTTTTAGTGGCATCCATATTTAGCTACCTAGTATACTCACACATAAGGGGTGCAAGAAGTTTAATACAACTACAATCTGGAAATATTCATTGGACTATACATATCATTCCTATATTGATGCTGATGGGCACTTTTATATCTATAGTAGCGTACTTATTTATCAATTTATTTCATTTTTCCAACTGTGTTATAAATTTTAGCAAACCTCTTTTTAGACCTATAATTGGCACACTTTTAGCGCTGCCTTTTATAATACTTCTTTTAAGTAACGACAAAATGAACCTTTTGAGCGTCAGCGTAAACTACAAAGCATTTACAATAATTGCAATCCAGCATGCTAAACTTCTCACTGCTTTATTAGACGTAGTTTTAATTATGGTAATAACATCATTTGCCATTGGTTCAGGAATTTCCGGTGGTATAATCCTACCGAGCCTTGTCATAGGAGCCCTGTTAGGAAATATCATGAGCAGTATATTTAATGTGAATCTATCACTATTCGTTCTAAGTGGTATGGCTGCATTCTTAGCAGCTGTTGCAAAAACGCCTTTAGCAGCCATTGTACTTGTTTTAGAGTTAAGCCAAACAGACCTTATAATTCCATTAACATCTTCTGTTATTGTTAGCTATATACTTACATACGGAATAAATATTTATAATTCACAAAAAGTTTGCAAAATCAAGCTTTAGTGGAAAATCCAGACATACTCTGTATAATTGTCTTGGCTAACGCTGGAGGTGTCAGGCATTAAAGGAATAAAGTTTAGCGATTTTACAGTTATATTCACTGTTATAGCTATCTTTGCCGTTTTAATAATACCACTTCCGGGTTTTGTTATAGACTTTCTTGTTTCTATCTCCTTTGCTCTATCACTTTTAATCTTCTTTATAGGTATTTACATACCAAAACCGCTAGATTTTTCTACATTTCCGTCCGTTTTACTCGCTGTTACTTTATATAGACTATCGTTAAACGTAGCTACTACAAGGGCAATCCTACTACATGGAAGCCAAACACCAGACGCAGCAGGAAAAATGATAGAGACATTTGGCTATTTTGTTGTTGGTGGTAATTATGTAGTGGGACTAATCGTTTTCATAATTTTGATAATCATAAATTTCGTAGTAATCACAAAAGGTGCCGGCAGAGTAGCAGAGGTAGCTGCAAGGTTTACGCTAGATGCAATGCCAGGTAAACAGATGAGTATAGATGCAGATTTAAATGCAGGTTTAATTGACGAAAACGAGGCAAGAAGAAGAAGAGAAGATATTGCTAGACAAGCAGATTTTTACGGAGCAATGGACGGCGCTAGTAAATTCGTACGCGGCGATGCAATAGCAGGCCTTTTAATAACCGCTATAAACATAATAGGTGGAATAATTATCGGTGTATTACAACACCACATGGCACTATCTACAGCTGCAGGAAGATACACAGTTTTAACAATCGGAGATGGGTTGGTTAGCCAACTACCTGCTTTAACCGTATCAACAGCAGCTGGTATAATCATAACAAGAAGCTCTGAAGAAATTAACTTATCAGAAAATGTTATTAGACAAATAGTAAATCAATACAGAACCCTTTACATAGCATCTATCATTCTTACCGTAATGTCATTTGTGCCTGGTATGCCAACCATGCATTTACTTATTTTGGCTCTGATTTTAGCTGGTATCGCTTATTCAATTGCAACACAACAGAAAAAAGAGGAAGAAAAGAAAGAAGAAGAGGAAAGTGAAGAGGAGCCTCAAGAAGAAATCACTATGGAAGACATAGAGGAAGCTGTGAAAGTTGACCTTCTAGAACTAAAGATAGGCTATGGACTTATAGGTTTTGTTGATGATAAAAGCGGTGGATTAATAAAACGTATAAAACTTATGAGAAAACAGATAGCTTCGGAACTCGGGGTTATTATACCTTCAATCAGAATTAGGGATGACCTAAACCTGGATAGGAACGAGTACGTCTTCTTAATAAAGGGTGTTGAAGTCGCAAAATACACGATTTTCCCAGATAAATTTTTGGCAATGAAGCCGGGAGGAGGGCATGATTTAGAAGGCATACAAACAAAAGAACCAGCCTTTGGTCTTGATGCTTTATGGATAGAGTCTAAGGACAAAAGTGCCGCCATTGTTAAAGGATACACAGTAGTAGACCCAGCTACAGTAATAATCACACATATAACTGAGATAGTAAAAACACATATCTCAGACATATTTACCCGACAAGATGCAAGCAAGCTACTTGACACAATAAAAGAAGACTATCCAAAAATAGTAGAAGAACTAACGAGTCAACTGCAACTCGGAATAATACACAAAATCTTGAAAAACCTACTAAAAGAGGGAGTGCCTGTCAAAGACATGATAACCATAGCAGAAACATTGGCGGATTATGGAATTTATACAAAAGACCCAGACCTACTTACAGAATATGTGAGAATAGCTCTAGCACAACACATTACAAACAAACTCAAAGACCAAGAAAATACTATCCAGGTAATAACATTAGGCAACAACGTTGATGGCGTTTTAAGCGCTAGCATAAAGGAGCAAAACGGAGTAGGATATTTAGACCTACCATCGAACATATCGGAAAAATTACTTGAGAAAACTCAAGAGGCTATATCAAACGTAGTTGAAAATGGTATAGAACCAATCATCTTGACTTCTCCTAAGATAAGAAGATACTTTAAGGGGTTTATAGAAAGATTTTTTCCTAAAGTACCTGTGATTTCTTACGCAGAGGTTGCAGAAGGCGTTGAGATAAAAACTGTTGGTAGTATAGAATTATGATTGTAAAAACTTACAGAGCACCCACCATGCAAGAGGCCATAAAGAAAATAAAAGAGGAATTGGGTGAGGATGCTCTCATTTTGTCATACAAAAAAGTTAAACAAGGTTCCTTTTTTTCTTTCTTTAAAAAGGAAGTTTATGAGGTAACAGCTGCCCTGGATGAAAAACCGTTAAACGGAAAACCTGCCTTTAAAAAAGTAATGAAAAAATATACCAACAATAACACGCCTGTTCAAAAGAGTACAAAAAAAGAAATAAACAGTGATAACATAGAGGAAAGAATCAAAAAATTAGAGCAACTGATTTATAAAGCCGGAAAAGAAAATATTGAACGGCTTGTTAGTGACATAAAATCAGATATTGATGATTTGAAAAAAGCCATAAATTACACCAAAAAATCTGAAGACATAGACCTATCAAAAATACCGCTGGGAATGAATAAACATTTCACCTATATGTGCGATATAGGCATAAGAAAAAAATACGCATACAAAATTATAACGGGTGTTCACAAAAATATCGATAAAAGAAGGTTAAATGAAGATGAGTACGTAAAAGAGTACCTATCCGTTGTAATAAGCCAATTCTTCAAGCAAAGCAAGCCAACAAAGAAAAACATAGTCCTGTTGGGGCCTACAGGTGTGGGGAAAACCACAACTTTGGCAAAATTAGCAGCTATTTATAAGCTCAAAGAGAATAGAAAGGTTGGTATAATAACAACAGATACGTACAGAATAGGGGCTGTTGACCAGCTTTTGAACTACGCAAAAATTATGGATATACCAGCTATTGTGAGCATAACAAAGGAAGATTTTAAAAATGCCATAGAAGACCTAAAAGATATGGACACAGTTTTGGTAGACACCGTTGGGAGAAGCCCTAAAGATATAAAGCGATTAAACGAGCTTTTCAGTATATTCAAGGGAGAAAATAGACTTCATATGTCACTTGTTTTAGCTGTTAACACCAAAGAGGAAGATTGCATAGACACTTACAACCAATTCAAAACTTTACCAATAAATGACCTTATATTCACCAAAGTAGATGAAACAAAAACGCCGGGCACTATGCTTAATATAGTTGTAAAAACAAAAAAACCTGTATTTTGTGTATCATACGGTCAGGATGTTCCAACAGACATTATGAAAGCTCAACCGTTGAAAGTATCTTCCTTAATTATAAAAAGGGGAGTAGAAAATGGCTGATCAGGCTGAGAAATTGAGAGAAATGGTAAAAGAGAAAGCTAAAGATAAGAAAAAATCAAGAGTTATAGCCTTTACAAGTGGAAAAGGTGGTGTAGGCAAAACGAATATTGTTGCTAATGTTGCATACCTTTTAAGCACAATAGGAAAAAAAGTTATAGTTTTTGACGCAGATTTAGGTCTTGCAAACATAGATATTCTACTGGGTCTAAAACCAAAACATACCCTGATAGATGTGATAAAAAAAGGCAAAAAAATGAAAGATATAATGTTAAAGGTAAATGACAATTTTCACGTTATACCAGCCGGCAGCGGCGTAGAAGAAATGGCTAATATTAGTGAACCAGCATTTTCAAAAATTAAAAACGATTTGCAAGAAATAATAAAAGACACCGATATTCTTTTGATAGACACAGGTGCAGGCATATCAAAAAAGGTTACATCTTTCATAAAAAGCTCGGAGGAGGTTGTTGTAGTCACAACTCCAGAGCCTACATCTATGGCAGATGCATACGCTGTTATAAAAATAGCATCATCTAACTACAAAAGGGAAAATATAAACATATTTGTAAATATGGCAAGAAATCAGGAAGAAGCAGAAACCACCTATAATAACCTGAATAAAATCTGCAAAAAATTTCTAAACAAGGAGTTTAAAAATGGAGGGTATTCATTAATAGACAAAAACCTATCATTGGCAGTAAAACAGCAAAAAGCTATAGCTGAGCTATACCCAAACTCCAACTTTACAATATCAATGAAAAAGTTTATAAATACCATGTTTAAAGAAAACCTTAAGGTTAGGGAGAATCCTATTGCGCGTTTCTTTGCGTCACTATTTGGAGGTAGTTGATGAGTTTAAGCCTTATATGGGGAGCTTTTGTGGGAGGATTGCTCAGCTTTTTCTCTCCATGCATTTTTCCACTCATACCTGTATATATATCTTTCGTAACTGGATACAGCATAGGAGAGTTAAAAGAAAAGAAGAGATTAAAATTAATACAAATTTTCTTAAGAACAACTGTATTTATTTTGGGTTTTGCTATTACTTTTATGTCTATGGGTGTTGCATCAAGTAGTGTAGGAGAATTTCTACTAAGCAATAAAGTCCTGTTTGCCAGAATATCAGGGGTACTAGTCATAATATTTGGTTTACATCTCGCGGAAATTTTTAAACTAAACCTACTGAATAGAACAAAGAGGTTTACAGCCTGCTTTCATTCTACAGGCCTCATTTCCTCGCTTGCATTTGGAGTAATATTTGCCTTTGGTTGGAGTCCTTGTGTTGGACCTATGCTTTCATCTATACTGATTTTGGCTGCCGACACAGCAAATATGCAACAAGGTGCACTACTTTTATTGGTATATTCATTGGGAATAGGTGTACCTTTTCTAATCTTCTCTTTCTCGATAAACTACTTCTTCAAAGCATCTAAAATTTTGAGGAGACTGGATATACTCCAAAGGGCATCAGGTGCTTTGCTTGTGTTTGCCGGAATATATCTAATTTATAACGGAGGTTTCTAAATACTTTATAAAAAATGAGGGAGGTGGCTTATGAAGAACGTATCAGTCAAGTCAATGACTATAGGAAGTTTTCTCCTCATTATAATAGGGTTTGTCTTTGCAACAATTTATACCATAACAGCATTGAGCAAAAACAGGCACAGCATAAACAAAATCTACCATAGGGATTTAAATGAAATTGTTTTGTACCACAAAATTGAAAGCAATTATAGCAAAGGCTCAAAACTTCTTCTCAAAGCTTATATAAAAAATAACCCAAATTTAATTAATCAAGCTAAAACGTATTTCAACAAAATAGATAGCCTTATTGACGATACCATCAATAATGGCAAAGCTAAACTATCAACCGATGAGATTAATACCTTAAGCAGCATTGAGAACAAAATAAACTCTGATTTAAAACAAGCGACAGAGGATATGGCAAAAGCTCTGCAGTCTGGAAACGTGTCAAACGGTGTAATAAAGGAACTCAATGAAGTATCA
Source organism: Desulfurellaceae bacterium (assembly GCA_015490005.1). Taxonomy (GTDB): domain Bacteria; phylum Campylobacterota_A; class Desulfurellia; order Desulfurellales; family Hippeaceae; genus Hippea. The sequence continues at coordinate 45,074 of WFYS01000057.1, read as the reverse complement.
AGTTCTATCCAAAACACACTAACACAACTTATAGGCAACAGGATAGGTATAATGAGAACTTCTATGGACAAAGTTAAAGGTAGCTTCAAAACAACCTTGACTATTTTAGTTATAATCTACTCCTTGTTAACAATCATATTAATATTTGGATTTATTGTTATTAAAAACAACTTATTAGATTCGTTATTAGAAGTCTCGAAAGTAATAGAAGTATTTAAGCACGGCAATCTCAATATAAGGTTTGATATAGATTCGAAAAATGAAATTGGAAAATTAAAACAAGACTTAAATGACATGGCAATCGAGTTAAGCAAGATGGTAAAGGATATAAAACAGGCATCCGATGTTATGGTAACAAATTCATCTAGCCTAGCAAGTGCTGCGGCAGAGATGTCTGCGACAAACGAGGAAACAACAAGAAGCATGGAAGAGATAATGCACGCCATAAACGATACAACAAAAGCTATAGACGATATAGCAAAATCAGCCCAAAACGTTACCTACCTCGCAAATCAGATAGGTGAAGTAAACGAAAAGATGATTCAAGATATAGAAGAAAGAGTTAACAACATGGAGGTTAACGCTAAATTAGCAGAGGATACTATGAGTCAAATCAACATTGTTGGAGAATCATCGAAACAAATCGGCAGGATTGTTGATGTAATCAGTGATATAGCAGACCAAACAAACTTACTTGCCCTAAATGCTGCAATCGAAGCTGCACGCGCCGGAGAGGCTGGACGAGGATTTGCCGTTGTTGCAGATGAGGTCAGGAAGTTAGCCGAAAAGACACAAAACTCCACCGAAGAAATCAGAAGCATGATTGTAAAAATGCAACAAGATGTTGATAACGCTATTAAAAAGACAAAGAAAACACAAGATAGTATATTATCGGAAGCAAAGGCAATTCAAGTTAATAAAGACCATATAAATGAAGTGGTGGGTAAAACAGAACAAACCATAGAAGAAATCAACTCAACAAGTGCTGCAATTGAAGAAATCTCAGCAACTGTAGCCGAGATAGATGCCCAAGTTCAAGAAGTTACAGAGGCAGCTAAAGAAAATGCTAAAGCTGCAGAGGATGTATCAAGGGCGTCTGACGAACTTAAGGATTTAGCTGAAAATGTGTCTGAAGCTGTAGGTAAATTTAAGGTTTAGGGAGTACTGATAAAATGAAAATAGCTGTTGTGGGTAGTGGTGGAAGGGAACATGCATTAGCATACAAAATTAAACAATCCAAATTGTGCAAAGAACTTTACTGCATACCGGGTAACGCCGGAACTTCAAAAATTGCCAAAAATATTAACATTGATGCGGAAGATATAAATGGGATTGTAGATTTTGCCACAGATGAACAGATAAATCTTGTTGTTGTCGGTCCTGAAAACCCTTTGGCTTCTGGCATAGTGGATGAACTTGAAAGGGTTGGGATTAAGGCGTTCGGTCCAAAAAAGGGCGCAGCAATCCTTGAGGCAAGTAAATCTTTCACAAAGAAATTTTTGAATAAATACTCTATCCCCACAGCAGAATATAAGACGTTTGACAACTTTGACGATGCGAACTCTTACATTCAATCAAAAGGAGTACCCATTGTTGTTAAAGCAGATGGCTTGGCCGCTGGAAAGGGCGTCACGGTAGCAAAAACAAAAGAGGAAGCAATTAAAGCATTAGAGGATATCTTTATCAAAAGGAAATTTGGCGGAATTGGCGATAAAGTAGTAATAGAAGAATTTTTAGAAGGCGAAGAGGCTTCATTTTTAGCTTTTAGTGATGGAGAAAATATTTTACCAATGATAGCAGCCCAAGACCACAAACCTGCATACAACAACGATGAAGGTCCGAACACAGGCGGAATGGGTGCCTACGCCCCTACCCCAATTGTCAATGAAGAGATGCGACAGTACATCATCGAAAACATCATGAAAAAGACAATTCTAAGCATGAAAGAAGAAGGCAGAACGTACAAGGGGGTTTTATACGCCGGGCTAATGATAAAAAACGGAAAACCGTATGTTTTGGAGTTCAACTGCCGCTTCGGTGACCCAGAAACCCAGGCAATTCTGCCGCTTCTTGAAAGCGACATAGTGGAGATTATACTTGCTACTATTGAAGGGAATTTGAATAACTACACTTTGAAATGGAAAAACGTATACTCTGTTTGCGTTGTTTTGGCAAGCGGTGGATATCCGCTGAGCTATGAAAATGGCAAGGTAATAACGGGTTTAGACAATGTAGAAAAATTGGACGACGTCATCGTATTCCATGCAGGAACGAAGTTGGATGAGAGAGGAAATGTTATAACAAGCGGCGGCCGTGTTCTAAACGTTGTTGGATTGGATAAAGATTTTAAGATGGCCCAAAAAAAAGCATATGATGCTATAAGGCTTATAAATTTTGATAAAACGCACTATAGGACAGATATTGGCAACAAAGCTTACAAGTATCTATGAAACGTGAAAAAAGGATTAAAAAGGATGAAAAAGTTCTTAGGAAATTCATCGCTGTTTACTGTCAAAACAACCACATAAAAAAGGGTATCCCAGAATACAAGGATGGCTACTGTAAAAACTGTTATGAACTTTTGCAATACTCATTGAAACGCCTTTACAGCTGTCCTCTTGACCCAAAACCCCAATGTAAGCATTGCAAAGTTCACTGCTATAAACCGGATATGAGGCAAAAAATCAAAGAGGTCATGAAATATAGTGGAATTTATTTTGTAAAACACGGGAGGTTAGACTGGATTTTTCATTACTTCTTTTAATTTGACTTAATATTAAATGATTGATAACTTTTTAATAGGGGGTAAAAATGGAGAAGGCTGCTTTAATTAGTGTTTACAACAAGGATGGTATAGTTACTTTTGCAAAATTCTTAAAAAACAAGGGCTTTAAAATCATATCAACGGGCTTAACCGCGAAACTGTTAAATTCAAATGGCATAGAGACAATTAAAGTGGAAGATTACACGGCTTCAAAGGAGATGCTAGATGGGCGCGTTAAAACTCTACACCCCAAAGTACATGGTGGAATACTGTTCAAAAGGGACAACCCAGAGCACAAAAGCACAGTAGAAGATTTAGGCATATTGGACATTCGGGTTGTCGTTGTAAATCTCTACCCATTTGAAGATGTGGCATTAAAAACAGACAATGAAGATGAATTGATAGAGAACATAGATATTGGCGGTCCTACACTTTTGAGAGCAGCGGCAAAGAATTTTAAAGATGTTCTTGTCGTGTGTGACCCAGACGATTACGAATGGATAATGGAAAACTTTGACAGCATAGATAAAAAGAAGCGTAAGGAATTCGCCCTTAAAGTATTCTCTAAAACGTCCTACTATGACAGCATTATAACTGCTAAGTTATTTAACACTAACTCCTTTAAGGAAAAAGGCGTGGCAATAAAAATTAAGCAAAAATTGAGGTACGGCGAAAATCCTCATCAAAAGGCATATTTTGGCTACAACCCATTAATGAAAGGCATAGCAAACTTAGAACAACTAAACGGAAAAGAACTTTCATACAACAACATCCTAGATATTGATGTGGCCTACAGGATGATGTTGGATTTTGATAAAACAACGTGCGCAATCATAAAACACAACACACCTTGTGGCGTGGCTCAATCTAACAATCAAACGGAGGCATACCTAAACGCCCTTGCGTGCGATCCTGTAAGTGCATTTGGTGGCATTATTGGAATTAATGAAAAGTTAAATAAAGATGTAGCTAAGTTGATTACAGAAAGGTTTTTTGAGGTTGTAGTAGCATTTGAGTTTGAAAAAGAAGCTTTGGAACTATTAAAAACAAAGAAAAATCTAAGAGTTATTAGAGTACCAAGAGTAAATATTGAATTCACAGAGGTAAGAAGCGTTCTGGGTGGATACCTCGTTCAAGAAAGCGACGCAAAAAGCGACTTTGACTTTGAGACTGTATCAGAGGTAAAACCTACAAAAAATCAAATTAATGACCTAAGATTCGCTTTTAAAGTATCAAAATATGCCAAATCAAACTCGATAGTTTATGCAAAGGACAAAAAAACCCTTGCCATTGGAGCAGGACAAACTTCAAGGATTGATTCTGTGAAATTTGCATCACAAAGGGCTAAAGACTTAAATATTAACCTAAATGGCTGTGTTATGGCATCAGATGGATTTTTCCCATTCAGAGATTCAGTCGATTTTGCAAAGGAAATTGGCGTAAAAGCTATAGCTGAGCCAGGAGGGTCAATAAGGGATAAAGAGGTAATAGAGGCAGCAAACCAATATGGGATAGCGCTGATATTCATACACACAAGACATTTTAGGCATTGATGGAGGTTTTTATGGAAGCAGTAATATTGGCAGCTGGTAAGTCAACTAGAATGAAATCAAAAACAAGTAAGATATTCCACAATATATGTGGAAAACCCATAATATTTTACATTGTAAAGGCTTTGGAAAAATATAAGGTACACATAGTATCTAATAAAGAGATACAAAACACTCTAAAAAAAATGTTTCCAAAGACCCAAATACACATCCAAGAGGAGCAGAAAGGTACGGCCGATGCACTGTCTAAAGCGATAAACCATATAAATTCAGATGCTTTTGCCGTAGTAAACGGCGATATGCCATTGATAGACTCAAACGATTTTGAAACAGGCTTCAATTTACTAAAGGCAAACAGGTTGGATTGCCTAATTTTAACGACTGTTTTAGAGAATCCATACGGCTATGGCAGAATAGTTAAAGATGAAAGCGGCCTACAAATAGTAGAAGAAAAGGACGCAAACGATATCATAAAGAAGATAAAAGAGGTAAACAGCGGTATATACATTTTTGATACAAAGGCTGCCCTAAAAGCTCTACCAAAAATAGAGAAAAACAAAAAAACAGGTGAGTATTACCTAACAGATATAGTAAAGTTTTTAAACAAAGTAGAAACATTAAAAATAAAACCTGAAAATATGCTGGGAGTAAATAATAGAAGACAATTAAGCGAAGCAAGAAAAATCATTCAGCAAAGGATTATAGACAACTTTGAAAATGTAACATTTGTTGACCCAGACAATACTTATATAAATTATGATGTAGAAATAAATGAAGATACAATAATATATCCAAATGTTCACTTGAGAGGTAAAACAAGGATTGGTAGGGAATGTGTAATAGAAAACGGCAACATAATAGAAAACTCTATAATCAGGGATAACGTGCATATAAAACCGTATTGTGTAATAGAAGAAAGCATAATCTGCGATAATTGCGAAATAGGCCCCTTTGCCCACCTAAGGCCAATGAGCGAGCTTAAAAGTTGCGTGAGAATAGGAAATTTTGTTGAAACCAAAAAAGTTAAAATTGGAAAAAGAACAAAAGCAAGCCACTTAACGTATTTAGGAGATGCCGTTATAGGAGAAGATGTGAATGTAGGCTGTGGAACAATAACATGCAACTACGATGGCTACCAAAAGAACGAAACAATAATTGGAGATAGGGTTTTTATAGGCTCAGATGTTCAACTTGTAGCACCAGTTAAGGTAGGAGACGATACCATGATTGCCGCAGGAACAACCGTAACAAAAGACGTAGAACCTTATGCTTTGGCAATATCACGAGTGCCTCAGACAAACAAAGAAGGGTGGACAAAAAAATATAGAGATACAATGGAAAAAAGAACAAAGGAAAAAAAGAAAACATAAATGCCCTTCACCATAAAGCCCACAAAACAGGCCATAGAAGAAGGGGAATTGATATTTTACGCTGTAATTGTTGGTGTTATAACAGGAGTAGGCGCAGTAGCTTTTCTGGTTACAACACACTTTTTCAGCGTAAATCTTTTACACAACATAGCAGGGTTTCCACTACATGAGCCAAGAGGAGAACCAGTTCTATTTCACCATATTGAGAGAGCCTTTTCACCATTAAAACTTATTCTAATTATCACAATAGGCGGTCTATTATCAGGCCTATTGGTTTACACATTTGCGCCGGAGGCCGAAGGACACGGAACAGATGCAGCAATAGAGGCATACCATAGGAAAAATGGCATAATAAAACCCATTGTTCCAATTATAAAGATGATAGCTTCGGCCATAACGTTGGGTAGCGGTGGCTCAGGTGGAAGAGAAGGACCAATAGCCCAGATTGGCGCAGGATTTGGTTCATTCTTTGCAACAAAACTGGGTTTAACTGAGAAAAAGAGAAGGATACTCTTGGCAAGTGGCATGGGTGCCGGTGTAGGGGCCATATTCCATGCACCGATGGCAGGAGCAATCTTTGCAAGCGAAGTGCTTTATAAGGAACCTGAAATTGAAGGCGAGGTGTTCATATATACAATCGTTGCATCAATTGTAGCTTATTCTGTTTTTAGTATGTTCTTTGGATGGCATCCTCTATTTTATACCAAAACATTTCAATTCTCAAATCCTATTGAGTTTATATCATACGCAATACTTGCCATCGCATGTGGACTGTTTGCTATATTTTACATAAAGGTATTCTACGGAGTGAGAGACAAAATCTTCAAAAAAATACCCATAAAACCGCATCTAAAACCAGCCATTGGAGGTCTAATCGTAGGACTTATAGGCATACTTGTACCAGATGCCATATCAACAGGTTACGGTGTATTGCAAGAGGCGTTAGATGGCACAGTGACCATAAAATTGTTATTGCTGGTTGCAGTTTTAAAGGTCTTTTCTACGGCCTTTACTATATCCAGTGGTGGGAGCGCCGGTGTCTTTGGACCTTCAATGGTAATAGGTGGCTCTTTAGGTGGAGCCGTAGGTTTGATTTTACATCACTTATCACCAAATTTGGTAAGCCAACCAGCCGCTTTTGTAATTGTGGGAATGGTAGGTTTTTTTACAGCAGCGGCAAATACACCGTTTTCAACAATTGTTATGGTCACAGAAATGACAGGAAACTACCACTTGATCGTTCCGTCCATTTGGACAGCTAGCATTAGCTATATAATCGCCCAAAAGTGGACAATATACGAAAAACAGGAGAAAAACAGAAAATTATCACCAGCCCACAAAACCGAATTTTCAAAAGACATTTTAGAAGAGATAAAAATTAAAAATATTATATCTAAGGACTATAGCTGGGTTTACCAAAAAACGCCTATAAAAGAGGTTTATGAAAGGCTAAAAAATAGTGATAACGATGCTATATTAATGTTTGATGTCAACGAAAATCTCAAAGGCATAATAACGATGAGGGTTTTAAAAACTTTTTTAGGAGAAGACAAGGAACTAATGAACTTTCTTGTGGCTGAGGATATAGCAAATGAGAAATTAATAACAGCCACAAAGGATGAAAATCTAAACACGCTGTTACATAAGATGGGCTTCAAAGATATTGCTCTTGTGCCTGTAGTTAAAGAAGACAATCCAGAAAAAGTCATAGGAGTTGTAAAAAGGAAAGATATTATAAAAACTTACAACGAAGCGACATTAAAAATGAATGTTTGAAAAAAGAAAATTTTGGTGATATAAGTGAGGGTCTATGTGCGGAATTGTTGGTTATTCTGGTGATAAAAAAGCTTTGGGTATATTGCTCTCCGGCTTGCAGTCGCTCGAATATAGAGGGTATGACTCAGCCGGCATATCTCTAAAGAACAATAACGATATAAAAACCATTAAAACAAAGGGTAAAGTAACAGACCTAATCACACTAATTGCAGAAAGTAATATAAACACATCTGCCACTGTGGGTATAGGGCATACGAGATGGGCAACTCATGGATCACCATCAAGTGTCAATGCTCATCCCCATTACACAGAACATGTTTCACTGGTTCACAACGGAATAATAGAAAATTACAGGAGCTTGGAAAAATTCTTAAAAGCCAAGAACATAAACAAAACAACAGGCACCGACACAGAAATAATAGCTTTGTTGGTGGACTTCTACTTAAAAGAACATAAAGATTTTAAAAACGCCTTCTTTGAAGCCATAGGGATGCTTAAAGGGAGCTTTGCCATTGCTGCAATATCTAAGGGGTTTGACTACATGATGCTTGCCAAAAATGAAAGTCCTCTCGTTATTGGCTTATCTAAAAATGAAACATATGTTGCAAGTGATGTTTCAGCCTTAATCGAGTATACACATGACTTTATATTTTTAGAAGATGGAGATGTTGCACTGATAAACAAAGACAATATAACCATCTGGGACAAAGATAAAAAAGAAGTAAAGAGAAATACTACAAAAATAGAATGGAGCAAGGAAAAGGCTCAAAAAGGCGGCTATAAACACTTTATGCTTAAAGAAATTGCAGAAGAGGATGAAGCTGTTAGAAATACAATACAATCACGTATTGACGAAGATGGTAATGTATTCTTGAATGATGAAATCACGATAGACAAAAAATTCTTAAAAAATCTTGATAGAATAACAATAGTGGCCTGCGGAACGAGCTTTTATGCGGGGCTTACAGCAAAACCCATAATAGAAAAATACACAGATATAAAAGTTGACGTTGAGATTGGTAGCGAGTTTAGGTATTACGATTACCCATATTCCAAAAATAATCTATTTATAGCAATTTCCCAGTCTGGGGAAACGGCTGACACAAAAGAACCACTAAAAATGGCAAAGAGTAAGGGCATTAAAACTCTATCTATAGTAAATGTTAAAGAGAGTGCCATCGCAAGGCTCTCAGATTCCTGCATATATACATTAGCAGGGCCTGAAATCAGTGTAGCATCAACAAAAGCCTTCACAAGCCAATTAGCCGTTTTGTACATGATTGCGTTTTATATAGCGCAAATTAAGAATTATGAGGCAGCAAAAAAACTGTCTAAAAAATTACTTGAGATTCCATCTCTAATAAAAAACACATTCAGCCAAACGCAAGAAACAATAAAACAGTTAGCAGATCAATATTATAATTACCAGAACTTCCTGTATTTGGGTAGGGGAATTTGTTATCCTTTAGCTTTGGAAGGTGCTTTAAAACTCAAAGAAATCTCATATATACACGCAGAGGGTTACCCTGCAGGAGAAATGAAACACGGCCCTATAGCCTTAATTGATGAAAATACACCTACATTGGTTGTTGCACATCCAAAAGAACCATTTTATTCGAAAAGCTTGTCCAATTGTGAAGAGATAAAATCAAGACACGGGAAAATTATACTTGTAAGCAGTAAAAAAGCTGACATAGCGGATTGCACGATAGAAGTTCCTGATATTGACTATGATTTTTCCCCTTTTGTCTATATAATCCCACTGCAGTTGCTCGCATACTATGTTGCCCTATTTAGAGGAAACGATATTGACCAACCCAGAAATTTGGCTAAAAGCGTTACTGTAGAATGAAGGTATCTGCACTTTCTGAATTGATGTTTATCATAAAGAATCTAAAACGTTCTCAAACAAGTAAAATGTTGATATACGCATCCATCGTAGGCGTACTAGCAGGTTTAGGAGCTATAGTACTGTTTATTCTACTAGATTTAACATCTGTAACCCTAATGAATCATGTAGCAGGTTTCCCTCTAAGTCACCCAGCAAACGAAGAACCACTAATATCACTTATACACAAACCGTTCAATCGTATAGGATTTTTAATCATCATAACTGTAGGCGGATTCATTAGCGGTTTGTTTATACACCTCTTGGCAGAGGAAACAAAAGGTGGAGGCACAGGAGAGGTTATAAAAGCTTACCACAACAACAAACCCATAAGAAAACGTGTGCCTTTTGTTAAGCTCTTGGTATCAGTGATTTCACTCGGCGTAGGTGGAGCAGGAGGAAGGGAAGGACCTGCGGCACAAATGGGTGCTGGATTCGGTTATCAGCTAGGAAAGCTTTTTCATTTATCAGATAAAGACAAAAGAATTTTGATGCTTGCAGGGCTTGCAGGTGGCGTAGGTGCAATATTTAGAAGTCCCATGGGTGCTGCAATATATGCTGTTGAAGTGTTATATCAAGATATAGACTTTGAGTATGAAGCACTACTTCCCGCTGCCATTTCCTCAATCATAGCATACTCTATTTTCTCTGCAAAGTTTGGATGGGTACATATGTTCTCAACCCCTATCATGAAGTTTGACAATATTTACGAATTTATTTCATACACTATCTTAGCATTAGTATGCTCGATAAGTGCAATAATCTTTATTGCTATCTTTAACAAAACAAATAACACATTTTCAAAAATCAAAACGCCGCTTTACATAAAAACGGCTCTCGGCGGGTTCATAGTGGGTCTGTTTGCAATGATAATACCTGATGCAGCTGGTATGGGTTATGGTATAATGCAAAAGGCTTTTCTGAACAAAACGGCATTCTCAATTCTTCTGCTTTTGGGTTTTATAAGAATGATAACTACATCTGTAACGTTGGGAAGTGGCAACTCCGTTGGACTTTTTGCGCCCACATTGGTGATTGGAACAGCCATTGGCGGCGGTGTAGGAGGATTACTAAAACATATAGCACCATTGTTGGTAAATAACCCAGCCTCATTCGCTATTGTTGGCATGGCGGGCTTCTTTGCTGCAACAAACAAAACTCCCTTATCCGTCATAATAGTTGTAGCAGAGATAACAGGCAATTACGAACTTATTGTTCCATCCATGTGGGTTGTGTCAATAAGCTTTTTACTAACTACTCGATACACCATCGAAAAACATCAAGTAAAGGATAGAGCGCATTCTCCAATACACAAATATGAATACATAAAGGATGTGCTTGAAGGAATAAAAGTTAAAGATTTAATGAAAAGCAAATTTTTGAGTGTTACAGGGGATACAAACTTGTCAAAAATATTCGATATACTTTCAGATTCTAAACAAACTGACATACCAATAATGGACAGTCATAACAATCTGCAAGGCATTGTAACCTTGCACGTTTTAAAATCAATACTTGGGGAAAACGAGCTTGCAGATTTTCTCGTAGCTGACGATATATCTAATAAAAATGTTGTTACTGCTACAAAAGAAGAAAACTTAAACATGCTTTTACACAAAATTGGCTTTAAAGAGATTAATACAATACCAGTTATAGATGAAAAAGGTAAAATCATAGGTATAATAACAAGAAAGGATATAATAAAAGCATATAACGATGCAACAGAAGAACTCCATAATAAATCAGCTTAATGAATCCCAAAAACAGGCTGTTTTAGAGTGTAACAGCAATTTGCTTATAATAGCAGGTGCTGGCAGCGGCAAGACAAAAACTTTGACGCACAAAATTGCATACATACTACAGGAAAGCTACGCCAAACCGGGTGAAATCCTAGCTATAACATTCACCAATAAAGCCGCAAACGAGATGAAGGAAAGAATAGCAAATCTAATAGGCGATAAAGCCAAATATATGTGGATTGGGACATTTCATTCAATAGCATTAAGAGTCTTGAGAAATGAGGGCATTAAACCAACAATATACGACTCCAAAGATCAAGAAAACTTAATAAAAAGTATACTGAAGCGCTTTAACGTTGATCAGAAAAAATATACACCAAAGATAATACTCTCAAAAATTTCCCTTCATAAGTTGAACATGGAGAAGCCGGCTGACTTAGATGACACTACCCCTTACGATAAACTGGTCAAAAGGGTTTATAAAACTTATGAGGAAGAATTGGAAAAGGCGAGTGCCGTAGACTTCGACAATATTATAATCAAAACTATCGAACTTTTGCAAAACAACGAAGAAATTAAAGAGAAGTACTCCAAGCGATTTAAATACATTTTCATTGATGAGTATCAAGACACAAACTATCCACAATATCTATTTGTTAGGTTACTCTACAACGGGAAAAACCGCGTATGTGCCGTAGGAGATGAGGACCAATCAATTTACAGTTTCAGGGGTGCAAAGGTAGAAAATATAATGAGATTTGATAAAGAGTACGACAATTGTAAAATAATAAAACTCACAAAAAATTATAGATCTACCCAGGAAATTTTAAATGTCGCAAACATCTTAATCTCCAAAAATAGTTTCAGAAACGAAAAAACACTTTACTCAGACAAAATCGGGGGCAAAATAACCATAAAGGAACTGCCAACAGATTCGGATGAGGCTGACTTTATAGCTCAAAATATCTTGAAGCTACAAAGCGAGGGTGAATCACTAAATGATATAGCAGTACTTTACAGGACAAACTATCAGTCAAGGATATTCGAAGAAAGTTTAATAAGGAATTCAATTCCCTATTCAATCATAGGTTCAAAGAAATTTTTAGAGAGAAAAGAGGTCAAAGATATACTATCATACTTAAAGTTGCTTCTAAACCCAAAAGACAATGTATCTTTTTTAAGGGCAGTTAACTCACATCCAATGGGTATAGGAAAAGCTTTAGTTGGAAAAATAACAGAGTACGCACAAAATTTAAATATATCAATGTTTGAAGCATCGGAAGAGCTTATCAAAAATAATAGCCTAACAAAAAAACAACTAAATACTCTTTCTAAATTTTTAAATACATTCAAAAGCATAGACATGAACAGCACAGTTGATAAAATCATTGATACAATAATGGAAAAAAGTGGATACAAAAACTATCTTGCAGAAAAATTTGATTATGATAGAATATCAAACGTGGATGAGTTAAAAAACGCCGGTGATTTAAGCAACTTGGAAGTTTTTTTAGATAGCCTATCTCTTTTGGACTATTCAGATGATTTAGATAAAAGTGCTGAATTGGTGAAGCTTATGACAATACATGCAGCAAAAGGTTTGGAGTTTAACACTGTTTTTGTCGTTGGATTAGAAGAGGGATTGTTTCCAAACGAGAACCTAAAAAGAAATGAACTTGATATCGAAGAGGAGAGGCGTTTGTTTTACGTTGCAATAACAAGGGCAAAAACAAACCTATTTATAACACATGCGCAATTCAGAAGAAAAAACAACCAGTATACACCATCAAAACCATCTAGATTTTTAGAAGAAATAAGATCAAAAGAGCAAAAAGAGATAAAACGTGGCGTTAAAGTTTACCACTCAGTTTATGGTAAAGGTATGGTGCTTAGCAAAGAAGATAAGATATTAACAATAAACTTCGAACATAACGGCATAAAAAAAGTCCTTACAAAGGACAGAAATTTAACTGTAATTTAAATTTGGAGGTAGAGATGGCTACTTTAGAGGAAAGGGTAAACCAATTCAACAAGAATTTGGCATTGATGAATCTAAGGGTTAAAAAACTCAATGCAGAGTTCGATGATGAAAAATTAAACGTACCACCTGACACACAAAAGGTTTATATAGACAAAAATTCATACTATCAGATTTTGCAAGACAATTTAGTTAGGGTGTTTCAAAACTATACGTTAAAAATCGCCAACAAAGACAATGAAAACGATGTTTTTGTCAGTATAGACGCAACATTTTTACTAGACTTCCAAACGGGTGGTCCAATAGATGACGAGGTCTTCGAAATATTTTCACAATCAACAGTCTTAATTGATAGCTGGCCATATTTCAGGGAAATAGTGCAAAACACACTCCTTAGAATGGGATTGGCTCCGATAATCATACCGCCAATTCAGTTTACGCCACCACCACCTAATAAGTAAATGATTGAGCTTGCTATAGACGGTAGCGGAGCGTTTATAGATTTGAGTGTGTTTGAAAATGGCTATTTAATATACACGATGTTCTCGAGAACTTTAAAAACTCATTCTCAGTTTTTAGTTAATACCTTTGACTTTATCTTAAAAGCTACAGAGATGGAACTCTATGCAATCGATAGATTATACTGTGTAGCCGGCCCAGGCAGACATACATCCATAAGAGTGGTAATATCAACGCTCAAGGGCCTATTATTCAAAAGGAAAGATATAGAAATGTTTAGGGTAAACTCACTAGACTTGCTTGCGGCATCAATTGAAGGGCATGGCAAATTTAGATGTCAGGGAGAATTCTTTTCAAAAAGTGCATACTTCATAGATTATGAAAAACAAAACGGAAAAATAAAGCGCATCAGTGAAATAAAAAAAGGAAGCGAAGAAGAGATAAAAAAAACAACATTGAATATCTTTAAAACCACAGAAGAAAAATTTCGCCCAAGAACAGTTAATATACACAAAATAAAAAATTACCACGAAGCAGTTAACTTATTCGACCTAAACCCTATTTATTGAGGTAAAACATGGCTTTTATTTATCCATTTAAAGGTGTTCTTTTCAATGAAAGTTTAAGAACAGAAAGCACAATAGCACCACCTTACGATGTTATCAATGACGATGAAAGAGAAAAATTAAAAAACAAAAGTGAGCTAAATATAGTAAACCTGACGCTTCCAGACACTTATAACAAAGCAAAAGAACTATTGAACAATTGGCTTGAGCAAGATATTTTAAAATTGGACAACGAATGTGCTTTTTATGCATATAAGGCGAACTATGAGTTTGGTGGCGAAAAAAAGACACTCAAAGGTTTTATTGGTGCTCTAAAGGTAGAACCCTTCGGCGGGCACATAAAACCACACGAAAAAACCCTTAAAGGACCAAAGATTGACAGGTTTAATTTGATAACAAAGACAAACGCCATGTTCTGCCCAATAATGGGTCTCTATACAAAAGGTGAGGATATAGGGGGCATTATCGATATTTCTTTAAACAGCCAGCCGATATTCTCTGAAACATTTGATAACATTGATCACAAGTTATTCAAAATAATGAATAAGAAGGATATAGAGACAATCCACGACTGCTTTAAAGGCAAAAATATTATCATCGCAGATGGACATCACAGATACGAAACAGCCTTAATGATAAAGGAGTTTTACAACAAACAAGGTTTAAAAGAGGGTGGGTTTGACTACATCATGATACTTCTGATTGATGCCGAAAGCGGTGGTTTGAGCCTCTCTGCAATCCACAGGGTTATTAAGGATCTAAAGGACTTTAATTGGTTTATCAGTGAGTTAAAAAAGCATTTTTACGTAAGTGAAGAAAAGATCAAAGATTATGACTTTGTCATGTATAGAAAAGATAAGTTCTTTTATCTAAAGCTAAAAAACGAAAAACCGAAAGATACCTTAGAAAGGCTTAACTCAAAGCTCTTTGAAAAATACATCTACAAAAAGATACTCAAATTAACCGACGAAGATATAAAAAACCAAAGAATAGCGGGCTATGCCCATTCAGAAAGGGAAGTCATTGATATGGTTGACAAGGGCGAAGCAGATATAGGATTTATCTTAAAACCCTTAAGTTACGAAGAGTTGGTTTCAGTAACAAAAGAAGGTCTGACTGTTCCACAAAAATCAACATTCTTCTATCCAAAGATACCATCAGGCCTTGTGGGATACCATTTCAAGAGCATTGAGGATTGTAAGGATGTTTGAGATAAGCGTCACGATGGACTTTGCAGCGGCCCATAGGTTAAACAATTATAAAGGAGCTTGTGAAAACCTACATGGTCATAACTTTACAGTTGAGGCAGGTGTAGTTTGCGACAAGCTAGACGACGCATACATAGCTATTGATTTTAAAGAATTAAAATCTATTGTAAAATCTATAATAGACAAACTCGACCACACATACTTAAACGACCACGAGTATTTCAAAAAAACCAACCCGACTTCGGAAATGATTGCAAAATACATATACGAACAGATGAAAGAAGCGTTAAAAAATAGAAACTGCAAGCCCAGTAAAGTCAGTGTTTATGAATCGAAAAACTCAAAAGCAACATATTCTGAGCCTATTGTATAAAGTAAAGTCCTAAATCGTATTCAAATGTAGCATATATATTAAGAACGTCTAAATTAAACCTATTTGGTAGTGGTGGAAAAGGTGAAGCATCTCTAACAGCTTGCAGTGCTGCCTTATCAAGTAATGAGTATCCACTCGACCTAATCAATTTCAACCTAATTAAATCGCCATTTTTACCTATGCTAAATAGAATCAAAAGTCTACCCTGTTGGCCTGTTTCCACTGCTTCCTGAGGATACACCCATACATTTTGAATCTTGTTTTTTACATGTTCTAAATAAGAAGCGTATTTAATAGACTGTGTGCCTATATTAATCGTCGCTTCCCTTTTTGTATTTTTATATTCGTATTGCTTTGATTTACCAGCCAAAAACCCCTTTTTAAAATTGTACGGCTTGAAAAGTCCGCCCTTTATTTTAACAACTTTCTCCCTCTTTTTTCTCTTGGCTCCCTTTACAGCCTTTTTTCCTACGCCTGCAAGCTTATATTTTGCCTGTTTAGTTTTTTGCTTAGTTATCTTTTTTACGATCTTTTTCTCTTTAGTCTTTTGCTTTTTAGTTTTGCTCGTAACTGCTCCCTTCTTTTCGAACCCGAAAGGCAATTTTTCTACCTTTGAAAACACCTTCTCCATACCCTTTCTTGAAATATTCGAAGCTACCTTGTGCTTCTCTTTCGTAGGTTTTTTAACTTCGTGCTTTGGTTTTGGAAGTGTAACAATATCAACAACCTCTTGTTTAGGAAGCGGAGGAAGTCTCTTAAGATATTCCTCTTTCTTTTTTAAGAAATAGAGAAACGTAACAAGGAGAAATAGGTGAAAAATAAAGGAGAGTAAAATGGATAAAACAAGTATATTCCTTTTCTTAAATCTCATACCATGAAATATACCTTGAAGATTTGAATATTACAAGTATGGAATTATTTTTCTTCTATTGTTTTAATCAACCCTATTATAAACTCATTATACGGCACACTTAGGCCATGCCCTTTTGCAAGATTAACAACCATTCCATTTAACGAATCTATTTCTGTCTTATTGCCGTTTTTAATATCTTGCAACATGGATGACCTATGCTCAGCGGTCACAGGAACAAGAGTAGAATAAAATACCTCCATATAGTCATCAACACTATTCCAGAACGTGGCAAAACCACAAGCTTCCATTACCTTAAACACTTCTTCTAAAATCCTATTTATAATTTTTCTTGTATGCTGAATCTCTGCCAAACTTCCATATTCCACGTTCAAAATAGCTCCTAAAGGATTCAAGGCGCAGTTGTAAAGCATCTTTGCCCAAAGATGTTTATCTACATCATAAGAAACCTTTGCATCAAATCCGCCATCAATAAAAGCATCTACCAAATCTGTAATTTCACCAGAGAGCTCCCTGACAAAAATATTACCCATCATTAAACTATCTGCGTGTACCGTTATTTCTACTTCATTCCTTTTGTGCCTATAGAAGCCTGTTATAATCCTGCCCGCAAAAACACTCTCTTTTCTAAAACATTTTACAAATTTTTCAGCATTCCCACATCCGTTCTGTATAACAACCAATTTAGAACTGCCCAATTTACTCTTAACGTCACACAATTTGCCTGTTATTTCATCGTTAGCTGTAGTTTTAGTTGTAATCAAGACGTAGTCAAATTCGGAAACACTTTTAAAGCTTTCAAAAACATCATAGCGAGATGACTCAAAAGAGTAATCACCAAAAACGCCAAAAACTCTAAACCCACCTTCAAGCTGCCTTGCCGTTTCACTCGTAGCCAGAAAACTTACATTAACACCAGCATTAATCAAAAAAGCACCGAGGCCTAAACCAACACCACCTGCACCAATGATTAGAACCTTCATATCTCTACATCCAACAACGGTATATAACAATTTGCACCAAGACAGTCTGTATCATTTAAAGACCCAGCTGCAGAATCCCTTAAAAAAGAGATTTTCAACGTGTTTATGTAATTGCATTCAAAGTAATCTATATTTTTTTTGATAAACAACTTGCAAAAGTAATCCCTGTTCAACCTCGTCTTAGCCCTTTCATAAAGTTCCCTATTTTTAAAAACAATATCTATAGTTATATGCCAAACACCGGCGTTTTTACTCCTTAAAATCTTGACGGCTTCCCTTAGTCTCAAAACTCTATCTCCTCCCTTCTAAAGTAATCGTTTAAATCCTCTTCAACAATGTGATAAACACTAAACTCGTAAACCTCGCCTACATCAATCTCAGCAGGGGAATATGGAAAAGCCACATTGGCTCCCGTTGCTATACGTCCTTTATAATCGTAATGCTGCAGAGTCGACTTAACAACAGAACAAACCTTATGGGCAAACGGCTGTTCATCAGCCACAACATCAACAATTAAACCAATTTCATGCAAGTTGCCATCGAATTCCATACTTCCCAAAACACCGTTTTTACCGTATTGTCTGAAATTCAGACTAAAGCCATTTCCAAACCGATTTTCAGCCTCTTGCCTTACATCACCCAAAATATCATCTAAAACACTTATCATATCTGGATTTCTCAAGCCCATTATAGATATCGTTCTAAAGCCAGAGAGTTTTGCTCCCTCTATCTTAAAGGTCGGTCTTTCCTTTTCCTTCCACTTTGCACCATAAATCTTCACCGTTTTCTTATCAAATTGCTCATACTTTACATCTTCCAAAAACAGCGTTCCGTCAGGCTCTTCTATAATAAACGGATTTGTATTCTCATAAAGGGTATGAGCCATTGCAGAATCCACCGTGCAACGTCTGGTTTCGTTTGGCGGTTTTAAGTAGAATGCACCATCATCTACCCATCCAAGCAGTGCATCAGACGGACTTGCAGGCTTAGCACACAAAGCCCCACACTCAATGATTTTAGCCATATGCCAAACCAAATCAGGGTTACAACCTTTAAGCAAAGGATATGCAGCATAAATAGAGGCATCTGTCGCACGCCCACCAACAACAAGGTCAGAGCCATTTTCTAAAGCCTCAATAAACCTCTTTACACCAATTTGAGCAACGATGTGTGTAGAAGATTTAATATCATCTTCCGTTAGCGGTGGATTTCCTTCGTAGCTTGTAATTTTTCCCTCTTTTAAAAGATCCATAACAACGCCTTTGTCTAACTCTGAGTGAATTACAGCAACTTTGAAATGCAAATTATTATCCTTTGCTATGTCTTCCACGATCTCCATGAACTTAGACAGATGTTCATCGCTTCCCGCATAACCAGCAGAACCAATAATAAACGGAATTCTTCTATTGAGAGCTGTAATTAACGGAAACTCCAAATCAGAGCGCGTGGCATCGTAGTTAGCCTTCATGTTGCCAGAGCCTAAAAAGTAAGGACCAGAATCAATAGAACCTGCATCAACACCTACAACATCAACACCTTCATCTACAGCCCTTACAAATGAATCTCTGTTATAGCCGTATCCCAACTGGCCCATCAAAGATAGCGCTTTTATCACTACATACCCTTGTATTGCTCAACAATCCTATTTTCACCATCCACAATAACAACACTTGGTTGATAGCTTTCAAGTTCTTTCTCATCTATCATACCAAACGCCGCAATAATAACCTTATCTCCTACAGCAACCTTACGAGCAGCTGCACCATTCAAGCATATTACACCGCTGCCCCTCTTACCTTTAATTGTATACGTTTCAAACCTTTCTCCATTATCTATATTCCAAATATGAACAAGCTCATACTCTTTTATATTTGCGGCTTCCATTAATTCTTCATCGATTGTAATGCTACCAACATAGTTTAAATCAGCTTCTGTAACAGTGGCCCTGTGAATCTTTCCTATTAAAACCTGCCTTACCATACAAACCTCCAATAGGTTTAAAACCACATATTATCAATAAGTCGCGTATTTCCAATTCTAACTGCCAAACTCACAAGGGTATTGTTCTTCTCTACCCTTTTTAACTCCTCTAAATCCGAAATCCTGTTCATATTGATATAGTCAATTTCAGCCAAAGGATAACCCTCTATGACCCTTCTCATTTCGTTGACGATAACATCAGTATCTTCTTCGCCGTCAGATATCAACTCCTCTGCCTTTTTTAATGCTTTATACAGGCAAACAGCTTGTACTCTTTCTTCACCTTTCAAGTATTTATTCCTTGAGCTCATTGCAAGGCCGTCTTCTTCTCTCACAATGGGCATACCTACAATCTCAATGTCCATATTTAGATCTTGAACCATGCGTTTTATGACTATAAGCTGCTGAGCATCCTTCTTGCCAAAGTAGGCCCTGTGAGGTTTTGTAATATTAAAAAGTTTTGCAACAACAGTTGTAACACCTCTAAAGTGCGTAGGTCTGCTCTTGCCTTCTAAAACCTTTGTTAAATTTTCAACCCCAACATATGTTTGAAATCCACCAGGGTACATATCCTCAACAGAAGGATAAAATAGAAAATCCACACATTCTTCCTTCAAAAGCTTTTCATCCCTTTTCAAATCCCTTGGATACCTATCAAGATCTTCATTTGGAGCAAATTGCAGTGGATTTACGAATATACTGACAAATACAACATCATTGTCTTCTTTTGCTCGCCTCACCAAAGACAGGTGTCCCTCATGCAAATAACCCATCGTAGGAACAAAACCTATATTTTTACCCCATTGCCTATATTTATCAGCTATTCCCTGCATTTCTTTTGCATCGTAAATTATCCTCATAATCATACCTCACAGATAGGAATGTTCATCCGTAGGAAAATCTTTATTTTTCACTTCCTTTATATACGTCTGAACAGCTTCTAGAGCCACCTTTTTTAGATGCGCATATCTTTTAACAAACTTTGGCTTAAAATCATCAAAAAGACCAAGCATATCGTGATAAACCAAAACCTGACCATCAGTATAAACACCAGCTCCAATACCAATTGTAGGTATACCAACTGACTCTGTTATCTCTTTTGCCAGCTGTTTTGGCACAGACTCTAACACTATTGAGAATACATCAGCTTCTTCTAAATACTTAGCATCTTCCTTAATTTTCTGTGCTTCTTTATCTTCTTTGCCACGAGCACTATAGGAACCAAAAATATTAATAGATTGAGGCGTTAAACCAAGATGTCCCATTACAGGAATCCCTGCGACAACAATACTGTTAATAGTTGGTACAAACTCCCTACCACCTTCAAGTTTCACTGCATCACATCCGGTTTCTTTTAAAATCCTACCGGCGTTCCTTACAGCCTCTGTATAATCGGCCTGATAGCTCATAAACGGCATATCAACAACAATTAACGCATTCTTAGCACCCTGCCTAACCATTTTAGCATGATAAATCATCTCATCTATAGTCACAGGAATTGTGGAACTTTTACCCTGCATGACCATCGCCAAAGAATCACCCACTAAAATTATGTCAATACCAGCTTCATCTGCGATGCGTGCGGATGTGTAATCGTAAGCTGTAATCATGGAAATCTTTTCCTTACCCTTCATAGATTTAACCTTCGGAACTGTAATAACCATAACCGCCTCCTTTCTTTTTTAACTAAATAAAAAAGCCTGAATGCACGGGTTTAAGCGCATTCAGGCTAGATAACTTACATTATGGAGGTTTAAAGCCCCAAATTGGGGTCTTCTACCTATACAATACAATAAAAACTCCTTAACAGGTCTCGAGGTTACTTTTACCTTCGAGCCTTTTAAGATTTGAAGCTAAATCGTTGCCATTCAACTTTAACCTTGCCCCAATCTCATACAAAGGCTTAACCACAAACAACCTTTCATGTGCATATCTATGGGGCAACATTAAATCCTTTCTTTTGACGATTGTATTCTTATAGGCAATTATGTCAACATCAATTGTCCTAGGACCCCACTTAAATTTCTTAATTCTACCTAATTTCTTTTCTATAGATTTAACAAACTTAAGCAAATCAACTGGATTTAACTTACTATCAGCTTTTAAAATAGTATTACAGAAACTTTTTTGTCTTGTATATCCCCACGGCTCGCTCTTGTAGAGCTTAGAAACCTCAATGACTATGACCCTTTTCGAAAGATGTGCTATAGCCAACCTTATATTCTTTTTTCTATTGCCGACGTTGCTTCCCAAACCGAGATAAATCCACTTGTTATACAACGGCGCTCTTTATCCTCTCAACAGCTTCTTCAACTCTTGGACTCGTTATGCTAATTCTAAAATAACCCTCGCCAGCATTACCGAAACCATTACCCGGCGTTACAACTATACCCTTTTCCTGCAATAGCTTCTTTGTAAACTCAGAAGATGTAAAACCCTTTGGAACCTTCACCCAGAAATAGAACGTTGCAAGGGGCTTTTTAAACTCAAAACCAGCCTTTTGTAAAGCCTCGACCATCTGATCCCTTCTCTTTTGAAAAACGTCCCTGATATTTTTATTCAAAGTTTCGGCGTTATTTAAAGCATAAATGCCTGCTTCTTGAACGGCCTGAAAAATGCCAGAATCGATGTTTGTTTTAACCTTACCCAGAGAAGCTATGACATCTTTATTTCCAACGGCAAAACCAATCCTCCAGCCTGTCATGTTGAACGTCTTTGAAAGGGAGTGAAACTCTATACCCACATCCTTTGCCCCCTCGACTTCCAAAAAGCTTATGGGCCTGTAATTATCGTAACAGATCTCAGAATAGGCATTGTCACTTGCCACAATGAAATCAAACTCCTTTGCAAGTTCAACGACCTTTTTGTAAAAATCTTTCTCAGCCACAGCAGAGGTCGGATTGTTTGGATATCCAATAAACATCAATTTTGTTTTACTCAAAATATCTCTATCAATCGCATCCAAATCAGGTAAAAAGTCATTTTCTTCAAGGAGTGGCATCTTGTATACCTCACCGCCCGCAAACATAACGGCAACGGGATAAACAGGATAACCCGGATCAGGCACAAGTGCGTAATCACCACTATCGATGTATGCAAGCGGCAGATGAGCTATACCCTCTTTGGATCCAATCAAGCTCACAACCTCCGTATTAGGGTCAAATTCCACGCCAAATCGCCTTTTATACCAATCAGCCACAGCCTTCCTAAACTCATACATACCGACGTAACTTGGATACCTGTGGTTTTCTGGCTTCTCAAGGGCTTTTTTTGCTGCCTCAACAATCTCATTTGGCGTCGGTATATCTGGATCGCCCACACCCAAGTCTATGACATCCATACCCTTAGCAATTACCTCTTCCTTTAGCCTATCGATCTCTGCAAATAGATAGGGTGGTAATTGCTTTATTCTTCTTGACACCTCAACCATCACAAAACCTCCTTAATTTTTCGCTATTATAACCTTCCCTTAAAACGGTAACTTTAGAGCCTTCGAGCCTCACAATCGTTGACTGCTCTCCAACAACCCTACCGAAAACCACACCATCCACACTATTTTTATACCTTTTAAAGATGAGCCTTTCATCTGTCAAAGGTTTGCTGTCTCCTGAGATGTTTATGCTCGTTGATGTAACCGGTGTTTCCGAACAAACCCTATCCAAAAACGGCGTATTTGCCAACCTAAATGCCACAGTTCCGTTTAAACTCACATAAAACGGGAATTCAAACGACACGTTCACAACAACCGTTATAGTGTTTTTGAGAAGATAGATCAATCTGTCTTTCTCAACATTTGTAGCGCACCTGAGAATGAAATCCTCTTTAGCGATAACCAAAAAAGGCTTAGAAATATCCCTTTTTTTAAGCGCAAATATCCTTCTGTTTGCATAATAATCAAACAAAAATGCACCAAAACCGTAGATTGTAAATGCAGGATAGATTAGTACGCCACTGTTAGAGAGTATAGAAGCAACCTTATCTATATTTTTATTTTCTCTTGTTATGAACATTCAATTATCATCTCCTCAAAAGAAAGAATGGGGTGAGTAGTGGGACTTGAACCCACGACCCCCAGGGCCACAACCTGGTGCTCTGCCAACTGAGCTATACTCACCATAAGGGTAAAAAATAAAAAAGAAATGGTGAGCCGCGTAGGGGTCGAACCTACGACCGACGGATTAAGAGTCCGTTGCTCTACCAACTGAGCTAGCGGCCCACTTCGTCAAAGAATATATTCATCTTATGCCCATTAGTCAAGAAGAAATTATGCATGGAATTTTGAACTGGTGATACCTATAAAAAGTTTCATGATTTTTTTATAAAACCTCATTAGAATAATTATGTAAGGAGGATTGGGTAAAAAAGTATGATAAAAAAAACAGAACTGTTGCAATTATCAAGTAAAGGTATTACCATGATTGAATTACTTATAACAATAGCTATTATAGCAATTATAAGCTCTATAGCCATAATGAATTTGAACACCAACAAAACAAAGCTTAAATCTTTTGTGACAGCTTTGACAGGAAATATAAATAAAACAAAAATGTTGGCTATATCTACAGCAAAGTACATGTATATAGAATTTTATAATAATGGTTATAAAATAATAGATGATAATAACACGGTATTATCACTAGTTAAAAATAATAATATAATAATAAGTAGCTTTCCAACTTCCAATAAGTTTACCTTCAGTCCACTAGGAAGAACTAAAGCTGGAAGTGTAATCATAGGCTACAAAAATTGCGGCATTAAATACAAAATAACACTAAATGATTTAGGAAGGGTCACTACAAGTGAAATCAAATAAAAAAGGACTTACACTCATAGAATTATTAGTAGCAATGGCAATAAGTGCTATAGTGATAGCATTATTGTCAAAAACTTTTGTATCTCAACTTAGAGACTACAGCAATGAGCAACATATAGTTTACGCACAACAAGAAGGAAAAGTAATGATGGAAACAATGCAAAACATAATAAAAATGGCAAGATATGGCTGCAGTCAACCCACTAAAATTGATCCAAACGGCATAAACGGAGTAAAATTATCAATAATCGGAACAAATAAAACTCCTCCGCAAGGAAGCGACAATCTAACAATAGTAGCTGCAATTAAAAAAGTAGGGACTATAACTAAAGATTCCGATAATACAAAGCAAATAGAAGTAAACATAGGAGATAATAAACCAAATATAGTTGACACCAACCTAAAAAAATATATTTTCTTGGAAAACAACCCAAACACAGACTACAACATAATAAAAAACATTAAAAAAAATGGTTCTATCTTCACACTAACCCTAAATGCTCCGGTTAGTGCTATTACCGGAGAAAATGTTTATCTTATAAAAGCATATACTTTTAGTGTGTACGATAACTGCTTGCAACTCAATGAACATGCTGGTAGAGGTAACGAAAAGTTATCCGACAATATAGTAGAAAACCTCCAATTTCAATATGGATATTTAAACGGTAGCTCTATAAAGTGGAGTAATTCTACTGCAGGAATAGAAAATAAAATCAAATTAATAAAAATTTTTCTGCTTATAAGAACAAAAGAACAGGATTCATCTTATACAGACACAAAAACTTACAATTTGGCAGGTTATTTATATAAACCCAATAACCATTATCATCATTATTTACTTACTTCTACAGTTTACATTAGAAACAATTAATTTATGAGGTTTTGATGAAAGTGAAATTTTCGAAGAAGAATGATGGTTTTACACTAATAGAAGTATTAATTGCTTTGTTAATACTTTTAATAGGTATACTTGCCTTCTTTAAGTTTTATATAGCAATTATAAGAGCAAACTCACTAAACTCAAGTATAATAACTGCCACATATTTAGCAGAAAGTAAAATGAATGATTTATACACATCACAAAACCTATCATCGGGTCAATACTCTATTAGCGGCACAAACAATATTGTTTATAAAATAGTGTGGAAAATTAATAAAAACCAAAATAAAAATAACATTATTGTTACCTGTAAATGGAAGCAATTCGGTCAAGAACATTTTGTTAAATTTTCCACCGTAAAGACAAGTATTTACTGAAAGGAGTAGAACAGTGAACAAGAATGAAGGTTCGGCATTAATAACTGCTCTTTTTATACTGGTTATGATATTTATCATTGCAGTAACACTAAACTTAAGTTCCATTATAAATATAAAATTAACCTCAAACATAAAGAAATATATAAATAATTTCCTTTTAGCAGACAGTGCAAATAAAATAGAAATAGAAAGCATAACTATACCATACTCCTCAAAAACCAATACAATATTGGACGAAGGAATTGTAAATAAACCTTTCAAATATCAGAAAAAAATTGTCTACCTATACTCCTCAGTTTTATCCCGTCCTGGATATTCTTTAACAAAAAATTCAAAAGAGTTTCATTGCAAAGTTATTACTACCGTTGGAGGTGTAAGTGTAGAAACTCACATAAATATAATTCGTTTTAGTTCGGAATAGGAGGTTAAAAATGCAAAAATTTTTTAAGTACATAATGCTATTGATAATCTTAAACTTCATTGTAGTCTTGAGCAACAACATCTCAAAAGCTTATGATACAGATATTTATAAGGTCTCAGTCAGACCAAACGTAATGATTTTGTTTGATAGTTCCGGGAGCATGGGTTATGGAGTGTATGAACACACGGTAGACTATGGGGCATTCTACGATTGGGCATCTGAATTAGGGGACTGCGATGTAATTGCTGGAGGATGCGGAACGTACAATAGTTTTTACCATAATCACTTCAATAGAAACGAAATTTTATTAGTAAAAGGAAACATAGGTGTAACTATAAAAAATTCTCACACTTTTACTGGGGATCCAGGAGATCCTGAATACGTATGGTATACAAGCCAAGTTATCCATACAAATACAATTATAGACGAAAACGGTAATTTACACCCATTAGATAGTAGTAAACCGCAAAGATTAACGGTAAGTAGCGATGGGACTATTCTATTAGATGGAGAACCTTTACCTTTAGATAGAGGTATAAAATTACACGAATGGCAAATAAATCCTGACGGAAGTAAAACAGATAAAGGTTTTGGTGGCTTACTTAACGCACCTGGTTGGTATTTTAGTGGTTTCAGTAAAATAGGTAAAGACGCAAGTGACCACGTTGTAGCAAAAAACGGAGATAAAGACATCTACTTTTTTGTAACAGGCAATTGGATGAACATGCAACAGGTGTATAATTTAGAAACCAGTAATGGTCAAAAAACATGGCAGGTAAGAACATATAATGGTTACAAAATGGAAAGAAGAATAGATGTAGTCAGAGATGGAATAATATATGTTATAAATCACACCAGAGGAAAAATCAACTGGGGATTGGCTAAATTCAGTAAGCGTGGAAATGGAGCAAAAATTCTACAACCGTTAAATCCTTCTTTAAGTGATGATAAAATGAGACAAAACATAATTACTCAACTAAATAAAATAAAACCTTATGGCGGAACTCCTCTAGGTGAGTCGTTACAAGACATATATAACCATTTTCACAAAAAACAAAACCTTTTGCCACCTTGCTCAACAAACTATGTAATAATAATTTCTGATGGCTATCCTTCTGATGACAACGACTGGCGAAGGATTAGTGGAGTAACATTTTCGGATTGGGACAATGACGGATGGACTGAAGACCCTTATCAATATAGTAACCCTCCACCAGATTACATGGATGATGTTGCTCATTGGATGTATACACATAGTATAAAAGATAAATCTATAATTCAAAACCCTACCGATTCTAGCAAAAACATCATAGTGGATGCCCTTGGATTTATGCTTAACTCCCCTCTTTTGAAAGATACGGCTCTTGATGGTGGTGGAATGTTTTTAACGGCTTTCAATAAACAACAACTTATAAACGCCCTATATTCACTTGGATTAGTTATATCAGCAAACGCATCATTTGTGGCACCAGTCGTACCAATTAATAAAGCAAATAGAACAGAAAATGGAGATTACATATATTTTGCGTTCTTTAAGCCAATGGAAAACGGTAGATGGATAGGTAATTTAAAAAAATTCAAGCTATCCCAAAATAGTAACATAGATTTTGGAATATTTGATTCTAAAGGTAATTTAGCGGTTGACACTAACGGAAATTTTCTTTCTTCAGCTACATCATATTGGAGCAGTGAAGCAGATGGTGGAGATGTGGAAAAAGGTGGAGCAGCTGAAGTTTTGAGAAATACATTGTTAAACACCGATTTAGATGACCCATACTCTACAAGAAATATATATGTAATCGAAAGCAGCAATCTTGTGAGATTTTTACCTCAAAATGTGACCAAACAACAACTAGGAGTTGATACAGATGATGAAAAGTATAAGCTGGTAAATTATATTTATGGATATCTATATGCTGATGATGGTAGTTCCAACCATTATCCAATCGGTGTAAGAAAAAATGTTTTAGGCAGTATTATACATTCAAACCCTGTCGTGATAAATTACGGAAATAATAAAACTTACATAGTAGTTGGCGCTAACGATGGTATGCTACATGTATTTAATGATAAAAATGGAGAGGAAGTCGCAGCATTTATCCCTGGAAATTTACTATCTAAATTAAAAAATCTTACTGACCAAACGATAGAAAGTCCTTTATTTTATGTGGATGGCCCTATTACATATTTCAACAATTATATTACGGGTTCAAAAACACTCATTTTTGGGGAAAGAAGAGGAGGAACTCATTATTACGCACTAAATATAACAAACAGTAACCCTACTAATTGGTCTGTCGAATGGGTAATATCTCCTAAGAAAAATGGGTTTTCTGAACTTTCGCAAACATGGTCCAAAATAGTGCTAAGTAAAATAAGAACATCTTCTGGAAATAAATACATAGGCATCTTTGATGGAGGATATGATCCAAAAGAAGATGATGGAGTACAGAAATCCGACGATAAAGGAAGAGCTATATATGTGATAGATATAAATACGGGAAATTTATTATATTCTTACTCTTTCAAAGACAACAAAAATATGAAATACTGCATTCCTTCCACTCCGTCAGTTATAGAAGATGAAGAGGGATATTTAAAAGCTGTAATTTTTTCAGATATTTATGGCCAAATCTGGCGTATGGATTATAATGAATCTACATATACATTCTCACCGCCTAAAATTGTATTTAAAACAAATACATCAAGCACAACAATGAAGACCTTTTATTCTCCTGACGTTACATATGTAGGAAACTGTGGCTATAAGAATGTTAATAGAGACGATTATTTTATCTTCTTCGGTACAGGAGATAGGGAACATCCTCTTAAAACTAATATAATAAATAGAATTTATGGGGTAACTTTGCCAAATAATTTAAATTCTCCTCTAACAGAAAACGACTTACTTGATCTAACGGATGACAAGCTTGATAAAGACTCTGGAGCCTCAAATACTGAAAAAGAAACTATAATGAGCAGCCTAATTAATAAATATGGTTGGTACGTAAAATTGAGCAGTGGAGAGAAAGTTCTGTCAAAACCGACCATATTTGACAATATAGTATATTTTACTACATACACCCCTTCTCTTAAAAATATTTGTAATCCCCAAGGAATCTCCAAAGTTTATGCTCTGAAATATTGCAATGCAACAGCTGGAATAGATTATAATACAAATAACGACACCAATAACTCTGAGAAATTCGACAAATCAGACCGCTCTAAGATTATAGGCAAAAGCATTTCTCCAGAAGTTATAGTGATAACCAAAAATAACCGCCCCATTCAATTTTATAGTGGTTCAAAAAAAGTAGCAAAAGATAATATAACAAATTTAATCTTCATTAACTGGAGACAACTTTTTGAAGAATAAAAATAAAAAAGTTGGAGGATGATAATCATGAAAAATAAAAAATTGTTACGCAAAATATTGTTAAAACCTACATTTCTATTTTTAACTATAGCAATATTTAATCTAACATTTATACCACAAGGTTTTTCATATTTAATCAGCAATAATGAAACCAAAATTAATGTAAAAAAAGTTATATTCGAAGGTAAATATATAGTTGTAAATAACAGTATAAAATTATTTGTTCCAAGTACATTTCTTTTACACAGAATCCATAAATGTAAAAAGACAAATAAATTAAAAAAATGCTTCATAATTATAGATCCAAGCAAGAAAATATTAGAAAGCATCATTTTAACCAACTCAAAGCAATAAAGTCAAAAACTATTTCCATCTAAATTCTTGCTTTTTTTGCATTTTTTTATAATCTAACACAAAAAGCAAGGGGGTTGAAATGTTAAAAGACAAAATCATAGGTATTATTGGCGTTGGAAAGATGGGCTCAGCGCTTTTAAGTGGGCTGTTGAGTGTAGGCATTAGCAAAAAGAACATTATAATTTCAGACATCCCTGAAGTAGCTAAAAAAGTTGAAGAAAAATATAGTGTCAAAGCAATTGACAATCCAGAGCTAGCCAAAGAATCAGATATAATAATATTGGCCATACAACCAATAGACATAGTAGACTGCTTGCAAAATATATATCCCTTCATCGACAACAGCAAACTCATAATATCGATAGCTGCAGGAATTAAAGTGGAGGTTATGCGCTCTGTCCTCAAAAAAGGCAGATTTATCCGCGTGATGCCAAACATAGCAGCAATTGTCAAACAGGCAGCAAGTGCCATATACTGTGGTCCAAGAACAACAAAAGAAGATGAAGAGATGGCAATGGCGATACTTGGGCTTGTGGGCGAAGTCGTCGTAATACACAACGAACGCTACATGGACGCTGTAACGGGCTTATCAGGAAGCGGCCCTGCCTATATTTTCGAAGTCATTGAAGCATTAGCCGATGGCGGTGTTAAGGTGGGCTTAAGAAGAGATGATGCTCTAAAACTTGCAGCTCAAACGGTAAAAGGTGCCGCAGAGTTGGTCTTAAAAACGGGCAAGCACCCAGCAGAGCTCAAAGACATGGTGGCATCACCCGGTGGAACAACAATTTTCGGATTAGCAGAATTAGAAAAAAATGGCATGCGTGGCTCATTTATAGAAGCAGTTTATGCAGCGACTAGAAGGTCTGAGGAGTTAGGCAAGTAGCCTCTCCTACTCCCTTTCTATTTTTATCTCGACTATGTGAGATGGCTTTTTTTCAACAAGGCTACTTTTTCTTGTTTGCTCCTCTTCTATCTTTTTTCTCAAAGCCTTTTCAAGATTTTCTATAACCTCATGAAGTTGTTCCATCTGCCTTTTCATTCTCATTATAATATCAACACCGGCTAAATTAACGCCAAGTTCCTGCGTCATTTCCCTTATAAACTTTATATCTTCAATATCATCATCGGTATAAAGTCTGATATTACCAGTTGTCCTTATAGGATTAATAAGCCCCTCTCTCTCATATTCCCTCAACGTATGAGGATGCACGTTCAAGATTTCGGCCACCATTCCTATAGTGTAATATCCGTTTTTCTTCCTCATAGCCTATTCCCCCAATACCTGTTTTATATGTTCATCTTCACTTATATTCTTAGGTATATTGACTTTCACTTTTGCATAAAGTGAATCGCCGCCTATACCCTTACCCTTTATTTTAAATACCTGCTCACACTGGGTTCCTTTTGGTATCTTAATTTTAACAGTGCCGTCAGGCGTTTTTACATCTGCTTTTCCTCCAAATAATGCTGTAACTAACGGAATCTCAAGGGTTGTATAGAGTTTACCGTTCTTAATTTCAAAATCCGGATTTGGCTTTACATTAACGATTATATGCAAATCACCTCTGCCGCCCGGGCCTGGTTGGCCTTTACCCGGTACTTTCAACTTCGCACCATTTTTTATTCCCGCCGGTATCTTTACTCTAACCTTTTCGCCATTAATATTTAATGTTATAGTCGTTCCTTTAACAGCATCCATAAAGTCTAAATCCATTGTGTAATAAATATCTGCACCTTTGGGTTCATAGGTGCTCCTAAATCCTGTTCTTCTACTTGCACCAAACAGATTATTAAACAAATCCCCTATATCGAAATCCTCAGAAGTAGACCTGCCTCTAAAATTCCCAAAATCAAACCCAAAATCTTTGAATTGGCTGAAATCATAACCTCCAGCAGCACCAGATTCAAAATTAGAAAATCCAAATTGGTCATACTGCTTACGCTTTTCTGGATCTGATAAAATAGAATAAGCTTCGTTTACCTCTTTAAATTTCTTTTCAGCTTCTTTATTGTTCGGATTTAAATCCGGATGATATTTCCTCGCCAGTCTTCTATATGCCTTCTTTATTTCATCTTCAGTTGCATTCTTGGGAACACCTAACACTTCATACGGATCTCTCATAGCCTTCACCTCACTTTTAAATGTTGCTACTATAAATATAAACTTTATAGTGGTATTGTCAAGTTATGTTAGGCGCTCTTTATCATGTTTTTTCCTAGAAAAATAGGAACAACAAAAAAATAAAAAAATTTTTCACAAACCTTGACAATGTTACTATAAGGGTTATATTAAGTATCGGAAATTGAAAAGAAAGAAAAAGGAGGTGGTAGAAATGCTAAACGCATTGGAGCCTTTCAGAGAGTTGACAACACTACAGGAGAGATTAAACAGGGTATTTGATGATTTATTGCCAACATCAGCTAAAAACAGAGAGACAAACGAATGGATACCTGCAGTAGACATCTATGAAACAAAGGATGCCATCAATATAGAGATTGAAGCTCCTGGAATGAAAGAGGATGATATTAAAATCAACCTCGAGAATAGCACATTGACAATTTTTGGCGAGAGAAAGTTCGAAAGAAAAGAAGAAGGTAAAAATTATTATAGAATGGAAAGAAGTTACGGGTCATTCTCAAGAAGCTTCTTACTGCCAGAAAATGTTGATGCAGAAAAAATTCAGGCAAAATACAAAGACGGACTCTTAACAATAGTTTTGCCTAAAAAACCTGAGTCAAAGCCAAAAGAAATTCCTATACAAAAATAGGATGGTAAAGCCTAAGGAGGGATGTCCCTCCTCTGGTTTTGCCATCTAAAAAAACAATAGAAGGAGGAAGAAATGGATATAAACAAACTTACTGTAAAATCCCAAGAAGCACTACAAAATGCCAAAAGCATAGCAGAAGCTCACAAAAATCAGCAAATAGGTTCACTCCATCTTTTAAGGGCCATAATTTCTGAACAAGAAAGTGTAGCTGTTTCTATTTTGAAAAAACTAGGCGTAAACATTAACGATTTCCAAAATTACACAGACGAGTTAATTGAGAAAATACCAAAAGTAGAGTTCACATCCTCTACATCAGCTCAGATATATATAACCAAAGAGTTAGATGATGTCTTCAGAAAAGCTGAAGAGCAGATGCATCAGATGGAAGATGAATACATAAGTATAGAGCATTTTTTAGTTGCTATGAGCGAAAATTGTGATGCTGCAGAAGTATTTAGACATTTTAATATAAAAAAGAATGACCTGTTAAAAGCTTTAGTTGATATACGCGGTGGTGTAAGGGTTACAGACCAAAACCCAGAGGAAAAATACGAGGCTCTAAAGAAATACGGAAGGGATTTAACAGAATTAGCTAGAAGCGGCAAAT
Source organism: Desulfurellaceae bacterium (assembly GCA_015490005.1). Taxonomy (GTDB): domain Bacteria; phylum Campylobacterota_A; class Desulfurellia; order Desulfurellales; family Hippeaceae; genus Hippea. The sequence continues at coordinate 11,973 of WFYS01000057.1, read as the reverse complement.
TAGACCCGGTCATAGGAAGAGATGATGAAATAAGAAGAACCATACAAATCCTTTCAAGAAAAACAAAAAACAACCCTGTATTAATTGGAGAACCCGGTGTAGGTAAAACCGCCATCATAGAGGGTTTAGCCCAAAGAATAGCTAAAGGCGACGTGCCAGAGAGTTTAAAGGATAAAATTATTGTAGAGTTAGATTTGGGTTCTTTAATTGCCGGTGCTAAGTTTAGGGGTGAATTCGAGGAAAGACTAAAAGCTGTTCTCAACGAGGTTAAAAGGTCTGAGGGCAGGATTATCCTGTTCATAGACGAGCTACACACAGTTGTTGGAGCGGGAGCAGCTGAGGGTTCAATGGATGCGTCCAACATGCTAAAACCCATGCTTGCACGCGGTGAACTGAGGTGTATAGGTGCAACAACGTTAAAAGAATACAGAAAATACATAGAAAAGGATGCTGCTCTTCAAAGGAGATTCCAACCAGTCTATGTAAAAGAACCAACAGTAGAAGATACAATATCAATTTTGAGAGGCTTAAAAGAAAAATACGAAGTCCATCATGGTGTTAAAATAAAGGACTCCGCTTTAGTTGCTGCTGCCGTTTTGAGTCACAGATACATCACAGACAGGTTTTTGCCAGATAAAGCCATCGACTTAGTAGATGAGGCAGCAGCAAGTCTAAAAACACAACTAGAAAGCGAAATCGAGCCCATAGATAACCTAAATAGAAAAATAGCACAGCTTGAGATAGAGAGACAGGCGCTAAAGAAAGAAAATGATAAAGATTCAAAGAAAAGGCTTGATGATTTAGAGAAAGAATTATCTCAATTAAAAGAAGAGGTAAACGAGCTCAGGGCAAGATGGCAGTATGAGAAAAAACTAATATCTGAGATCCACTCGATAAAAGAGAAAATCGACAAAATCAAAACAGAAATCGAAATTGCTGAAAGGAATGGCGATTTTGAAAAGGCTAGCGTCTTAAAATACGGAGAGCTCCCAAAACTTCAGAAGGAGCTTGAAGAGAAAAACAAGGAGCTTAATTCCATAGAAAGCAGACTATTGAAAGAGGAAGTAACGGAGGAAGAGATAGCTGCAATTATCTCTAAATGGACTGGTATACCCGTATCTAAGATGTTAGAGAGCGAAAAAGAGAAGCTACTAAAAATGGAAGAAAAAATTAAAGAGAGGGTTGTCGGTCAAGACTACGCTGTTAAATCTGTAACAGATGCGATTTTAAGATCAAGGGCTGGACTTTCTGATAAAAATAGACCTATTGCATCGTTTATGTTCTTAGGACCAACGGGTGTGGGTAAAACCGAACTTTCAAAGGCTTTGGCGGAGTATCTGTTTGATGATGAAAGAGCTATGGTTAGAATTGACATGAGCGAATACATGGAGAAGCACTCCGTTGCAAGATTAATAGGTGCACCGCCTGGATACGTAGGATATGAAGAGGGAGGCCAGCTAACTGAAGCCGTAAGGAGAAAACCATACTCTGTAATCTTACTTGATGAGATAGAGAAAGCACACCCTGATGTATTCAATATACTCCTGCAGGTACTTGATGATGGAAGATTAACCGACTCAAAAGGCGTTACGGTAGATTTTAGGAATACGGTTATAATAATGACATCCAACATAGGAAGTGAGTATTTGACACGCATAAAGGGCGAACCTGGCACAGACGAATATAAAATCGAGTTTGAGAAAGCTGTAACAGAGGTCAATGCCGAGCTTAAAAGAAGGTTTAAGCCCGAATTCTTAAACAGGGTTGATGAAATAATTGTGTTCAATCCATTGGGTAGAAACGAAATCAAGCAAATAGTAAGACTGCTACTTAGAAAAACCTATGAGAAAATCAAAGAGGCAGGCTACGAACTTGAAGTTACAGATAGGTTAGTTGAAAGAATCGCATCTGAAGGCTTTGATCCTGTATTCGGTGCAAGACCTCTCAGAAGATACATACAAAACATGATTGAAAACAAGCTTGCAAGGGCTATATTAGAGGGAAGATTCATCAAAGGTGATAAGATTATAGCAGATATAGAAAACGGGGAAATCGTGTTTAAGAAAAACTAAAAAAACCGGGAGGGGGCAGCGCCCCCTATCTCATTTTGGCATTAGTGCGAACGTAATTTCGAAAAGGTTGCCGGATATTTTCTTTGTAATAATCCAGTTATTTTTTTTACATAAAAATTCAACTATAGAAAGCCCTATCCCAGAACCTTTAGAAACGTTTTTAACATCATTAACAAAAACGATTTTTATACCTTTTTTATACCTCTCAGCTAGAACGGAAATATTTTCAAACGAGTATTTAAACGCATTGGTTGTAAGTTCTGACAATACAATTCTCAAATCCGTAGGATTAGTGTAAATCAAATAATCATCTACATACAGCTGTAAATCCAACCTCTTGTCTTTAAACGAGAAACCATCAAGAACCTTTTTAAGTTCCTCTATCACATTTACAAAGGAAAGTTTTTCTTTATCTGAAGTTATACTCCTAATGGTATAAGATACAGTATTAAAATCCTTTTCCATTTCATCTAAAGCAGAAGACAACCGTTTTTTACTATCTTCATCCATATCAGCAAGTTCTAAGTTAACCTTCTGAGCAGATAGAAAATTTCCTAATTTATGCGATATTGCCACTAGTATGAATTTCAAAAATTGGTCAGTGTACTTTTGCCTTCTAAAAACACGCTTAAGTCCAACATAGATAATAAAAATTATTAAAACAGAAAGTAATAGTTCCCACACAAACAGTATAAGAGCAAATTCAATGAGTTTTTTCTTTACTCCAGATATCTTTACAAATACAAACCTCTTACCCCATAAGCCATAAAAAACATAGTCTTTATTTTTTGAATAGGATTTAGCTGAAATTTTAATATACGAAGGAAGTTTGTTTATATAACCATTGTTATACAGCTTTAGATACAAATTAACATTCTGTTTAAAATTACCTATAACCTCTTTTTTCATAAAAAGCATTAGAAAAGCATTTACAGCAAAAAACCAAAAGGCAAGTGCAACTGATATGATTAATAGGATTCTATTCTCTTTTGAAAATTTTACTCTAAAAACGTGTATCCCCTACCCTTAACGTTCTTTATTAGCTCACCGCCAAGAATTTTCCTCAATCTCTTAATATACGCTCTTATTGAGTTCTCATCTCTGTCTGCATATGGCCAAACATAGTTAAGAATCGTATTGTTTGACACCAATTTTCCGCGATTACGAACCAAAAGTTCGAGCAATTGCCAATCTTTATTTGTTAGGTCAATTAACAACCCATTTTTTTTAACTGTCTTCTTTTCAAGGTCTATCTCAACATCCCTAACTTTAATAATCGCTTTACCATAATATCTTCTGCAAACTGAATTTATTCTCAAAATAAGTTCCTTGGGGTTAAAAGGCTTTGTTATATAATCGTCCGCTCCCAAATTAAAACAAACCTCTTTGTCCTTAATCTCACTTTTAGCCGTTAGTACGATAACCGGCAAACCATATCTTTCTTTTATCTTCTTTAAAATATCCTCGCCACTTGTAAATTTCAATATAAGGTCTAAAACTACAATATCAAATGCTTCGCTGTTTAAAATAAGAAATACATCTCTGTCATCTTCAATCCAGTTGCAACTATATCCTTTTTTTTCTAAATATCTCTTTAAAGCATCGCCTAAATGAGTATCGTCTTCTATAAGTAAAATCCTCATTATGTTTAAAGTTTAATAAAATAATGCCAATATATCAAGTTGTAATCTTAAAACATTGAAAATAGCATTCTCTTTTGATATAGTTTGCTAACTAAAAAAAGGAGGATGAACAGTGCAGGTAACGGTAGAAAACGCCAAACCTTCAAGAAAAAAGATTCAAATAGAGGTTGAGCCGGAAAGGATAAAGAAGAAAAAGGACGAAATTGTAAGAGAAATTAGAAAAACGGCTAGCATTAAAGGCTTCAGGAAAGGTAAAGTTCCAAAAGAAATCATACTAAAGACATACAAAAACGATATAGAAAACGACCTAAAAAGAGAGCTCATGATAGAGGCTTATGAGTTTGCTATTCAAGATAACAAAATAGAAACCGTAGCAGATCCAGCATTTACAAATGTTGAGTTTGATGAAGAAAAAGGCCTGTCGTTTGTGGCTACAGTAGATGTAAAACCAGAAATTGACTTAAAGGAATATAAAGGTATTGAAATAACAGCAAAACCTATTGGAATAACGGAAGAAGATATAAACAAAGTATTAGACCAACTAAGAGACGCTTTCGCCACATTGGAAGAAAAAGAAGATGGTGCACTAGAAAACGGCGACATAGCAGTAATTGACATAAAAACATTTACAAAAGATACCCACTATCCAATAAAAGAGTTTGGTGGTGAAAATTTGCATGTTGAATTAGGCAAAAAACAACTTATAGAGGAAATAGAAAACAATTTAGAGGGAATGAAAATAGGAGAAACAAAAAATATTGAAGCATCGTTCGACGAAAACTACCCTTTAAGAGCATTGAAAGGCAAGAACGTCGTTTTTGAAGTAACATTAAAATCAATTAAGCAAAAAAAACTTCCTGAATTAAACGATGATTTTGCTCAAAAAGTAAATAAAGAATTTAAAACATTTGAAGACCTTTTGAATGACGTAAAAGAAAGGCTTAATAAAAATAAAGAAGCAGAAGAGAAAGAAAGACAAAAGGATGAGCTACTGGATAAACTTTTAGAACAGTACGATTTCGAACTCCCAGAAAGCCTTGTTAATCAAGAAGCCAATCAAATGATAATGGATTATGTAAAAAATATGTATTACATGGGCATAGATATTAGCGCTGACGAATTTAAGCCGCAAGCTTTAAGGGAAAAATTTGAACCAGAGGCCAAGAAAAGGGTAAAGGCAACGTTTATTTTGTTAGAAATTGCAAAAAAAGAAAATATAGATGTATCATCTGAAGAGATAAACGAGGTAATATCTCAACATGCCAATGCTCAAAGGAAGTCGTTTGAAGAGTTGTATAAAGAATACCAAGAAAAGAATGTTTTGCCTCTAATCCAAATGGAAATTTTGGGGGATAAGGCCCTCGATTTTCTCTACAAGAATGCGAAAATAGTGGATGAAAAAGAGGAAAATAAACAAGGACAACAAAAAAAAGAGGATAAAACAGAGGAAATACAAAAATGAGTTTGATACCAGTTGTTATAGAAAAAACCCCACAAGGTGAAAGAGCATATGATATATATTCACGTCTACTAAAAGACAGAATCATTATGTTAAACGGAGAGATAACAGATGAGGTATCAAGCGTAATAGTTAGTCAATTGCTATTTTTAGAAAGCGAAGACCCTGAGAAAGATATATTTTTATATATAAATTCTCCCGGCGGCGGTGTTACTGCAGGGCTTGCCATATACGACACCATGCAGTATATAAAGTGCGACATAACAACAATTTGCATCGGATCAGCAGCATCGATGGGGGCTTTACTTTTAGCAAGTGGGACAAAGGGCAAAAGGTACTCTCTGCCACATTCAAGAATAATGATACACCAACCTTTGGGTGGAATAACTGGCCAAGCCACAGAAATAGAGATACATGCCAAAGAAATATTAAGATTAAAAAAGTTATTAAACGAAATTTTAGCGAAACACACAGGTAAAAGGTTAAAAACCATTGAAAAGGATACGGACAGGGATTATTTTATGGATTCTAAAGAAGCGTTAAATTATGGTATAATAGACAAAATCATTTATTCAAGAGAAGAAGAGGAGAAATTGCATGAAGCAAATGGACGGAGGTGATAAACCTCAAGGCACTTTAAGGTGCTCATTTTGCGGAAGAACACAGGATGAAGTCAGAAAATTGATTGCGGGGCCAGGTGTTTATATTTGTGACGAATGTGTAGCTTTATGTGAGGATATTTTAGCCGAAGATGAAGAATTAAATAAAAAGAAAAACGATAGTTTTGTTCCCTTAACACCTGAAGAGATAAAGAATAAATTAGACGAATATATAGTTTCCCAAGACGATGCTAAAAAGATATTGGCTGTTGCAGCATATAACCACTACAAACGAGTTAATGAAATTAGTATGCCGCGCAGAAAAAAAGACGATGTTGAATTAGAAAAAAGCAATATATTGCTTATCGGCCAGACTGGAACAGGGAAAACTCTAATAGCAAAAACGCTTGCAAAGATTTTAAATGTTCCATTCGCAATTGCCGATGCCACGAGTTTAACAGAGGCCGGATATGTAGGTGAAGACGTGGAGAATATACTAGTTAGACTTTTACAAGCAGCAGATTACAACGTTGCACTTGCACAAAAAGGTATTGTCTACATAGATGAAATAGACAAAATATCAAGGAAAAGTGAGAATCCATCTATTACACGTGACGTTTCTGGTGAAGGTGTTCAACAAGCCTTGCTTAAACTAATAGAAGGTAGCGTTGTAAATGTTCCGCCATATGGTGGAAGAAAGCATCCTCAACAAGAATTTATACAGGTTGACACAACAAATATTCTTTTTATATGCGGAGGAGCTTTCGAAGGCTTAGAGAATATTATTGCAAGAAGAATAAGTAAAAAGAGCATAGGATTTACAAATCCTGTAGAAGTAGACAAAAAAGAGAAATACAACCTACTAAAGCAGGTTACTCCGGAAGATTTGATGAAATACGGTTTGATACCAGAATTGATAGGTAGATTACACGTAGTTGCAACTTTACAAGAACTATCCGATAGTGAACTTGTTAGAATATTAACGGAACCTAAAAACGCTTTGGTAAAACAATATAAAAAGATGTTGAAACTTGATAACGTTAAACTAACAATAACCGACGATGCCCTGAAAGCCATAGCTAAAAAGGCAGTAGAGAGAAAGGTTGGGGCAAGGGGATTACGTAGCATTATGGAACAAATTATGGTAGATTTGATGTACAAAATACCCTCTATGAAGGGCGTGACAGAGTGTATAATAAACGAAGATGTTGTAAATAAAGGAAAACCACCAGTGTTAGTGAAAAATAAGAAGAGTGCCTAAATGGAATTTAAAGGTACAACAATAATTTGCGTTAAGAAGAACAATAGCGTCGCACTTGGCGGTGACGGTCAAGTAACACTTGGCAATACGGTTGTAAAATCTAAAGCAAAAAAAATAAGAAAGCTATACAACGATAAGGTTATTGTAGGTTTTGCCGGGGCAACAGCAGACGCCTTTACACTGTTTGAAAAATTAGAGGATAAACTCAATGAATATGCAGGAAATTTGACACGTGCCGCAGTTGAATTGGCTAAAGAGTGGCGTACAGATAAGATTTTAAGAAGGCTTGAAGCTCTTCTGATTGCTGCAGACAAAAACACAATATATTTAATTAGTGGCAACGGGGACGTATTATCACCTGATGAAAACATTTGCGCAATAGGCTCAGGTGGAAATTACGCTTACGCAGCAGCAAGAGCTTTGGTTAAATATAGCAATTTGGATGCTAAAGGCATAGTTGAAGAATCACTAAAGATTGCATCGTCCATTTGCATATACACAAACAACAATATCACCGTTGAAACACTAGAGGAGTAAATAAATGGAGAATAAGCTAACACCCAAAAAGATAGTTGAACTTTTAGATAAATATATAGTTGGCCAATCTGAAGCAAAAAAGGCAATAGCAGTAGCTTTGAGAACACGTTATAGAAGACATAAAGTTGAAGGTGATATAAAAGAAGAGATAATGCCCAAAAATATACTCATGATTGGGCCAACGGGTGTCGGAAAAACTGAAATTGCGAGAAGAATAGCAAAAATCACAAATGCTCCGTTTGTCAAGGTTGAGGCAAGCAAGTTCACAGAGGTAGGATACGTAGGAAGGGACGTGGAGTCCATAATAAGAGATTTAGCCCGTATAAGCTACGAAATGGTCAAGCAAGAAGAGCTTAAAAAGGTTGAAGACAAGGCAAAAAAAGAAGCTGAAGAAAGGGTTTTGGACGTATTAGTTCCTCCCATAAAGAAACGCTCAATTTACGACACAGAAGATGAGGAAAGAATTAAAAGAACGCGTGAGAAATTTAGAGAAAAAATGAAAAACGGTGAATTGGATGAAAAAATTATTGAAATAACAATAAATCCGCAAAGGGGAGAGCAGCTAGTTCCTTTCATAGAGGTTGCTGCTGCTCCAATAGATGAGTTAGATTCCAATCTAAAGGATATGCTAGACAACATTATGCCTAACAAAAAGAAAACTAGAAAAGTGACTGTTAAAGAAGCCTTGCGAATCTTCCAAGAGGAAGAGGCTCAAAAGCTTATCGATAAAGATAAAGTTAAAGAAAAAGCCATAGAAAAAGCTTCAAACGATGGTATAGTGTTTTTGGATGAGATAGATAAAATAGTTACAAAAACTGGATCTTCTCAAAGTCCAGACGTATCGAGAGAAGGCGTTCAAAGGGATTTACTGCCTATCGTTGAGGGATCAACAGTAAACACCCGCTACGGCTCAATAAAAACTGACCATATACTTTTCATTGCTGCGGGAGCTTTTCATCAGGTCAAACCAAGCGATATGATACCAGAATTGCAGGGTAGATTTCCCATAAGAGTTGAACTGAAACCGCTTACAAAAGAAGATTTTATTAGAATTCTAAAAGAACCAAAGAACGCTTTAATTAAACAATACAGGGCTTTACTTGAAACAGAGGGCATAAAGCTAGAGTTCTCAGAAAATGCCATTGAGAAAATTGCGGAAATAGCAGAGAAAATTAACAAGGAAACAGAAAATATAGGGGCTAGGCGATTGCATACCTTGCTTGAAAAGCTACTTGAAGATATTTCCTTCGAAGCACCAGATATAGAAAATAAAGACATAACGATAGACGCAAACTACGTAAAGGATAATCTCTCTGACATTGTTGAAGATAGGGACTTAAGCAGGTATATTTTATAAAGTAGCCTTATTAACAATAAAATCGCACAGCTTATTTATACCTTTTTTCTTAGTTGAAGAAGTGAGGAAATAGTTTATGTCTCCATATTTATCTTTCAAACATTTAAGACCATCAGAGATTGATTTCTGCGTCGACTTGTCTGTTTTAGTAAAAACAACACTAAAATCTTTGTCGTAAAATTTTAGCCAATCTATAAACATCAAATCGCTCTCCATAGGCAAGTGCCTCGAATCAACCAAAACAAACACATGATAAAGCAGGTTTGCATTTTTTAAATAATTTTCGATTATATATCTCCACTTTTGCCTTAAACTTTTAGACCTTTTTGCATATCCATATCCAGGCAAATCAACTATAAAGAATACATCGTTAACCTTGTAAAAATTTATAAGTATCGTCTTACCTGGGCTCTTGCTTACATAGGCTATTTTTCTACCTAAGATTGCATTTATCAAAGACGATTTACCAACATTACTCCTACCGGCGAAAGCAAATTGTGGCAAATGAAGCAGTCTTACATTATCAAAACTACCCTCAAAAGAAACCCTCTTTAAAGCTAAACAGCCTTCAACTCCACCGTGTTTGTTTGTGTGTTTAATATCACAAACGTCCTTTTGCCCGTCAAATACCCGCATAACTCACCCGGATTAATAACATAACCTCTCTGCGTTTTTCTAATATCTATCTTATGAAGATGACCGTAGAGCACATAGTCGTATTCGTTTGCAACTTTATCTATACCAAAGGGCTCATGCATTAAGATAAACTCTTTTCCTTCTATATCAACTTCATAAGGAGATTTATGCAATTTACCCTCACTTTTTTGCTGCAAAAACAACACTTCACCATCATTATTGCCAAAAACACCCAAGAACTGACTTTTAAGCTTGTTAAAATAGTTAAAACAAAAGGGCGATACAATATCGCCCAAGTGTATAGTCAAATCAACCCCTTCTTTATTTAAAAAATCGACTGCTGATTTAATAGCTTCGATATTATCATGGGAATCGGATACTATTCCGATTTTCATCTACACATCCCCTATTGCTTTTGCTATTAAGTCTCCCATCTGTTGTGTATTAACCTTTCTTTTGCCTTCGCTCATAATATCAGGTGTTCTATATCCCATCTTTAAAACTAAATCAACGGCCTTTTCTACAGTTTCGGCTTCTTCATCTAGCTTAAGTCCATACTTTAGCATCATAGCTGCAGATTCTATCTGAGCAATAGGGTTCGCAACACCCAAACCAGCAATATCAGGGGCAGAACCGTGAATTGGCTCAAACATGCCAACTCTGCCTCCAACCGATGCTGAAGCCAACATTCCTATGGAGCCTGTCAACATGCTAGCTTCATCTGACAAAATATCACCAAATATATTGCCTGTAACAATCACATCAAATTGCTTTGGATTCCTCACAAGCTGCATAGCTGCATTATCAACGAGCAGATGGCTATATTCAACATCTGGATAATCTTTTGCAACGCGTTCTACAGTATCCCTCCAAAACTGTGAAACGTCCAGCACATTCGCCTTATCAACGCTTGTAACCTTTTTTCCTCTCTGTCTTGCAAGTTCAAACGCTAATCTAACTATACGCTCTATCTCATTTTCTGTATAAACCATTGTATTAAGAGCCTTTTTAACACCGTTATCATCTAATACGCCTCTTGGCTCACCAAAGTAGATACCGCCCGTAAGCTCTCTGACAACTAAAATATCAATACCTCTGATTACGTCTGGTTTTAGCGTACTTGCATCAATCAATTCATCAAAAACCTTTGCCGGCCTCAAATTGGCAAAAGCACCCAACGCTTTTCTGATACCCAAAAGCCCTGCCTCAGGCTTTTTATCTTGAGGCAAATTATCCCATTTTGGACCACCAACAGAACCAAAGAACAGCGAATCACATTTTAAAATCTTATCCACTTCACTTTGAGGCAAAGGTTCTCCAAACTTGTCTATAGCACAACCCCCAACATAAACCTTAACGTACTCAAATTCATGGTTAAATCTGGTTGCAATTTCATCTAAAACCTTTATTCCTTCGGCGACAATCTCAGGTCCTATACCGTCACCTTCCATAACGGCAATTTTATATCTCCCCACAACTCACCTCAAACTTCCAAAATCTCTTTAGCATAATTAAACAAACCACCGCTCTCAATCAGTTTCTGCATAAACTCTGGTATAACGCTCGATTCAAACACTTTTCCATTTTTCAATATCTTGATTTGACCTTTTTTCGTATCAACTTCAATCTCATCAAACTTTTCAAGTTCATCCAAAACATTACTTTCAAGTATAGGCAAACCAATATTGAAAGCATTCCTATAAAATATGCGAGAGAATGACTTTGCAATCACGCAAGCTACACCGCTTGCTTTGATGGCGATTGGCGCGTGCTCCCTACTCGAGCCACTACCGAAGTTATAACCTGCCACTATTATATCGCCTCTTTTTACCTCTTTTGCAAAGCTCTCGTCTATATCCTCCATACAGTGTTTTGCAAGCTCTTTTGGGTTAGATGTATTTAAATACCTCGCAGGTATGATTACATCCGTATCTACGTTGTCTGAATAAACCCAAACTCTACCTTTAATTATCATTTTAGCACCTCGTCAGGATGAATAATTTTTCCAGCTATAGCACTCGCCGCTACAACGGCTGGTGATGAAAGATAAACAAAAGCCTTTTTAGAACCCATCCTTCCTACAAAATTTCTGTTTGACGTAGAAATGCAAACCTCACCATCAGCTAGAATACCCATATATCCACCAAGACACGGTCCACAAGTTGGTGTTGATATAACCGCTCCAGCATCCAAAAATATATCGAACAGTCCTTCTTTAAGTGCTTGCTTATAAACTTGGACAGTGGCAGGTATAATTATCAACCTAACATACTTAGCCACTTTTTTACCCTTTAAAACCTTTGCAGCTTCCCTTAAATCAGAAATTCTACCATTTGTACAGGAACCAATGAACGCCTGATTGATTTTTATATCATCTTTGATTTCAGAAATACCTTTAGCATTTGAAGG
>WFYS01000056.1 GCA_015490005.1 Desulfurellaceae bacterium | reverse complement strand
TTGAACACTCAGCATTTTTCAAAATACAAAACCTTCGCCTTAAATACCTGCCCAGCATACCCCTGTAATACGAGCCAAAAAATTTATAATCCTTTTCAACTTTTTCAAACCTTAACTCTATTATGGAGAAGTTGAAGTTACCTATTTGCATCACTACTCAAAACATTCTTAAAATAGTTGTCAACCCCATCTAAAACCTTTTCGTAATCAACAAACCTTACCCTAAAAACTACACTTTTACTTTGAATATTATCTTTTAAAACCTCTTTATTTTGCTTTTTATCAAACTCAAAAACATTATCTGCCAAGCTAACAATATAGGAATTTGCCGATAATCCAAAACGCCTATTCAAAAGTGCCACTTTATAAAAAGTGTTTGTCCAATCTTGATTGGTAAGATTCCCCGACTTACATTCAATAACATGCAGGCTATTATTAGCTATGAACACAACATCCAATTCATTTTTTACCTCAGGCTCATCCCCAACTTCTCTCGATTTTTCAAGTAATTTTATATTAAGCTTTACATCATCAATGTACTCGCCCTTTAAACTTTTGATTTTATCATAAACATATTCCTCAAACCATCCTCCACTGAAGTAGTCTATGTAAGTACGATCCTTGAAAAAATCAAATTTGTCTGGTTCCAAACCTAAAACAGACAAAAGACATCGAACTTTTTTAACATCCTCTATGTTCCTTGGCTTTCTAAACTCTTTATTACCATCTTTTTTCCTATATTTTCTTAGAATGTCTGTAAGGTCAGAAAAAATGCACTTCTTTTCAAAATACATAGCGTATAATTTTTTACTCAATTCCAAATTTATAGGTTTTCCTATCTTTTCAACTTCTACACCCAATGCCTCAAAGTACTTATCGACAGTTAACTTAATTTCAAAAGGAACATCCAAGGCTTTACCAGAACTATCAAGCGGCTTTATTCTCTTAAAACCCTTTGACCCGATAGGCAAATAAAATATCTCTACATCTCCATTTTTGTAATCGTTAAAAAACATATATGTAGCCAAAGACATTATTTTATTGCCACCTGTGATATTAACAAAAATCTTATCGAACTTTTTATCCTTAAAAAACTCGCTCAGTTGCTCTTTTACATCAAACAACATACTTTGGATAACTCGCACTTTCTCACTATCAAAATCGCCACCAACAGCCCTTTCAATTATCTCGCATTTACCCTTTTCCTCCATAATTTTAGTTGTTATAAACAATACCTTATCAAACCCCTCGCCAAAATCTCGCAAGTTCTTTAAATAAACTACATTGGGTATCGTCTGCTCACTAACCAAAATAACCGCCAATTTCATATCACATCCTTTCATATTTTCTAAATCTTATATGTTCAAATTGGGAAACCTTTATCAACCTGCCGTTTTCCATTTTTTCAATTGTGTTTTTCTTAGTTGTTGCATAAACAGGCACCAAACCATTGTAAAAACAGAAATCCACAACAGTAAAAACCGCACCAAAATCACCCTGAACCAAAACCCAATCACCCCTTTTAGCGTTATTCTTTAGCCATTCAATAATGGGCTTTAAATAACCTTTTAGTTCTCCCAAATCAGGAGGCACATTACTCCAAAGAATTTGCAAACTACTCGGCAGGTAGATAAAACTGGTAATGTTGTTACTCTTCAGTTCCTCGATCTGGGAATCTATAAGTTTATGGGAAAAGATGAGGAAAATTGATTTAGACATTTTATCCTTCCTCAACCTCTCCTTCCAACCACCCTATTGGATAGCCACCTGCAAGCCAAATTGTGGATTGATGGGTAGAAACATTAACATCTCTACCAACCCTAATTGCTATCTCCCTGCATCCCTTGATTGTCTTAGAAACAGCACCACCGTGCTTGCCAAGCTTTACATAAAACCTATTCTTTTCGCTTAAATTCCTCAGCCCAAACTTACCAAGTTTTACAAAATCACTCTTTATAATGCCCGTTGGATCGACATTTTCTATAAACTTTTCTCCATACCCAAAATACTCAAGCTCCCAATTGTAAACATTTGCGTACGTCATCATTAACTTTTGAGCAACCGTATTAGTGTTTATATTCTTAAATACCGAAACACCAAACACATCTTTAATTTTACTCAAAACTTCTTCAAATTTATCATAGATCAAAACCTCACCCTCAAACTCAACATCACCCTCGACACACTCAAGCAAATCGGGTATTGCTTTAATCTCTCTAATCTTACCCTGCCCTTCTTTTTCTTTTGGTTTTCCAACCGAAAAAGCCCTGTATACCTTTGCTGAATAATCGCCAACGGGATAAAAGTCCGAAACCTTGACATACTTAAAGTAATCCTCAGCGGCGTTATAATTTTTTCTCCTTTCGCCCTTTACAAAGCTATTCAAAAATTCATAGTTAAACAGATTATCAAGGCCTCTGCACTCTAAATTGTTCTTTTCTAAAGTCTTTTTTATATTTTCAATCGTTAAACTCTCAAAATTTTCCTTTTTTATCAAAGCACGAACAAATCTATCGATAAATGCATTCCTTAGAGCCCCTTTAAATGTCGAACCGGGTATATAAACCTTATCATCAGAAGAATTGCGTATAAACTTAGAAATGCCAGCCCTAAAAGCGCTCCTTTCGTTAGAGATGTATTTAAAAGCCAAATCGTCAACATCGTCGCAATAGCTATAACCGTCATCATACCGCCTTATAAACTCAATTAATGCCCGATTTGTGCTTGTGGAACTGGATGCCAATCTTGTAAACTCATCCAATTTTCCAACCTTTTCAACACCCTCCAACAACTTTACCTCATCAATCACACAAAGCTTCTTATTATCCTTATTCAAAACATACTCAACAGGGTAATACTCATCGCCTGTCCCTATATGAAAAGGCGTTATGCTCTTAAGCCTAATTTTAAATCTTTTAAATCCAAACATCTATTCCTCCACATCCACAAACAAAGGCAACATATAGGCAGAATGATAATGCCCGGGATAAACAGAAACATTGAACGCTTGCCCGTAAATTTCCTTTGTTTCTTTAAACTCAAAAACCGACCCGCTCCTAAACAATATAACAGGATTCTTGAAAGGATTTGCAATGGCCAAACTTCCTCCATGTTTGCCAAATTTGGTAAATATCTTTCCGTAAAGTATTTCGCAGTCCTTATCAGGAACGCCACTTGAAAGGCTTATAAACGTTTTTGAACTCTTTCTGGCTAAAACTTTAGGCTCATCTTCAGCATCGACAACCTTAAACCTACCCTTCCCTGTTGATTTATCGCGCCCAAAGCCAAACCTACCGATGCTTTCAAAGACTTTTTCTATAGTGCCTTTATCAATCCTACTCTCATCGTACTTCACATAAATATCGACTTGCTCTCCATAAAATACCTCATCTGTCGAATATAGACCTTCTTGAACCGTATTGGTAATTCTGTTAACACTATTCCTTATAAAATGCACCGTTTTGGTATTGGGCTTGTGAATATAATCGTAAAGTGCAAAAAGCTCTAAATCACCTTTTAAATTTTCAAGAAAATAATCCTTCACAAACCTCGCCTTCTTTAATCTCTTCACATTTGAGTAATAATCAAAATCGTCTCCAAATCTTTCTTTAAAATATTCTTTCATTTCTTTCAGGCTCTTTGGCTTCAAAAACGGCATAGGCAGCGTATCTTTAACAAAGCCATCGGAAAAAACAAGAAATGGATTACTCTCGAAGTCTTCAAGCACCTCTTTAAGCTTATCCTCACCAAAAATATCTCTGTATTCCCAACAAAAATGCCCAAATATCGTATCGCTTAAAAGCAGAGAACCCAACGGGCTTTTAAACTCTATAGTCAGCTTTAGAGATTTCATCTTTCTTACCCTTTACGGACAAATTCATCTAAATCCTTCTTTATATCAACACTACCCCAAACACTTTTATCTCCATCAACAGCAACATCTTCAAACTTAACCTTTCCATAGCCCCTCGAACCTGAACCACCCAAAGCATCTAACTCAAGCAATTTCATACCTATCAACAAAAGCTTCAAATTCTTTTCATCCTGAGCACCATTGTCTCCCATATCATAAACCTTGTATGCAATCTCAAAGTTGAACTCAGCCCCTGCCGGCACTCTCTCAATTCTTCTTGGGCCACCACCGCCAACAGTTCCTTTCATTCTATCAATAACAACCTCTGTTTTTTCCTCTGTCAAAGCGCCTTTTTTTATCATCTCTCTTGCCTTATACTCATCCAGAAAACAATCAGAAAAACTTACCCTTGTCGGCCCACCCTCATATTCTGGCATATTACTACCATTCCCAAATATTCTTGCAATTGGATCATCGGACTCCTTGGTTGACCACGGCTTGCCGCCTGAACTAACCCTATTTGTCGCCCACTCAAGCAATGTCCTAATCTTACCTTTAAGGGACGATCCCGGGATATACGGCCAATCCATCAAAGGATCTTTAACAACAGGCGTATCTATTCCGCCAATATGTATTTCATCACTTCCAGCACCTATATGCAAACCCGTTTTTAATACTATTTTACCATTTATCTTTCTAACGCTTAGTAATTTCATAAACAAACCTCCACAATAAATTAATTTTTGCTAACATGAACAACAGAGTAAGCTACTACAGCTTCAAAAAAATCACAAAAAACCCTAAAATCTTCCCAATCATTTATGGAGTCAATATTTTCCTCTATAAAACTTTTAAAAGCAGGCGTGATTTTCTCCCTTTCATAGACATAAGCAGCCTTCGCTTTTAGCATTTTTATATAAGGCAGTCTTTTTACAAACTCTTCATTTACCCTCTTTTTGCTTTCGGTATCCTCCTTATAATTATGAGAGGAAATTGCACTCTCAATCATCATTTTGTTTTTCAAAACATCATCATAAAATTTTCTAATTTGAGATTTAGTATTAGATAATTTTCTCGGCCTACCCCTGCCCACTTTTTTTTCGAAAACTTTACCAAATTCCTTAGCTACACCCTCTGCAATACTTGAAAAAAGCTCCTTGTTTACTATACCCTTAGACTTGTCTTCAAAATATTTCACCATCACTTCCTCCTGCTCCTATAAATGTAATTACTCAAAGGCACAACAAATTTATCCCTATACTTTTCCAAACCATCCATCAAAATCCTCAAAACCACCTCTCTAAGCTCATTGTTTTTCACATTCCTATACACCTGATAAGACAAAAGCGGCTTCCACATCAAATCCCTATAGCCACCCTTACCCTCAGCCATAGACGAAAATTTAAATAAAGAATATCTCAAGCTATTAGATATGCCCTCTAAAACATCAGCAAGTTTTTTATCCCTCATCATCTCTTCAAACTCGCTCCACTTCACAACCTTACCAAATATGCCTATGCTATTTTTGCCTTCCTCGCCTTTGGCCCTTTCCAAAAAAGATTCAGCGCTTTCTGCCATCTGATAAACGGGCACTTTTGGTTTTAAAAACGATATGCCGCAGCTCAAATGGAAATCGTCGTTTTTCGTGTAATCCTTAAGATGGCTATTAATCTCCTGTGCCAAGTCAATTATTTGATTAAAAGGACCAATCAAAAACAGATCATCGCCTCCACTAAATACCGTATAAACCGACTTATACTGCGTCCTAAGTTTATACTGCAGCCAGCCTGTGAAGAAAAAGTCAAGCATCCTCGACAGAGAAACCCTTTTTGATATTCCACCGCTGTTGCCCGCTTTCCCTTCTGTATCGCCTTTTATACCTTCAATAAAGATCCTTCCTAAGTTATCCACATCGGCCTTTAATATACCCAAAAACGCCTCACCAACATACTCACCTTTTTCATTTGGCTCTTTTGCATCCTCGGCTATCATGGCAAACGTCTTCGGATCTTCCACATCCGCAATTTCATCAACATCGAGCCCCTCGTATTTGCCAATTTCCGATTCTTCCATGGTATAAACAGGCACATAACCTGAAATCTTTCCTTTGGCCACACCTTTGAACTCACCATCTCTCTCTAAATCATAAACAAGCAGAGCATCTTTTATAAACGATGTTAAATTCCCCTTATCAGATAGAAAATCTAGTTTATAGTCATTTACAATCTCAGGAATACCCTCCTTTTTATTCTTTGTAATCTTAAAATACTTCTTTCTGACCAGATTTGCTCCTATCTCCCTGAAAACTTTACAATAGTCACATATAGGCACATCATCATCACAAGCAGCAACATGTTTGCCACAAATTTTGCAAACGCCTTTTCCTGACCTTGAAATTTCATCAATATACCCATCAAAAACAAACCGGTCTATCTTCGGCTGCAGCTTCTTTTTTTCAAGTTCCATCACGAGCTTTTCCATCTTTTTTGAAAACGCATCACTTTTTGAATCAAAATCACTATCGGAAAGCGGAACGCTTGCTATATAAAACCTCGTCTCGCCAAATGTTAAATCCTTAAAGCTTTTGTTTATCTCTTCCTCAACTTCATAAATGACCCTTAACGATTCAGGTGTATTGGGCAAAAGCAGTGTAAACTTACCACCCGCATTCATAACTATAGTTGCCTTTGTAAGATTAAGCCTCTTGCATATATCGTAAGCCGCAAGATCCGTTGACAAAGAAACAAAAAACGACCTTGCTCTCAAAATCTTAGCAGCGTATTTATTTGATTCACCCATCTTAGAGAAAATGAAACTTTGAATGCCTGAAAAATCACCCTGAACAAACAGAAATTCATTGTTCTTAATTGATTCAATCTTGCTCTCTTCAAGTGTCCCACCAGCTTTATGAAACCCATAAAGCGCCTGGGCAATGGCAGACGTTGTCTTCAAATGATCAAAAAGTGAAATCCTTGGATAAGAATAATACGAAGAAGAAGGCACAGACCATGTATAAACTTCAAGCAGGTATTCAAGCGCGTCCCAGAAAGCATCAAAATGAACTTTATCTTTTAATTCGGCCAACTTATCTAAATCATTGCACAAACCATTATAAAGTGTTTTATAAGCATCTTTATCTGCTTCCCTACCGCTCTCAATAGGTACGGTCTCAAAATCCAGCTTTTTTATGGGACAATAAAACGTCTTTGGCTTTTTCTCTTTCTCATTTCCTAAGCAAACCTGAGAAAAGATACTTTCAAGCCTATCCTTTTTGTAATGCCCCTTATCTTCACTCTCTTCCCTTTCAAAACCACTCGAAAGTCTATCTGCTTTTCTAACAATAGCCGCTAAAACTCCAATCTCTCCTCTTAAATGATGTTTTGCAGCGACGTTTATCAGATTGTTGTCATCGCTATCTGATTCAATGCCAAATTTTTTCTCAAATTCATCCAAAAATTCAGCCGTATGCGCCGCATGAACATAACTTGGCTTTCCACTTTTATCAGTTGGACAATAAGATTCGTTGTATTCACTTTTAAGACCATATTCTGCCCTTTGTCTTACTTTACCTATATCATGTAAGAACCCTGCTAAACTAACCAACTGCAAATCTGTAAGCTTCATAATATTGACCCCCGGGCTAAACTATTTTTTAAGATACTAAACGAGCTATCCAATATTGTCAAATAAAAAAATCACTTATTATTGTATTCTCCCAATCTCCCAATCTCCGAATTTTTTTGACACTCTTTTCATCCAGAGGATATATGTAAATTTTGTCATTACCTGATTTTATCTTTCTTTCAACAAGCCTCATAAACCGCCTGTATTCCTTTTCTTTAACCTCAACCTCAAAAACAGATAGCTGCGTCCTAATACCGAATTCAAACAGTAATCTTGAAAGCCTCATGCGGTTTTTGTTGTCCTTTATATCATAAATCACAACAAACTTTTCCACCCTACTCATAAAACCTTGCTCTCATTTAACTCCTCAATTTTGCCTAATTTCGTGATTAAACCCGATGCTGCCGAACTGATAGGAAAAAGGTAAACCCTATCCTCAAGCGGATTAATTAAATCAAAAATCTCGTTAACAATTTTTTCTAACTGATTGCCCTCAATCTCCACCTCAAAACAAGACAACTGAACATTTAACCCATTCTTTTTCAAGAATTTAAAAACCTTGTGCCATCTTTTAGGCTCTCTAATATCGTAAGTAATCAAATATTTCATGTTATCGTTTCCTTTATTTTTCTCAAAAATTCCACACTATAATCCAAAAAAGAGCCATCTTTATGTATAATCCTCTCCGTAAAGATCTTTATGTAAGCCTTGAGTGCTTTGGGTCTTAAATAACACCCATTTTCCCTTACATCAAAATCCATAGGATGAAAAAATCCATCCTGTAAAAGTTGAAAAACAAACAAACTCAACCACGGCCTTGAAATCTCAATAACATCTGAACAAAACGAGGCATGCCTGCCCCTTTTTACATGAAAAAAACCAAGATACGGATCAAAACCATTTGCAATAGAAATGGGTATCAAAATTGAGTAATAAATGCTATAGGTCAACGACAAAAGCGCATTAACAGGATCTTTTGGCGGATGATAATCCCTTATTTCAAACTCGAACTCACTTGGAAGCATTGTGTCTCTCAAGTGTTCAAACATCGCCTTATTCAAATTGCCATCAACACCAAGCGCCTCTTGTAAATTTGAAAACCTAACATTGCCCTCTAATGCCCTGATAAACAGACTCTTATTGTAGTTAGATTGATTTAAGCCCATTATATACCCAATTCCTTTTGCCTTTGTTTTTAAAAGCATTTTAATCAACTCAAGCTTTTTCTTCTCATCCCTCAAAACCTCATACTGGGCAAGCCTAATGCGGTAATCGCTTGTAATCAACTCAGGCGCTATAACACTAACAGTTTTTCCAAATTGGTTTAACAAAAATATAAACTTTCCCTTTGTCGTTATAAACCTGACAGCGGGCGTTGAAATGTTAACGCCACCAAAGATAAAAACGTGTTCTAAAGCACCTATCGGGATTTTATAACTATCCTCACCGTTTTGAACAACTATATTGTTGTCCTTTCTATTTATAACACAACCAGGAGTTGCTACAAACAAAAAACCTTTCATTTTCTTTCACCTCCATTTATAAGAAACGAAAAAATAACTAAAAACGGACAATTTAATTTGCATTTAAACTAAAAACAATTTTGACAAATTATCAACTAATAAAATTTTCTGTATAGGTTTTTCTTTTTCATTTTTCTCTTGACTTTCTTAAATAAATGGCGTAGATAGTAGAAGAAACTTAGAAAAGCAGGTTTTTTAATGTTGTCAAAAAACCTGTTAAAAAGTGTTCTTTTACAACGAAATATGGGCTATTTCTCGTACAGCAGGAAATGTTGTTTTTATAGGGGATTACGAAAACTTTATAGCATTGCTATCAAGTTTTTGCCTTATAGAAATAGGCTTTTTGAGAGTCCTGTTGCACTATTTCCGTTTCTGAAGGGAATTACGACTTTTCTCAAACCTCCTCCTATCATTATTCACTTCAACTTGTTTTATCGTTGCACTATTTCCGTTTCTGAAGGGAATTACGACTACGACTGTTTACCATTTTTGCCTTTTTATCAGTGGAGAGCGGTCGTTGCACTATTTCCGTTTCTGAAGGGAATTACGACTCTTGACTTAATGCCTCCTTGTCCCCGTTTATACTT
>WFYS01000055.1 GCA_015490005.1 Desulfurellaceae bacterium | reverse complement strand
CATACCAGGACCCATTCCAGTGTATTCGTCAATTCTGTATACGTTGGCTGAGCCACATTTTGGGCATGTGGGTCTTCCGGTTCCAAATGGCTCTTCAAATTCTGTTCCACAGTCAGCACATTTAAACTTTCTATTCATTTTTCAACCTCCAATTTTTCTATTATTTTTTTCAACTCTTTATCTTTACTCAACACAACCTTAATTCCAGCATATTCTAAATTTCTCTGCATGCCTTCTCCAATTTCTGATGCTACAAATACATCTACATTATAATCTAATAAAATTTGAGGTATAATTTTACCAGCCCCTAAGCCTCTTCCCTCTTTCTCAGAAGAGACTCCCGAAGCCAATCGGGGTAGTGGGTTTTTGATGGCTATTCTTTCTATGACTTGACCGTTTTCTATCTCTATTATTCCAATGTATTTACTAAGAGCTGTGTGATTGGATAGCGTCCTCAAATTGTTTGTTGGAAATCCAATTCTCATCTTTCACCTCCCATTTTACTTTTGAACATATGTCAATTTTTATAAAAGTCAATAGTAAAAGAGGTATATAGGTGGTTGATATAATTACTTTATTAGATATGATTTTTGTATTACAAAGGAAAAATTAGTTTATTAAAATTTTATAACTTTTTGTTTCATCCAATAATTTTTTTTGTTGACAATAAGATGAGATAGTTATATTAGATATTGTGTGATTTTAAAGAAAGAATTATTGATTTAAAAATTTATTTTGCTGTGTGGAGGTTATTTATGGGTATCAGAAAGAAGCTCTTTAGTGCGGTGTTGGCTGCCGGGTTGGTTTTTGGTGTGGGTAGCACTTCCTTTGCAACAAATGGTTATTATATGATTGGTACGGGTGCAAAATCGTTGGGTATGGCTGGTGCTGTTGTAGCAAACCCGCAGGACGCGTCAACAATAATTCAAAATCCAGCAGGGATTGCGTGGCTTCCAAACACCATGTTTGATATTGGCGGTGCAGTGTTTATGCCCCCAAGAAAAATGAACGGCCACGATAGCGATTCAAATGTATTTGTAGTGCCGGCTGCAGGTTTTGCTTACAACAAGATGGGTTGTAACTGCGGAACACCTCACTTTGTATTTGGTATGGGTATGTATGGCGTTTCTGGTATGGGTGTAGATTGGGATGATAATAAACTAACCAATGGTGGTATGCTACAAAAGGCTTACTCCAGTTTGCAGATGATGGAGATGTCTATAGGTGGTGCATATAGGTTTAATGATAAGCTGTCGTTTGGCTTTGCACCTGTTTTTGTTTATCAAGCTTTACAGATGGAGTTCGGCTGGGTTGTTCCAGATGTGGGTCAAACCAATCCAAATTCTCATTATTATAGAAAGATGCCTGCACCCGGTGTACATACGGATTCTCTTGATACAGCTTCTGCTTATGGTATAGGCTTTGATGCAGGTTTGGTCTATAAGATTAATGATATGTGGATGGTAGGTCTTGTATATAAATCCAAGAGATATATGCAAAAATTGGAATGGAATACAGTGCCTGGAAATGGTTTGATGATTACATCAGATGATGTTAAAATGAGGCTTGATATGCCTCAACAGGTGGCATTGGGTATAAACTTTAGGCCTATTGAACAATTAAGGATTGAAACGGATATAAGATGGATAAATTATCATGATGTGATGAATGAAGTAGATGTCAGTGGTATGGCAGTTCCATCTTGGAATTTCCATTGGGACAATCAGTGGGTATTTGCTATTGGTACATCTTACAAAGTACTTCCTTATTTAACTTTGAGGACAGGGTTTAACTATGCTAAAGATCCTATAGATGATGACGATTTGTATATGAATATTGTTGCCCCTGCTATTGTTGAGACGCATGCAACGTTTGGATTTACCTATAATATTACCAAGAGTTTCGATGTGTCATTTGCGTATGTTCATGCATTTGAACACGACCAAACAGGTAAAGTGCCGCAACAATATCAACCAATGTATGGTAAAGAAGTTGAAATCAAGATGCATCAAGACACAGTTGCCGCTCAAGTTAGTTACGTATTTTAAGTCTTAAAACTTAAGGGCCGGTTTAGCCGGCCTTTTTTCATTTGAATTATAAAGGCTTCGTATATAAAATTGAACGCCATAAAGATTTTTTTGGAGGAGTGTAATGGCTAAGTATTTTTATGCTTTAACGGTTATTAGTAGAGATAGGGTTGGAATGGTAGCGGCTATATCTGAGGTGCTTTATGAAAAGGGTATATCGGTTGAGGATTCTGTGTCCACACTGTTAGGTAATCAATTTACCATGACGCTTATTGTATCATCTGAGAAAAATTACGGGGTTTTAGAATTAAAAAAGGCTTTTGCAAAGGCTAGAAAAAACCTTGAGTTAAGTGTTTCCTTGAGAAGAATTGAGAAAGAAGAGGTAAAGACAAAAGAGCCCGAGAACTTATATAGTGTTTCGGTTTATGGTGAAGACAGGGTTGGCATAGTGTATTTTGTTTCAAAAGCCTTTGCAGAAAACGGTATAAATATTGTGGATTTAAGAACCAGGCTTACAAAAGCTGATTCTCCAGTGTATGTTATGATAATGGATATTGATTTGCCACGAGACATGAATGAAGAGAAGCTTAAAAGTATACTTGATAGTGCATGCAAAAAGATAAATGTAGATTATTCCGTACGAAAAATAGAAACATACGAGCTTTAGGGAGAAAATTAAATGTCTGTACGTGATATTGTTTTGTATCCAGATAGAAGGCTAAAAGAGATTTGCGTGGAAATAAAAAGTATAGATGAATATGCTCTTTCTGTTGCCAATGATTTGCGCGATACTTTGCATAATTACTCGCATACGGTTGGCATAGCTGCACCTCAGGTAGGTGAGTTGGTTAGAATTGTTGCGATTGATGTGTCTAAAACCAAAAAGGGTCAAAAGTTAAATCATGGCGAGCTTGTTATGATAAATCCTGAAATTGTTGAATGGAGTAGTATTATAAAAACCCGTGAAGGTTGCTTGAGTATTCCAGATTATACGGGAAACGTAAATAGGGCAAGGAAAGTTACAGTTAGATATTACGACTTAGATGGCAATGAGCACAGATTTGATACAGAAGGTTTCGAGGCTGTTGTTTTACAACATGAGATAGACCATTTAGATGGCATTCTCTTTATCGATAGAATTATATCGAGAAGGACGGATCTGTTTAGAAGAAAAAACTATTAGGAAATGGGTTTATTTAAGCTTGTAAGCGATTATGAGCCGGCCGGTGATCAACCGAGGGTTATAGATGAGCTTGTCAATAACTTGGAGAAGGACGTTAGGTATCAAGTTCTTTTAGGTGTCACAGGCAGCGGTAAGACCTTTACTATTGCTAATGTTATAGAAAAGGTCAATAAGCCTGTCCTTGTTATATCACACAACAAGACATTGGCCGCTCAACTGTATAACGAATTTTCTACATTTTTTCCTGAAAACGCCGTTGAGTATTTCATAAGCTACTACGATTACTATCAACCGGAAGCATATATACCGCGAACAGATACGTACATCGCAAAGGATGCTTCTATTAATGATGAGATAGATAGGTTAAAGCAAAAAACCGTTATGAGTTTGATGACACGCAGGGATGTTATTGTCGTTGCAAGTGTATCGTGCATCTACGGCATTGGAGAAAGAGAGGACTATTCGGCTTTAGCGTTTTACATAAATGTTGGAGATGAAATATCTAGAAAAGAAATTTTATCAAGATTCGTGGAATTGCTTTATGTGAGGAACGATATAGACTTCGATAGAGGAACGTTTAGAGTTAGAGGCGATGTGATAGATGTCTACCCAGCTCATATGAGGAATATGGCTGTAAGAATTGAACTCTTTGATGATGCTGTTGATAGAATTGTTCTGTTTGACCCTTTGACGAATAGGGTTGTAGAAGAGAAAAGTTCTATTGTTGTATTTCCAGCTAACTTGTATATAACGAGTAAGCAAAAGAGAGAAAGGGCTATTAGGTCGATACGTGATGAGTTAAAAGAAAGGATTGAGTACTTTCGTGAACGAGGAAAATTATTGGAAGCTCAGAGGATTGAGGAACGGGTGAATTTTGACCTTGAGATGATAGAGCAGGCGGGCACCTGCCCGGGTATTGAGAATTACTCGAGGCATTTTTCAAGCAGAAAACCCGGAGAACCGCCTTATACGTTGGTAGATTACTTTGGTGATGATTTTTTAACGATAATTGATGAATCCCATGTAACTGTTCCTCAACTTATGGGGATGTACAGAGGGGATTATTCACGCAAAAAAACGCTTGTTGATCACGGTTTTAGACTGCCCAGTGCTTTGGATAATAGGCCTCTGAAGTTTGAAGAGTTGATAGAGCGTTGGGGGGAGGTTATATTTGTGTCGGCAACACCTGCAGAGTTTGAGATTAATTTATCTAAAGATATTATTGTTGAGCAGATTATTAGGCCTACGGGATTGATGGAGCCGCCTGTTGAAGTGAGACACATGGATATGGCTGTGGATGATTTGTATGGTGAGATAAAGAAGGCTATAGAGAAGGGCGGTAAGGTGTTGGTTACTACGCTTACAAAGAGGATGGCTGAGGACTTGAGCGAGTACTACAACGATTTGGGTTTAAAAACAAAGTATATGCATTCAGAATTAAACGCTATAGAAAGGGCTAAAATCATATCGGATTTGAGGAACGATAAATTTGATTGTATAATTGGCGTAAACCTGTTAAGGGAAGGGCTTGATATACCTGAGGTCAACCTTGTGGCTATTCTAGATGCCGATAAAGAGGGTTTTTTGCGTTCTACAACAAGCCTCATTCAAACAGCCGGCAGAGCTTCTAGGAATGCCAACTCTAAGGTTATTTTTTATGCTAATAAGATGACAGAGTCCATGGAGAAAGCTATAGATGAAATTGAAAGAAGGAGGAAGATTCAGGCTGAATTTAACAAAAAGCATGGGATTATGCCAAAAACTATAGTTAAGTCGAAAGATAATAAAATGTTAGAAATGTGTAGTTTGGATTATATGGACAAGATTGATGTATTTGAAGAAAAGATTAACAAAAAGGATATACCGAAAAAGATTAAGATGCTTAAAAGGCTTATGCAGGATGCCGTTAAGAAAATGGAGTTTGAAAAGGCAATTGAGTATAGAGATGAAATAGAACGCCTTAAAAAACTTGACCTTGAGGCTGTGTAATATATTATCTTTTTAAGTAAGTTTTATGGGAGGAGAGATGCTTGAGCTAAGAGATATAAAGTATTCAAAGGGTGATAATGAGATAATCAAAGGAATAAATATGAAATTTGAAGAAGGTAATGTTTACTGCATTATAGGAAACAATGGAGTTGGCAAGTCCACAATTGGATACATAATTATGGGTTTGAGCGATTATAGGCCGAGCCAGGGTAATATTTTTTTAGATGGCAAGGATATTACGGAACTTTCTTTAACTGAAAGGGCAAAGAGTGGTATATCATTGTTATGGCAGGAGCCTGCCAGGTTTGATGGTATAACGGTTGAGAATTATTTAAAATTAAATAGAGATATGAAAAAAGAGGAAATAGAAGAGACGCTAAAACTCGTTAATCTTGAGCCAAGTAGATATATGAGACGTTATGTGGATAAAAAGCTCTCAGGTGGTGAAAGGAAAAAAGTTGAGCTTGCAAGTTGTATTTTGTTGAAACCTAAGTATGTGATAATGGATGAGCCAGACAGTGGAATCGATATAATGAGCTTGGATATGATAGTTAAAGTGATAAATCATTTTAAAAAAATGGGTAGTGCGGTTATCGTTATAACACACAGGAAAGAGATAGCAATAAATTGTGGTTATTCATATTTAATTTGCGCAGGTAAGGTGTTTTTGGATGGAGAGAGTAAAAAAATTGTATCGTACTACGAAAAAACATGCGATAACTGTGGGCATGTCAACTATTTGGAGGAGGAGTAATGGACATAGTAAAAGGTTACGAAAAGGAATTTGAGGAGTTAGTTGAAATATATGAGAAAAATACGAACGATAAGAGCTTGAGAAGCCCGGGTGTTGCAACAATTATTGTCAGTGGTAATAAGGTTGTTGGCTTGAACAGTGTAAAAGGCATGCATATTAAGTCAAAAGAAAGAGCCGATGGCCTTGTGATGATTGATGTTGAAATAGAGGATAACACAATTATCCCTATTCCTGTACATTTGTGCACGGGATTTTTAAAGAAAAGGGGAGAGCAAATTCTAAAATTCAACTATATAATTGGGAGTAATGTTAAAGTAAAATTCAAATCACACTGCATATTGACAAAAGTTGAAAAACTTCATCATTATATGGAAAGCGATATGTATATAGGAAAAAATTCGTTTGTTACGTATGAAGATGAGCACTTTCATGATGAAGGTGGTGGGGTGTTTGTTGAGACAATAACGAGGATGAAGATAGATGAGGGTTCTTTTTTCTCAAGTAAGTTTTATGAGACAAAGACTAGGGTTGGTAGAATCAATGTAGTTATGGACATAGAGCTTTTAAAAGATGCAAAAGCTGATTTAGAAAGTAAGATTTATGGAAGGGAAGACGACATAATAGATATAAAAGAAGTTTTAAGACTGAACGGTGAGAATTCTTCGGGTATAGCAAAATCTACGGTTTTTGCGACCGATAGAACAAATGCCCATGTTGTAAATGAAGCCTATGGTAACGCGCCTTATGCTCGAGGCCATATTGAGTGTAATGAAATTGTTAAAGGTAATAGCGTTGAAGTTTCTACTTTGCCGCTATTGAAGGTTATGAATGATAAAGCAGAACTCACACATGAAGCAAGCGTTGGTAGAATTAATCAAGTTCAACTTGAAACTTTGATGGCTAAAGGATTGACTGAAGAAGAGGCTGCCGAGTTCATAGTCAATGGATTGCTAAGCTAATGCTTAAGATTCTGTTTTTAATCTTTCTATTGTTTTTGTTTGTGACTATATATTCGTTCAAAAAACGCATAGATGATATACTTGATGTTCTGTTTCCGCCTAGAAATAAGAGAAATGGCGATAAAAATAGCCCAGATGTGCTCATTAAATGCTTAAACTGCGGTGTTTACTTGCCAAAAAGTGAGGCTGTTAAAAAAATTAAATTAAATGGCGAGATTTTGTACTTCTGCTCAGATCAGTGCAAGAAGGAGTATAATAGCAAAAAATGATCTTTCTTGTTATATCTGCGATTCTTTTAAGTATAGCAACACCTTTATCTTTGGGTCTTGACAATATAGCTATTGGCGTTGGGTTACTTGGACTAATTTTAGTTGCAAAAAGGATAAAGTTCGATATCTTTGATAAGATATTTGCTTCATTCCAAAGCGTTGGTATTATATCTGCTCTTTTCTCGATAAATTTTATTTATAGCATCAAAAAAAGTAGGTTTTTGTGGCATTATTTACCCTATTACATAGCTTCTCGTGTTGATAGAGAGAAGATAGGATTGTTAATAAACATATTGGCTGTATCGGCTATAATAGCTTCCTTTGGTATGATGTTTCATGCGTTCACTGGCATACGACCCACACATATACCTTGGCACCATTTAAGCAGCATCCATTTACTTAAACATCCCATTAGAGCGGATGGTTTTTTTCATAATCCATTTACAAGCGTTGGCATATTGTCCATTTTGTTTTTCTTATATTTGGGCTTAAGTATATTCTCCAAGGGTTTAAAAGAAAAGGTAATTTATGGTTCGTTAGCTCTTTTTGTATTTCCTTCTTTAATCTTAGCCCTATGCAGGGCTTATTGGATAGGCTTTGTGGTATCTTTGATTATTATGCCCTTTTTATATAAGAAATATTTGGCTCCAAAAGTAATTTCTATCTCAATCTTAGTGGTATTTGTTTCTATGTTTTTTTTGGTGCCTTTCGTTCATAACAGAGTTGAGACGCTTATACACTACAAAAGGGACATGTCTGCTGAGATTAGGTTAATGCTGTGGAGATCGGGGTTAGAAGTGTTTAGAGACTACTCCTTAAAAAATAAGTTGATAGGGTGTGGTAATAATCACCTTTTCCATTATACAGAACCGTATATCAAGAGAAATGCAAAACGAAAGTTTGGATATCTGACAAGCCATTTTTTCAAACACTCCATGCATAATTTGTATCTTCAAATATTGTTACAGTGGGGAATAATTGGTTTAGTCGTTTGGATTTTCATGTGGTCCTACGTACTTTATAGAAACGTTATTTTTATTAATTTGACAGGCAATGATTTTTATAGGGGTTTGATTATAGGTTTAACGGCTGGATTTATTGCTTTCTTGATTGGTGGTTTTTTTGAGTACAATATAGGCGATTCTGAAATAGCCATATTTTTCACCTATATGCTTGGCATAAACAAGAATATACTGGATTCCATGAAGGAGGAAAGCTCATGAAATTCTTTTTGGATACGGCGAATGTTGAAAAGATTAAGTATTTTGCAGATATGGGTCTTGTGGATGGCATTACAACAAATCCGAGCCTGATTGCCAAAGAGGGCAGGAGTTTTGAAAGTGTAATTAAGGAGATTACACAGATTGTTGACGGGCCTATATCTGCCGAGGTTTTATCTACAAATAGTGAGGGTATGATTCAGGAAGCGCTGAAGTTGTCTGAAATCCACGAAAATATTGTTGTTAAGATACCGATGACAAAAGATGGTATCAAAGCTACGCATGTTCTTGCGAACAAGGGTGTAAAGGTTAACATGACACTTATTTTCTCACCGGCTCAGGCTCTCCTTGCAGCAAAGGCTGGAGCGAGGTTTATAAGCCCTTTTGTTGGTAGGTTGGACGACATATCGCACGATGGCATGGAGCTGATTGCTGTTACACGTGAAATTTTGGATAATTACGATTTTGACTGTGAAATAATAGTTGCAAGTATCAGACATCCCTTGCACGTTGTTGAGGCGGCGCGTATGGGTGCGGACATAGCAACAATACCCCCAGATGTTATGGAGAAGTTGTTTAAACATCCACTGACGGATATTGGTCTTGAAAGGTTTTTAAACGACTGGAAAAGTGCCTTTGGAAAATAGAGTAATTGTTGTTGCGACGAATAACGAGCATAAACTTAGAGAAATTAGGGAAATCTTAATCGGCTTTGAAATTTTGCCCGCTAAGGAGTTTGTTAAAGATTTTAACCCTAATGAGACGGGCAATAGTTTTTGTGAAAATGCACTGATAAAGGCAAGGGCACTAAAGAAATACGTAGATTATCCCGTTTTGGCTGATGATTCGGGGTTAGAGGTGTTTAGTTTAAATGGTGAACCTGGGATTTACTCTTCGCGCTACTCTGCTGAGGGTACGGATCGGGCAAATGTTGAAAAGTTGTTGAATAGGCTAAAGGGCAAAAAGGATAGGTCAGCGCGTTTTGTTTGCTGTATGGTTTTAATTGTGGGCAAGAGGGTTATACAAAAAGAAGGATATGTTCACGGTAGAATTATAGATGCACCAAGGGGTAATAACGGGTTTGGCTATGATCCTGTTTTTATACCCGATGAATTTGAGCTTACCTTTGCCGAGATGGAGTCTTCTTTAAAGAACAAGCTTTCCCATAGGAGAAAGGCTTTAGAAAAGATAAAGGCCGAGCTGGAGGCTATGGATGTTTAGAATTTTGTTTGTAATTATATTTGCTATTTTTTTGAGCATTAACTCCTATGCCGTGAATCCAAAACAATATGTTGGAAAAAAGAAGATACCTGTTCATATAACGGCTAATAAATTGACTGCATTTGACAAAAAGGGAATATATCTATTT